>CAYUEG010000004.1:0-14636 GCA_964443245.1 uncultured Burkholderiales bacterium | reverse complement strand
CCGTAACCGCCCGAACCGGGTGCCACAATCGGCAGGCTGCTGGCCGCGCCGGTTCCGGACAGGCTCGCCGCTTCGATCGCCGGGCCGGTGTTCTGTACGGTTCCGCTGCCGTCCCCGGTGACTGTCATGGCCAGGTTGCCAGTGGTCTGGATGCCTGCCACCGACATGTTGACGCCACTGACGCTCACGCTGCCGGTTCCGCTGGCCGAATTGGCGCGGATGGTGCCGGTCGCGGTCAGGTTGCCGGCGCTGGCATCCAGGGTCGCGCTGGCCGTGCCGTTCGGTGCCGACGCGCGCACCGTTCCGACCGAAAGGTTGGTGGTTGAGCTGGAAGCGGCCACTCCTGCTGTGCCGCCGGCGCCGCTGGAACTGGCATCCAGTGCGCCGGCAAGATTGCTGCCGCCAAAGCTGTTGGTCAGGATCGAGGCCGCACTGCCATTGCCTGTGGCGGATGCGGAGACGCTGCCGCCCGCTGACTGGCTCATGTCCCCGAGCAGGGAAAAGAGGTAGCCCGAGGCATCGGTGTTGCCATTCGCGCTGACGATGGCGTTACCCAGCGAGAGCGTGTTCAGTGCGATCAAGGTGTTGCTGGCACTGCCCCCGCTCGATTGCGCGGTGATGGTGCCGCCAAGCTGCACGTTGTTGGCGCTGTAGATGAAATTGCTGCCCGCTGCGGCACCGCCAGCTGCGATGACGGTGCTGTTGCCGAGTGTGACATCCCCAGCCTGCGCCACGATGTTGACGGCACCGTATTGGCCGCCGGTTTGCGCACTGGCGTCCAGCGTGCCGGCAACTTCGATGTTGCCGTAGTCAGCCACGAGGTAAATGCCGCTGTCGCGCTCGACGATGCTCTGTGCACGGATGACACCGGATTGATTGATCACCGTACCGGTCAGCGCAGCAGCGTTGGCCGTGGTGAGATAGACGCTGGCACCATCGGCGAGGATCTGGCCTTGATTGGTGACGGTGGCCGCCGCCACGGCCGGGGTGTCCAGCGCATAGCTGATCAGCTGGTCGCCGGCGAAATCGAGCGTCACCTGATCGGCAGCGGCCAGGAGGACGGTGCCGAGCCTGGCGCGAATGATGCCGGTAGCGCCATTGGTGACGGTATTGCCGAGCAGCGCCACATAGCCACCATCGACGGCGTTGATCACGCCTTCGTTGACCACGCTGGCGCCGGCAACACCCGAAGGGCGCGCAAACCGATGCACCCCGGCCATGAAGTCTGCGTCGGCGATGTCCATGGTCGACGCCACCAGGCCGGCGACGTCAACGCGGGCGGACGAGCCGAAAAAGATGCCGTTGGGGTTGACCAGAAACACCTGGCCGTTGGCCGTGAGGTTGCCGAGGATGCTGCTGGCCGAGCCTCCTGTCACCCGGTTCAGCACGACGGAACTGCTGTTCGGTTGCACGAACTGGACCGTATTGCCGGTGCCGATCGAGAAGCTGTCCCAATTGATCACGGCGCGGGCAGTGGCCACGCCGATGGTCTGCAGGGTCGGGCTGGTCTGGGTAATCGTTGCCGAGCCCTGGGCCACCGTCCCGCCGCTGGGCATCTGCGCATGCGCCGCCGCGGACCAGGCCAGCGGCAGGGCTGCTACCAGTGCGGCAGCAAGGGTAGTCAGACGATTGCGGCTGCCGTGCCTGCGGATGCGTGGCGCACCCATGTGGCGCTGGAGCAGGGTTCCGTTCGTAAGTGTCGCCATCGTCTTTCTCCCAAAAGTGGTGTGATCCTTGGGGCGGATGCACACCACGGGCAGAACGTGGGGATCAAACGGTGCCTGATTCTGTCGGGCGCACCGCCTCCAGTGGGGCTAACGGCAGTGGCGCGGAGAACTTGAGGACAGGAAGAGGCCGAACAGGCAGGAAAAACCGGGAAATGCGCGAACCGGCGGTTCGCGCGCCGAAAAAAGCCGGCGGCGCGCGGCGGTCGGCGACCCCCTAGAAGGTGTACACGACGCTCAACCAGGCACGATTGCGGCCGCGGTTATCGGCGGTCGGGTTGCCGCCCAGCGCGTGGGCCAGATCAAGCCGGACCCGCAGGTTGCGATCCGGCATGTAGGTGGCACCGACTCCTACGCCCCGCAGGGTGTCGAAATCGGGTGTGACAGCGGTCTGCACCCGCCTGACCGTCGCGAAGTCGTAAAACACCCCCACCTGCATGCCAGGCAGGCTGTCCAGCCGGCGTCGCATTTCCAGCGATGCCAGGAATCCGCGGTCCCCGCGGGCCTGGGCGATCGGATAGGCGCGTACCGAATCCGGGCCGCCAATGCTGAACTTCTCGGTATCCGGCAGCGCGACCCGGCTGACGGCGCCTGCCAGGCGCCCGGCTACCTCGACACCGGCGCCAATCGGACGGGTATGGCTGATATCGCCATCCACCTTGAGCGCCAGTGCGCGCGGATCGGTTCCGGCTGAATTGCTGCGGCCATTGCTGGCCACTCCGATGACACCGAAGGTGGCGCCGCCGCCCATGTCATAGTGATAGCCGGCCAGATTGGCAAAGCCGCTATTGACGACGTTCGATCCGGTGTTGACGCCCAGCGCACTCTGGCTGGTACGCGAGCTGCGCGCGCCGGCGCCGAAGGTGATCCCGGTCATCCGTTGGCGCAGCAGCGGTGTCGAGGCGCTGATCTCCCTTGTCAGGGCATAACCTTGCAGGTCGAGTGAGGTGAAATTGCCGCCGACGCGATAGTCCACGCGCGAGATGGACACGCCGTAGCGCGTGCGGCCGAATGGCTGGATGCTGTAAGCCAGGCGCCCCAGGTCCGTCAGCCCGCCCGCCGAGTGCAGGCCGCGTACGCTCAGCACATCGCCCAGACCGAACGGGTTGTACAGGTCGAAAGACCCGTCCATCCGGTACTGCCCCAGTTCCCGCGAGCCGTGGTTGGAGGCGCCGATCGTGGCGCGATAGGGGTTCTCGCTCACTTCCAGGGCCAGTGTGGTGCCGCCCGGTTCCTTGCCGGCGCTCAGGAGGGCGCGCGCGCGCAGGCCGGGCAACTCGTTGAGCAACAGCATGCGCTCCTCGAGATCCGCGATGGTGGGCGCAGGCTTGCCGCGCAGATCGCCGATCAACCTTTCAATGTAGGCGGCAGGGTAATGCCGATTGCCACTGACGCTGATGAAGTCGATCCTGCCCTCGAGAATTTCGATGCGCAGCCGGCCATTCTCCAGTTTTTGCGGCGGAATCACGGCGATTGCCAGCAGATAACCGGCCTCGCGCAAGCGGGTGGTCAGGCCGACCGCAATGCCGCTGATCTCGTTGATGGTCATCTCGGGCTTGATCAGGCTCTTCACCATCTCGTTGAGCTGGCTGGCGGGAATCACCGCGTTGCCGGCAAATGCCACTTCGGCAATGCCCACGGGCTTGCCATTCCCGGGCGGGGGCATGGTCGGTTTTGGCAACGCGGGCGCAGGTGGTGCGGGTTCGGGTGCCAGCTGCGGCAGCGGACGGATCGAGTCTTCCACCGAACCGGGCGTCGGTCGCTGCTGCGCGGTCACGCTCCCGCCGGCCCACGCCAAGGTGGCGATGCCGATGATCAGTGTGGCGAGCTTTCCGGGGGCAGCATGCATGGGGGGGGTCATCAGGACAATTCCTGGTTGGGAGCCATGGATAGACACTATAGGTGGAGGTACCACGGAGGTATCGCTTCAATTGTGGCCTTTTTGCCCGCCAGATTCCACTGGCATAGCTGCCGGAGAGGTGGCGAAATGCGCCGGCCGTGGACGGGTTGCCCAACCAGCCCGTTTTTGTTATAATCTTGGCTTAAGCAGTGCGGGAGTAGCTCAGTTGGTAGAGCGCAACCTTGCCAAGGTTGAGGTCGAGAGTTCGAGACTCTTCTCCCGCTCCAGGTTTTCAAAAAAGGGGAAAGCGATTTCCCCTTTTTGTTTCCGCAGGCCTGTTCTGCGGTCGTGGCGCGGTAGCAAAGCGGTTATGCACTGGATTGCAAATCCATGTAGGTCGGTTCGACTCCGGCCCGCGCCTCCAGTTTTCGCCTTATCTGCGAACTTTTCCTGCAGTTTTGCCTGAAACAGGGCCAACTCGCTAAAATTGTGCCTTCGCCCGGATGGTGAAACTGGTATACACAAGGGACTTAAAATCCCTCGCTTCCTGCAAAGGGGCGTGCGGGTTCGATCCCCGCTCCGGGCACCAAATGCCAGCTGTCGTCGGCCAGCGCCGGTCAGCAGCGTGCTGACTGAAATTGCTGGTAATCTCTGTGCATCCCTGCATCCTCAGTCCAATTCGCGTTACCTCCGGCCCGTCAGATGATCGTTTTCAACCTTGCGTGTGAGCATGGCCACCTGTTCGAGGGCTGGTTTGCCTCGGCCGATGACATGGCGTCGCAAAAGGCGCGTGGTCTGCTGTCGTGCCCGGTCTGCTCGTCTACCCAGGTGGAAAAGCAGCTTTCGGCGCCGCGTTTGAACCTGTTGCCTGCCGGAGCCGAACCGGCCTCAACCTCGGCTTCTGTGCAGCCCAATGCGGCCCCGACACCGCATGCGATGATGGCACCACAGCAGGCGGAAATGCTGGCGATGCTGCGCAAACTGGTGGAAAACACCGAAGATGTCGGCAACAAGTTTCCCGAAGAGGCGCGGCGCATCCATTACAAGGAAACCGAGGCCCGTTCGATTCGCGGCGTGGCTTCACCGAAGGAAGCTGCCGCGCTCGCCGAAGAGGGAATCGCCGTGACCCAGTTGCCGTTTCCGCTCGTCGACAAGAGCGAACTGAACTAATTGCTTGGGGTAATATCTCCGGCTCGCGCAACCTCCTGGCGTGACGGAGACCACCATGGATTTGAACTACACGGCCGCGGATGAAGCATTCCGTGCCGAAGTGCGTAGCTGGCTCGAAGCAAACCTGCCCAAGGACCTGCAGGCCAAGGTGCTCGGGCACCGGCACCTGACCAAAGAAGACTTCCAGCGCTGGCACAAGATTCTTGCTGCCAAGGGCTGGATCGTGCCGTCCTGGCCGGTGGAGTGGGGCGGCACCGGCTGGACGCCGACCCAAAAACACATATTCGACGAAGAATGCGCGCGCGTCGGCACCCCGCAGGTATTGCCGTTCGGCGTCGCCATGGTGGCGCCGGTCATCATGCGGTTTGCCAACGAAGGCCAGAAGCGGCATTACCTGCCGCGCATCTATGACGGCACCGACTGGTGGTGTCAGGGCTATTCGGAACCGGGCTCCGGTTCCGATCTGGCATCGCTCAAGACGCGCGCAGAGCGCAAGGGCGACAAGTACATCGTCAACGGCCAGAAGACCTGGACCACGCTCGGGCAGCACGCCGACATGATCTTCTGTCTGGTCCGTACCGACCCGGAAGCCAAGAAACAGGAAGGCATCTCGTTCCTCCTGATCGACATGAAGAGCCCCGGCATCACGGTGCGCCCGATCATCACCATGGACGAGGCGCACGAGGTCAACGAGGTGTTCTTCGACAACGTCGAAGTGCCGGTGGAAAACCTGGTGGGAGAAGAGAACAAGGGCTGGACCTATGCCAAGTACCTGCTCGGGCACGAGCGCACCGGGATTGCCGCGGTGGGCCGCTCCAAGCGCGAGCTCGAATTGCTCAAGCGGGTTGCCGGCGGCCAGCAGCTCAACGGCAAACCCCTGCTGGAAGACCTGCGCTTTGCCACCAAGGTGGCAGAGCTGGAAATCGACCTGATGGCGCTGGAAATCACCGTCCTGCGGGTAGTGTCTGCCGAATCCCACGGCAAGGGGCCCGGTCCCGAGGCTTCGCTGCTGAAGGTCAAGGGTACCGAAATCCAGCAGCGCCTGACCGAACTGATGCTCGAAGCCATCGGGCCGCGCGGGTTGCCGTTTCACGTCGAGGAGTTTGATGATCCGGCCAAGGGCGAGATTCTTGATCCGCTTGCGGCCTACTACTTCAACTACCGCAAGACCTCGATTTACGGCGGTTCGAACGAAATCCAGAAGAACATCATGACCCAGATGATTCTGGGTCTGTAAAGGAGCGCATCATGGACTTTTCCTTCACCGAAGAGCAGAACCAGTTGCGTGACGCGGTGCGCCGCTACCTGGCGCAGGAATACACGTTTGAAGCGCGCAAGAAGATCATCCACGGTACCGGCACCAGTGATGCCGCGTGGGCCGGGTTGGCCGAATTGGGCCTGATGGGCGTGCCTGTACCGGAACCGTATGGCGGCTTCTCCGGCACCGGCGTCGACATGATGGTGGTCATGGAAGAACTGGGGCGTGGCCTGGTCGTGGAGCCTTACTTCGCCACGGCAGTGATGGGCGCCGCCTTCATCCGCTTTGGCGGCAGTGACGCCCACAAGCAGGGGCTGTTGCCCGGCGTTGCCGATGGCTCCCTCAAACTTGCCTGTGCGCTGGGCGAGGCGCAGTCGCGCCACGAACTGTTCAGCGTGGCGCTGGCCGCCACGGCGGCGGGTGCGGGGCATGTGCTCAACGGCACCAAGACGGTGGTGCTGCATGGCGCCCAGGCCGACAAGCTGGTGATCTCGGCCCGCACGGCCGGTGGTACGCGCGACAAGGCAGGCATTACCCTCTTTGTGGTGGATCGCAAGGCGGCTGGCGTCAGTCTGCGTGATTACCGCACCATCGACGGCATGCGCGCGGCTGACATCACCTTTACCCAGGTCGCCGTGGGGGCCGACGCCCTGCTCGGCAAGGTCGGCGAAGGCCATACCCTGATCGAGCGTGCCGCTGAAGTTGGCGTGGCTGCGCTGGTGGCCGAAGCGGTCGGCTGCCTGGCCATGATCAACGAGCAGACGATCGAGTATCTCAAGACGCGCAAGCAGTTTGGCGTGCCGATCGGCAAGTTTCAGGTGTTGCAGCATCGCGCCACGGAAATGTTCATGGAACTGGAGCAGACCCGTTCACTGGCCATGCTGGCTGCCGTCAAGGTCGATTCGGCTGATGCCGGGGAGCGCAAGCGCGCCATCCACGCTGCCAAGGTGCGTGCCGGGCGTGCCATCAAGTTCATCGGCCAGTCCGCGATCCAGATGCACGGCGGCATGGGCATGACGGACGAACTGGCCGTCTCGCACTATTTCAAGCGCGCCACCATGATCGACCTGATGCTGGGCGATGTCGATCATCATCTGGCCGAGTTTGTCGCCATCGGGGCGGCGTCGCAACACGCGGCGCCGGCCGTGGCCAAAGTTCCGGCCTGAGCACGCCGACAGGGCAAAGACAAGGGGAAGATGTGGCCCAGTATCACTACGAAGACTTCAAGGTCGGCGAAACGGTTGAAATCGGGCGCCATACGATGACGCAGGACGAGATCATCGAGTTCGCGCGCAAGTATGACCCGCAACCGTTTCACATTGATCCGGAGGCGGCGAAGGACTCGATTTACGGCGGCCTGATTGCCAGCGGGTGGCATACCTGTGCGGTGGCCATGCGCGTGATGGTCGATTCCTACATTTCCAAGACCGTCAGCATGGGTTCGCCCGGCATGGAAGAGATTCGCTGGCTCAAGCCCGTGCGTCCGGGCGATACGCTCATCATCAAACGGACGATTGAGGAAGCGCGCGCCACCAGCAAGCCGGATCGGGGCCTCGTGCTGACCCGCTGGGACATCTACAACCAGCGTGAAGAGCACGTGGCCATGATGCGTGGCTACGGACTTTTCGGCCGTACACCGACGGCCTGAACGCCCGCTACACCTTAAGGCGTATTGGCACCCTGGGCCAGCTGTGCCGCAAAGGCTTGCGCGGCAGGGTCTTCGCTGCCGGCTGCGATCTGCTTGAGGTCGCGCCGGTAGGTTGCCGAACGCGCGGCGTAGCCGCTGGCGATGCGGCGCAGGTTGGCCACATCGTCGTCGGACAACTGCCGCACCACCTTGCCGGGCGAGCCCATCACGAGTGAGTTGTCCGGGATCACCTTGCCTTCCGGCAGCAAGGCGTTGGCCCCGATGATGCAGTTCCGGCCGATCACGCAGCCGTTCAGCACGACGGCGTTGATGCCCACCAGCGTGTTCTCGCCGATGGTGGAGCCGTGCACCATCGCCAGATGGCCGATCGAGACATTGTTCGCCAGCTTCAGCGGAAAGCCCGGGTCGGCATGCAGTACCGCGCCATCCTGGACGTTGACGTTGTCCCCCAGTTCGATGACCTCATTGTCCGAGCGCACCACGGCGCCGAACCAGACCGACACGTTGTCGCCGAACGTTGCGCTGCCGATCACGCTGGCGCCCGGGGCGATGAAGACATTGGCGCTCTTGAATACCGGCGTGCGTTCGCCCAGGGAGTAGATTGGCATGGCCATCGTGTGAGGAGAGTTGGGGTTGTATTATCCACCGGGGACGGGAACAGGACATGCCGACCCTTGACCGGGAGAGGAAACGCGCAATGACGGTGCAGGGCAAGAAATACAGCGAGGTCAAGCCGGGCGATACGTTCACCGAGACCCTCACCATTACGGACCGCCACCTCTCGGTGGGGGCCGACCTGATCGGTGATTTCAACCCGCTGCACGTTGATGCGGCGTTTGCGGGCGCCTCACGCCATGGCGGGCGCATCCTGCACGGCGTGATCACCAGCGCCATCATTGGCGCACCGGCCGGCATGATCTTTTCCGGCACTGCCATCGGCTATCTGGAACATAACTGCAAGTTTCTGGCACCCGTGCGCTCGGGAGACCGGCTCACGACCGTATGGAAAATCATCGGCATGGACGACAAGCCCAGGCATGGGGGTGGTGTCGTGCGCATGGAAGCTGATTGCACCAACCAGCACGGCGTCAAGGTGGCTGCCGCCAGCGGGGCGATGCTGGTCGGCAACGGCTAGGCCGCCGGTTCAGGCTGGCGGCCGCGCCTCATATTGCGGCAAATCGTCGCGGATCACGTCCCATTCTGCCTTCGAGCCGACGAAGATGTGCCCCATTGGTGGTTTGGCCACCGGCGTATCGAGCGTTCCCAGCCGCACGCGCGTCACCTCCGGCTGGCTGGCGCGCACGCTGGTGATCGGTGAACCGCATTCGGCGCAGAAATAGCGCGTCAGACCCGTGCTGGCGGTGTAGCCCTTGAAGGACGCTTGCCCGGCGGTGACGACAAAGTCCTTCGAATCGACCATGGCGTTGGTACCGAATGCACTGCCACTGGCCTTGCGGCAGCGCTGGCAGTGGCAAAAATAGCCGGGGCCCAGTTCACCCCGCACCTCGTACTGCACGGTGCCGCACAGGCAGCTTCCCTTGTTCATGCTGATCTCCCTTGTTCAGGCTTGAACGGAAAGCATACCCGAGCACGCTGCCGCTGGCTGCAGCGGTGTCAAGGCATCTGCCAAAGAAAAGGCCCGCCGTGAGGCGGGCCTTTCTCGTTGCCGTAGTGCTGATGCTTACTTGGTCGCCGGTGCCGCAGGCGTTGCCGGGGTTGCCGGGGTAGCACCCTGGCCACCCTGGCCGCGCGGTCCCTTGCGCTCACCCTTGTGTTCGCCCTTGTGCTCACCCTTGTGGGCCTGGCGGGCAGCACGCATTTCCTCACGCGTCACCTTGCCATCCTTGTTGGCATCCATCTTGTCGAAGTTCTTCGACAGGCCCTTCATGCCGGCGGCGTCTGCCTCGGCTTTGCTGATGGCGCCATCGCCATTGGTGTCAGCCTTCTTGAAGCGCTCGGCACGCTCGCCACCTTTGCCGCCACGGCCTTCGCCCTTGCCTTGCGGCGTGGAAGCCTTGGGTGCATCGGAAGGTACCGGCGTGTTGCTTTGGGCCAGCGCGAATGCAGGGGCCAGCGTCACGGCAGCGGCCAGCGTCAGGGATTGGATCAGGTTCATGCTGTTCTCCTTGGTAAAGTGCCCGCACGGGAAAAGGGTGGGGCAGCTGGCCGATCAACGCCCCCTGGAGGCGGGCCGTGGACAACAATTACAGTCCGTTACATTCTGGCCTGGCCGAAGGAGGCCAAAGGAGGCCAAAAGACCGGTGCCGGCATATTCGGTTACGCTTGTGGCTGGAACGTGTGCCTGTCAGGGCCGCACACCCTTGCGCCACCGCGCATCGCTACCCACCCCACTGACCAGGAGAGATCGACCATGTCCGAGCACGAGCTTCTCGAGCGTCCCGCCCCGCAGGGCATTACCCAGCTGGAAATCGACCAGCGCGTCTACGACCTGTACGACGAGTATTGCCACGGCTACATTGACCGCCGCACCTTCCTCTCGCGGGCGGCTTCCCTGGCGGTGGTGGGAGGCACCGGCCTGGCGATGGCGCAGGCACTGCTGCCGCGCTATGCCCAGGCTCAGACGATTTCCTTCACCGACAGCCGTATCAAGGCCAACTACGTCACCTATCCTTCGCCGGGCGGCAACTCCGGCACCATGCGCGGCTATCTGGTGCAACCTGCCGGCAACGGTCCATTTCCGGCCGTGCTGGTGATCCACGAGAACCGTGGCCTCAACCCGTATATCGAAGATGTGGCGCGCCGCGCCGCCACCGAAGGCTTTCTGGCGCTGGCCCCGGACGGCCTGTTTCCCGTGGGCGGGTATCCCGGCAATGATGATGACGGCCGTACCCTGCAGGCCGGGCTGGATCAGGCCAAGCTGCGTACGGATCTTGTCAACAGCGCGCGCTTTGTGAAGAGCCACAAGCTTTCCACCGGCAAGCTGGGCGTCACCGGCTTTTGCTACGGGGGTGGTGTGACCAACTTTCTCGCCGCCACGCTCGGCAGCGACATGCATGCCGGCGCGCCGTATTACGGCGTGGCGGCCGATACCGCCAGCGTGGCCAGGATCAAGGCGCCGCTGGTGTGCCACCTGGCCGAGAACGACGAGCGCATCAACTCGACTTATCCCGCCTTCACGGCGGCGCTGAAGGCCGCCAACGTGCCGCATGAAGTGCACACCTATCCGGGCACCCAGCACGGCTTTCACAACAACTCCACGCCGCGCTACAACGAGGCGGCGGCCAAGCTTTCGTGGGAGCGCACCATCGCCCACTTCAAGAAGCACCTGGCCTGAACACCGGTTGCACGCCAACCCAACCTGCGACGCACCATGATCGAACTGCATTACTTCCCCGGCAACGCCAGCATGATCCCGCACATCCTGCTCGAAGAGCTGGGGGAGAAGTTCACCCTGCGCCTGGTGGACCGCGCCAACGCGGCCCACAAAGCACCGGCCTATCTGAAGCTCAACCCGAACGGGCTGATCCCGGTGTTCGTCGAAGGCGATCTGGTGTTGTATGAAACGGCGGCCATCTGCCTGCACCTGGCCGATACCCGCGCGGCAGCCGGCCTGGTGCCTCCGCTGATTCCACCAGTGGGAAGCGCCGAGCGGGCGCACTGCTACAAATGGCTGGCGTGGCTGACCAACACCTTGCAGGCCACGTCGATGTTGTACTGGTACCCCGAGCGTTGGGTGGCGGAAGGAAATACCGCCGCGGCAGCCGAAATCAAGGCCAGCGCCGAAACCAAAATCGGCACCATGCTGGACCAGCTCGATGCCCTGCTGGCCGCGCACGGCAAACCCTGGTTGCTGGGAGATCAATACAGCGTGGTCGACCCCTACGCGCTGGTGCTGTGCCGCTGGACCCGTGGCTTCGCCCGCCCGGCGCGCAGCCTGCCGCATCTGGGCCCGTACCTGCAGCGCATGCTGGCGCGGCCCGCGGTGCAGCGTGTTTACGCAACGGAGAACCCGCCGCCACCGGCGGTGTAAGCCACGGCACGGAGGGGCAAGGGGAGGGCAGGCCTTAGAATCCTGCCCATGAAGTCCACTTCGTCTGCCTCCGCCTCTGCCTCGGCGTACCGATCCGATTGCCGCGCCTGCCCGCGCCTGGCCACCTTTCTGGATCGCGTCAAGCACCAGAACCCCGGCTACTTCTGCAAACCGGTGCCGCCCTTCGGTGCGCCCGATGCCGCCCTGGTCATTGTCGGCCTTGCGCCGGGCATGCATGGCGCCAACCGCACCGGCCGGCCCTTCACCGGAGACCATGCCGGCTACTTGCTGTACGCCACGCTGAAGAAATTCGGCTTTGCCAAGGGCACGTTTTCGCCGGATGGCGATGACGATCTCGCGCTCACCGGCTGCCGCATCAGCAACGCCGTGAAATGCCTGCCGCCGGACAACAAGCCCGAGACGGACGAAATCAAGCGCTGCAACCCGTATCTGGCGGCAGACCTGGCGCAACCTGGCGCCAAGGTGATCGTGGCGCTGGGGCTGATCGCGCATGGTGCCTTGCTCACCGCACTGGGCCTGAAAAAATCCCACTGCAAGTTTGCCCACGGCGCAGAGCACGTCCTGCCGGCAGGGCAAGGGCAGATCACCCTGATCGACAGCTATCACTGCAGCCGCTACAACACCAACACCGGGCGCCTTACCGCGCCGATGTTCGAAGCCGTGTTCGCCCGGGCACGCGCCATTGCGGACGCCTGATGCCCCAGCGCGGTAAATCGGCCAAGAACGTTGGTGGGAGCCATTCTCCGGCCAATGGGGATAATCCGGCCGTAACAGTCGAGGCGGCCACGGCAGCAACCGTTGATGCCGGCGTGCCGCAACTGCCCAAAAGCGCGTTCGACCCTTCCGAATTCCTGAAGAACTGCCCGAACCTGCCGGGTGTCTACCGCCACGTGGATGCCGCCGGCAACGTGCTCTATGTCGGCAAGGCGCGCGACCTCAAAAAGCGCGTGGCCTCGTATTTCCAGAAGACCCATTCCAGCCCGCGCATTGCCCACATGGTGAGCCAGGTCGCCAATGTCGAGGTGACGGTCACCCGCTCCGAAGGCGAAGCCCTGCTGCTGGAGAACAACCTCATCAAGGAACTGGCGCCGCGCTACAACATCCTGTTTCGCGACGACAAGAGCTATCCCTACCTGATGGTGACGGGCCATACCTACCCGCAGATCCGCTTTTATCGCGGCGCGCTGGACAAGAAGCACCAGTACTTCGGCCCGTTCCCCAATGCCTGGGCGGTGCGCGAAAGCATCGAGACACTGCAAAAAGTGTTTCGCCTGCGTACCTGTGACGACACCGTGTTCGCCAACCGCTCCCGGCCTTGCCTCTTGCACCAGATCGAGCGCTGCAGCGCCCCCTGCGTGAAGCTGGTGGCGCCTGAGGCTTACGCCAGCAGCGTGCGCGATGCGGCGCGCTTCCTTTCCGGCCGCTCGCAGGAATTGCTGGACGAACTGCAGGCCGAAATGCAGCGCAAGGCCGAAGCACTGGCGTTTGAAGAAGCGGCGCTGATCCGCGACCGCATCGGCTCGCTCTCGCGCGTGCTGCAAACCCAGGGTGCCGAGGCACTCAATGAAACCGATGTCGACATCGTCGCCTGTGTGGCAGCCCAGGGCATGGCCTGCGTCAGCCTGGCCATGGTGCGTGGCGGCCGCCATCTGGGTGACAAGCAGTTGTTCCCCCAGCATGTGGAAGACGCCACGCCGGGTGACGTGCTGGCCGCCTTCATGGTGCAGCACTACCCCGGGCGCTTCATTCCGCCCACCATCGTGATCAACCATGATCTGGAAGAGGTGGAAGAACTGGCCGAGGCCTTGTCCGGCGATGCCGGCCGCCGCGTGAACGTGGTGCGCTTTCCGCAGGAACAGCGCCGCCTGTGGCTCACCATGGCCGAGAAGAACGCCCAGCTCGCGCTGGAACGGGTGCTGGCCGAGCGCGGCACCGCACATGCGCGCACGCGGCTCTTGGCGGGCCTGCTCAACCTGGACGAACCGGAAACCGGTTTTGAATTGCTACGGGTGGAATGCTTCGACATCAGCCACACCATGGGCGAAGCCACCCAGGCTTCGTGCGTGGTGTATCACCACCACAAGATGCAAACCGGCGACTACCGGCGCTTCAACATCACCGGCATTACACCGGGAGATGACTACGCCGCCATGCGCCAGGTGCTGACGCGGCGCTATGAAAAAGTGGCCGGCGGGGAGGGCATCAAGCCCGACCTCATCCTCATCGATGGCGGCAAGGGCCAGGTGGAAGTGGCGCGCCAGGTGATGGCCGAAGTGGGCCTCACCCAGCCGCTGCTGGTGGGCGTGGCCAAGGGCGAAGAGCGCAAGGCCGGGCTGGAAACGCTGGTCTTTGCCGATGGCCGCGCACCGATCAACCTTTCACCCGACAGCCCGGCGCTGCACCTGATCCAGACGATTCGCGATGAAGCGCATCGCTTTGCGATTACCGGCCAGCGCGCCAAGCGCGACAAGGCGCGCGTGACCTCCTCGCTCGAAGGGATTGACGGCGTGGGCGCCAAGCGGCGCCAGAAACTGCTGGCGCGGTTCGGCGGTTTGCAGGGCGTCAAGCGCGCCAGCGTGGAAGACCTCATCACCATCGACGGCATCAGCCGCGAACTGGCGGAGCGGATTTACGCGCAGTTGCGCTAGGGCTGCCGGTCTGGCGTTACTGCCTGCGGGGATAGCTTGTACAACCATGCCGCGTGCAGGGCGGCACCTGCGGCGATGCCGATTGCATCGGCCACCCAATCGATCACATCGCCAAAGCGCGTGGTGGTGAGAGTCGCCTGAGCCAGCTCGATGAGCCCGCCGTAGACCAGCAGTGAGAGCACCACCACCTTCAGATCGCGCGGGTAGGAGAGGCCACCGAGGACGGTGAGCAGGGCAAACGCCAGCGCATGCTGCGCCTTGTCCCAGAACTGCAGCGGGCCAGGGACCGCCGTGCCAGGAATCAGGGAAAGAATAGTGACCGCGGCTAACGCCGTC
>CAYUEG010000003.1:18658-70563 GCA_964443245.1 uncultured Burkholderiales bacterium | reverse complement strand
AGCCGTGGCGACTACACCGCCTCGGAAGACGACAATGTACTGGTGCAGGGCGTCACGCGCGATACCGGCTCGCTGGGTTACTTTGGCTTCGCCTATTACAGCGAGAACGAGAAGAAGCTCAAGGCCGTCCCGATTGTCGAGAAAGCTGGCAGGCCAGCGGTCATGCCTTCCATGGACAACGTCATCAACGGTACCTACCAGCCCCTGGCGCGGCCGATTTTCATCTACGTCAGCGCCAAGAGCCTGGAAAAGCCGGAGGTGCGTGAGTTTGCCAATTACTACCTGCAGCACGGCGCCAAGCTCGCGAAAGAGGTCAAGTATGTCCCGTTGACCGCAGCGGATTACAAGCACGCGATGGACAACCTGACGAAGAGAAAAACTGGAACAGCCTTCGGCGGAGAGCCTGAGGTGGGCGTGAAGGTAGCTGATCTGCTGCGTCGGGATCCGAAAGAGTAAGGCGAGCAATACAACCTGCGAGACCCCACCGCTCCGCCCCATGGCGGAGCGGCACTTTTCAGCGCTACACTTCCCATGTCCTCCGTCCTTCCCTCCTCAGCCATGATGCCCTCCACTGTCTCGCCCAGGCTGGCCAAGCGATCTTCCCGTCACCTGAAGGAACTCGCCATCGAGATGTTGCTTCTGGGTGCGGCCATGGTGGCAGTTTTCACCACATTGGGGATTGTCTACATCCTTTTTTCGGAGTCCTGGGAGTTTTTCAAGCATGTTCCGCTGAAAGACTTTCTGTTTGATACCCAGTGGACGCCCCTGTTCAACGACGCGCACTACGGCATTGGGGTGCTGTTGTCCGGGACCCTTGTCAGTTCTGCTGTGGCGCTCACCGTGGCCATTCCCCTTGGCACCATCATTGCCATCTATCTATCGGAATTCGCCACGCCGAAGATACGGGAGGTCTGCAAGCCGATTCTGGAGATGCTGGCCGGTGTGCCAACCATCGTCTACGGCCATTTTGCCCTGCTGTTTGTCACCCCCCTTCTGCAGAAGCTCATTCCGGGGCTGCCCGGCTTCAGCCTCCTCTCGGCAGGGCTTGTCATGGGCATCATGATCATCCCGACCATTGCATCGATTGCCGAAGATGCAATGCGCGCCGTGCCCATGTCCCTGCGGGAAGGCGCTTACGCCATGGGATCGACACGCTTCCAGACCGCAGTGCGTGTGGTTTTTCCAGCGGCGTTCTCCGGCGTCGCCGCCGCGTACATTCTGGGCATTTCGCGGGCCGTCGGTGAAACCATGATTCTGGCCGTCGCCGCAGGCATGCAGCCGAACCTGACGGCCAACCCGCTGGAGCCGGCTGCCACCATCACGGCCTACATCGTGCAAGTGGCATTGGGCGATCTGCCGCACGGCTCGATCGGCTATCAGACCATCTTCGTGGCCGGCCTCGCGCTCTTCCTCGTCACCCTGTTCTTCAACATCCTGGGTTACTGGTTGCGCAAGCGCTTCCGGGAAGTCTACTGATGACCAGTTCCATGCCTGCCACCACCCGCACCCCACTCTGACCCATCACATGGACAAGCCCCTCGATACCACTGCCATCCGCGCGATGGTGAAGTTGCACAAGCGCTACGACCTGGTCTTTGCGATCATCGGAATCGTCTGCCTCATGATCGGCCTGGTGACACTGCTGGCCCTGATTGTCGACATGGCGATCAAGGGCGTCCCGCGCATTGATTGGGACTTCTTCAGCAACTTTCCATCCCGCAAGGCGGCCAACGCGGGCATTCTGTCGGCATGGGTAGGTTCGCTGCTGGTCATGCTGGTAACGGCCCTGGCTGCGGTTCCCATCGGCGTCGCCGCCGGCCTCTATCTGGAAGAGTATGCCCGCAAGAACTGGTTTACCGACATTATCGAAATCAACATATCCAACCTCGCCGGCGTGCCATCCATCGTCTACGGGCTTCTGGCGTTGGGGCTGTTCGTCTACCAGTTCAAGCTGGGGCAAAGCATTCTCTCGGCAGGCCTGACACTTGCGCTTCTGATCCTGCCCATCGTGATCGTGGCGACGCGTGAGGCGATTCGTGCGATTCCGAGCCAGATCCGCGAAGGTGCCTACGCCCTGGGTGCTACCAAGTGGCAACTGGTCCACGCCCACATCATTCCCTATTCCATGTCCGGGATCCTTACCGGCATCATTATCGGCATGGCACGCGCCATCGGTGAAACGGCCCCCATCATCACCATTGGCGCGCTCACCTTCATCGCGTTTCTGCCGCCCATGCCCGGTTCGGGCGAGCCAGCAGCAGGCATGTTTGACTGGTTGTTCTCGCCCTTCACCGTGATGCCGATCCAGATGTTCAACTGGACCTCACGGCCGGAAGAGGCGTTCCAGATCAATGCGGCCGCTGCCGGATTTGTCCTGATCTTCATGACGCTGGCGATGAATGGCCTTGCCATCTGGCTGCGCTATCACCTGCGTAAAAACATCAAATGGTAAATCGCACACATGACTGAATCTCTCTCTCCTGCAACGCAGGCGCCGGCGGCCATCAAGGCGGAAGTCCGTAATTTCAATTTCTTTTACGGCAATTTCCAGGCCCTCAAGGGCATCAACATGCAGGTCGAACAGAACAAGGTCACTGCCTTGATCGGTCCGTCCGGTTGCGGCAAGTCGACCTACTTGCGCAGCTTCAACCGCATGCACGACCTGTACCCCGGCAATCGGTACGAAGGCGAAATCGTGTTTCACCCTGACAACACCAATCTCCTCGCAGATGATGTGGATCCCATCGAGGTGCGCATGCGCGTCGGCATGGTGTTCCAGAAGCCGAACCCGTTCCCGAAATCGATTTTTGAGAATGTCGCCTATGGGTTGCGGGTACGGGGCGAGAACAATCGCTCCAGGCTGGAAGACAAGATCGAGGAAGCCCTCAACGGCGCAGCGCTATGGAACGAGGTCAAGGACAGGCTCCACGAGCCGGCCTACAACCTTTCCGGTGGCCAGCAGCAGCGGCTGTGCATCGCGCGTTGCCTGGCAACGGATCCGGAAATGATTCTCTTCGATGAGCCCACTTCTGCCCTGGATCCGATCGCAACCGGCAGCATTGAGGAGTTGATTCATTCCCTCAAGGGCCGTGTGACCATCCTCATCGTGACCCACAACATGCAGCAGGCGGCCCGCGTTTCCGATTACACCGCCTACATGTACCTGGGTGAAATGGTGGAGTTCGGCAAGACCGACGATATATTCTTCAAACCAAAAGACAAGCGCACGGAAGACTACATCACCGGCAAGTTCGGTTGATCTGATACCCGGCATCCCAAGGAATAGTCATGGAAAAGACGCACATTTCGTCCCAGTTTGATGCAGATCTGGAAGATATCCGCACACGCCTGCTGCAAATGGGCGGGCTCGTGGAAGAGCAGGTTCGTGCCGCCACCGAGTATTACGGTGAGCACAGGTCGGGAGTGGCAGAACGCATTCGCGAGGTGGAAGCGCAGATCAACCAGCTGGAACTGGAACTGGATGATCGTTGCACCCACCTGATCGTGCGGCGCCAGCCGGCGGCCGGCGATTTGCGTCTGGTCATGGCGGTCGTCAAGACCATCACGGATCTGGAGCGCATCGGCGATGAAGCCGACAAGATTGCGCGCTACTCGAAGGCCATGCACGATCGTGGCTTGCTGCAGCTGCCCGGGTTCTCCGACATCCATGTCGCTGCGCATATCGCAGCCGGCATGCTCAAGGATGCGCTCGATGCGTTCGCCCGGCTCGATGCGGTGCAGGCAGGTGACATCGTCAAGCAGGACAAGCAGATTGACAACGAATTTCGCAGCATCCTGCGCCAGCTGATTACGTTCATGATGGAAGATCCGCGCACGATCTCGACTGCGCTGGACATCATCTGGATTGCAAAGGCGATCGAGCGCATTGGTGATCATGCGCAGAACATCGCCGAGTACGTGATCTTCGTCGCGAAAGGCACGGATGTGCGTCACGCAACGCTGGAAAAGCTGGAGCAGACCGTCGCCAGCTGATCATCATGGCCCTCGATACCACCATCCTGCTGGTCGAAGACGAGCCGGCCATCCTGGACCTGCTTGAGTTTGCGCTGGTTCCAAAGGGTTACAAGCTGGTCCGCGCACTCAATGCAGACGAGGCGCGTCAGGCAATTCGTGGCCAGCTGCCCGATCTGGTGATCCTCGACTGGATGATGCCGGGTGAATCCGGGGTCCAGCTGGCGCGGTCCCTGCGAGCAGACCCGCGCACGCGGCCGCTGCCGATCATCATGCTGACTGCCAAAGCCGAGGAAGGTGACAAGATCACCGGCCTGGATGCAGGTGCGGACGATTACGTCACCAAGCCCTTTTCACCGCGAGAGCTGATTTCCCGCATCAATGCCCTGCTGCGTCGCCGCGCCCCTGAACATGCTGAAGAACCCCTGCTTTTTGGAGACCTCACCGTCGATCCTGGCAAGCACGAGGTACGCATCGCCGGAAAACTGGTTGACATGGGTGCCACTGAGTTTCGCCTGCTGCGATTTTTCGTGGCGCACCCGGAGCGGGTGTACTCCCGCGCCCAATTACTTGATCAGGTGTGGGGCGACCACTCCTTCATCGAGGAGCGCACGGTAGACGTGCATATTCTGCGCCTGCGCAAAGCCTTGTCGCCCTTTGGTGCGGAAGACCTGGTTCAGACCGTGCGCGGCGCCGGGTACCGGCTTGCCAAGAACTGATTCCCTCGCGGCTCGGCGATAATGAGCGCCCTCCCGCACACGATCAACTCACGTTTGAACCAATTCTGGGCGCCAGTCTGGTTTCGCTTTGCCGTGGTGGCCCTCTTCGCCATCATGGCCGGACTCATTGGTGGCGAGCGTTGGGGCCTGCTCGCAGCACTGTTCGGGTTGTCGGTGCTGATCGGCTTTCATCTGTATTACCTGAAGCGCGTGAATGATTGGCTCAATCTTGCCGATCGCGAAGAACTTCCGGAGTTGCCGGGAGGATTTGGCGCCTGGCAAACCGTGTTTCAGGAGCTGCGCCGCGCGCGCAAACGGGATGACAGGCGTCGCGCCGAAGTGGCCGAGACACTCGAGCGCTTCATTCAGGCTTCCAGTGCCCTGCCCGATGGCATCGTGATTCTGGACCGTGCCGACCGCATTGAGTGGTGCAACCCCTCTGCCTCTGACCATCTTGGGCTGAACCTGGAAAGGGACACCGGCTTCCTGCTGGCCAATCTGGTGCGCCAGCCGGCCTTCACGGAATACCTGGTGCGAGCCGACTTCCGCGAGCCATTGCAGATGACAGACCATACCGGTGCGCGCCAGTTGAGCCTGCAGTTCCTGCCGTTCCAGGACACGCGCCGCATCCTGCTCACCCGCGACATCACCCGCCTGGTGCAGGTAGAGTCGATGCGGCGCGATTTCATTGCCAATGTGTCGCACGAATTGCGCACGCCCATCACAGTCGTGAGCGGCTTTCTGGAGCAGTTCGAGGAGCAGCCCGATACACCGCCGGAACAGCGTAGGCGCATCCATACCTTGATGCTGGAGCAGTCGCGGCGCATGCAACGCCTGGTGGAAGATCTGCTTTCCCTGTCGCGCCTGGAAAGCCAGCCGTTACCGACACTGGACGATACCTTTTCCTTGGCTTCGATCCTCGGTCCGATCGTCGATGAAGCGCGGGCACTGTCGCAAGACGGCCATCAGATTGAGCTATCGATTCCGCCCGGCATCCAGATCGCGGGCGTCGCCGATGAACTGCGCAGTGCGTTCGGCAACCTGGTATCCAATGCCGTGCGCTACACGCCCAAGGGGGGCATCATCCGCATTGCCTTCACCCTGGGCGAGCGCGAGTCCCAGTTGTCCGTCAGCGACAGTGGCCCGGGCATTGCGGCGGAGCACCTGCCCCGCCTCACCGAGCGGTTTTATCGCGTCGACAAATCGCGTTCACGGGAAACCGGCGGCACCGGGCTCGGCCTGGCCATTGTCAAGCATGCCCTGGTTCGGCACGGTGGCCGGCTGGAGGTGGAAAGCATGGTGGGCAAGGGCAGCACGTTCAAGGCCATCCTGCCTTACGCTCGTGTCCTTCGACCGGCTTCGACCGCGGCCGCTACACCGGCCTGAAGCCGTTGTCTACCAACGGTTTCAGCGCTTTTCGGGAGCGCGCGGCGAGAATTTCTGGGCACGCATGACGCCAACGTCGCTGACGTAGAGCACCAGGGCGTAGTTGGGCGAGTAGCGTTCCATGACCATTTGCGCCAGGCGCTCCGCTCCTGCGTCGTCGCACACTACCTTGAATTCGATGGAGCGCTCCCCTTCCCATTCGCCGGCGCGTTCACCGTGATTGCCACCGCCACGCACCTCGGTAATCGTGTAGCCGCCAATGCCGAGTGCACGAGCCTCGTCAATCAGCCGCTTCTCGAGCGCCGCCTCACCAATGATGGTGACCAGTTTGCGTTCATGCCAGTCCATGACTCTCCCTTGACTATCCCTTCAGCCAGCCGACATAGGCATGGTAAATCGGAAATCCGACAATCAGGTTGAAGGGGAACGTCACACCCAGCACAACCGGCAGGGACAGGCCCGGATTGGCCTCAGGCAAGGCTGCACGTATCGCTGCCGGAGCGGCAATGTAAGACGCACTGGCCGCCAGAATCGCCAGAATCGTCGCTCCGCCTGCAGATAGGCCCAGAGCCGTTCCTGCTGCCGCGCCGATGAAGCCGAACACCAGCGGCGTGACCACGCCGAACGTCAGCATGAAGGCACCGCTCCGGCGCAAGACGCCTATCTGCCTGCCAACCACCAGGCCCAGTTCAAGCATGAAGAGCGTCAAGGCCCCTTTGAAGAGGTCGAAAAACCATGGCGCCACCGGCTTGACACCCTCGGGCCCGAGAATGGCGCCGATCAATAGCCCGCCCATGAGCAACATCACGCTTTTGCCTGTCATGACTTCGCGCAAAGCTGAAGTCCAGCCCTGCCCGGCCTGACCGGCTCCCAGACCGCGGGCCAGCAGCACGCCGACAATGATTCCCGGTGCTTCCAGAAGCGCCAGAAACAGGGGCATGTAGGCCTCGGCCGGAATCCCTTTTGCCTCCACCCACGCCATGCCCGCTGCGAACGTCACCACGCTCACCGAACCGTAGTGCGCGGCAACCGCGGCAGCATCCACGCGCGGCAGTTTCCCCAGCCAGATGAGCGCCGCGTAGGCGAGCAAAGGCAACACCACCCCGAGCGCGAGGACGCCAGCGATTTGCGGTGCCAGCTCACCCCAGGGGTGACGGGCCAGTTCGATCCCGCCTTTGAGCCCGAGCGCCAGAAGGAGGTAGACCGAGAGGCCCTCATAGATCGGCTCCGGCAGGCGCAGGTCCGACTTGAGCAGGCGCGCAGCCAGCCCAAGCAGAAAAAACAGGACGACCGGATCGATCCCCATGAATCTGTGGACGCCAGACGGATCAGGCGTGCGTTGGATCAGCCGCGGAACTCAGGCGCCACATCGCGTTGACGTCCATGACCCAGACCAGACCATCGCCAAGCCGGCCCGTGGCTGCACTGCTCCGAATCCGTTCAACGATGACCTGCGCGAGTTCGTCGGATGCGACCACGGTGATCTGCACTTTCCGGGTGAAGTCGTTGAGCGGGTCCGCCTGCTCGCCCAGCCGTCCCGGCGCTGTCAGTCCTTCGCAACCCATGACCGTCATCCCGGGAAAGTTCGGTATCGCCCGCAGTTCCCGTCGCAAGATTTCCAACAGTGCCGGGCGCACAATCGCCTTGATCTCTTTCATCAAGCCTCCTTCGGTGTTTCTTCGAACCAACCGTAAAGGACCGGGACCACGAGCAGCGTCAACGCTGTGGAAGAAAACAGGCCGCCGATGACCACCACCGCCAGAGGACGGGTAACCTCGGAACCGGGTCCGGTAGAGAAGAGCATCGGAATCAGGGCCAGCATGGCGACTGCCGCCGTCATCATCACCGGGCGAAATCGATGGGTACACCCCTCAATGACCGCGTGCAGCTGATCGGCGCCCTGCTCGCGCAATTGCCGGATAAAACTCACCAGCACCACACCATTGAGTACCGCGATGCCCCACAGATTGATGAACCCAACGGCGGCCGGCACGGAAAGATACTCGCCTGACACCGCCAGGCCGGCAATGCCCCCGATCGCAGCCAGCGGCAAAACGGTGATCACCAGTGCGGCATAGCGCACCGACTTGAACAGCATGAACAGCAGGAAAAAGATGGCACCAATGGTGATCGGAATGATCACCATCAGGCGGCTCATGGCCCGCTCCATGTTCTCGAACTGACCGCCCCAGGAAAGGTAGTAGCCATCCGGCAGCTTGACATCGCGGGCAATGCGTCCCTGAGCCTCCGTCACGTAGCCGCCCAGATCACGACCCTGCACGTTGGCACCGATCACCAGCCGCCGCTTGGCCGACTCCCGGCTGACCTGGGCCGGGCCGTCCGCCAGACGGATATCAGCCAGGTCCTTCAACGGCACCACTGCCCCCGAAGGCGAGGTCAACAGGATATTGGAGATGGATTCGATGTTGTTGCGATAGGCTTCCGGAAAGCGAACGACGGCCTGATAGCGCCGCTCTCCCTCAAACACGAGGGTGGCATCGCGCCCCTTTACGGCGATCTCGATCATGTCGTTCACGTCCTCGACGTTGATGCCATACCGCGCGATCGCCGAGCGGTCGATGTTGATGGTGAGATACTCCTGGCCGGAAACGCGTTCGACGCGCAGATCCGTCGTCCCGGAAATGCCGCTCAGCACGCGGGCAATTGCATCTCCCTGCTTGCGCAACACCTCCAGATCATCACCAAACAGCTTGATCGCCACCTGGGAACGCACGCCGGAAACCATTTCGTCAACACGGGCGGCGATCGGCTGGCTGATGGACAGTTCAACGCCAGGCAAGGACTTGAGCTTGTCGCGGATCGCGTTGGCGATACTGTCCTGTGTGAAACCATCAGGCCACTCGCTGCGTGGCTTCAAGGTGACGATCGGGTCCGATTCGTGCGGCTGGCCCGGGTCGGCGGCGGATTCGCCGCGCCCAAGGCGCGACACCACCATCTGGACACCGGGCACCTGCATGATCGACTTCATCGCCTCGGTTTCCATCTTCACCGATTCTTCAAGTGAGATCTTGGGCACCCGCACAATAACCGGGGTCACCGAGCCTTCCTGCATGGTCGGAATGAAGGCTGTTCCGAGGAACGGCACGACCGCGAGGCTTGCCGCCAGGGCTGTCACCGCCGCCACCACGACCTTCTTGCCGTTGGCGACGCACCAGTCAAGCATCTTCAGGTAGGGCTTCTTCAGTTTGCGCAGGAGCCAGGTATCGTGCTCGGCGCCCCCTTTCAAAACCCACGAGCAGAGCATTGGCGTCAAGGTGAAAGACAGCACCAGCGACACGGCAAGGGCAATCGCAATGGTCAGCGCCAGTGGCGCAAACATCTTGCCTTCCATCCCTTCGAGCGACAGCAGCGGCAGGAACACCAGAATGATGATGCCGACGCCATACAGCACCGGCTTGCCCACTTCCGCCGCCGCTTTCATGATGACGCGCGTCTTCGGCTCACCGGCATTGGCGGGATCGCCGAGGCGCGCAAAGGCATTCTCGACAACCACGACCGCGCCATCGACCATCAGGCCGATGGCGATCGCAAGCCCTCCCAGTGACATCAGATTGGCTGACAGCCCGATGCGGTTCATCACGATGAAGGTAATCAGGGGCGTCAGCACCAGCGTGGCCACCACAATCAGGCTGGAGCGCACATCCCCCAGGAAGATGAACAGAATCACGATCACCAGCAGCACACCTTCAGCGAGCACCTTGGCCACAGTGCTCATGGCGGCATTGACCAGATCGGTACGGTCATAGAACGGCACGATCTTCAAGCCACCGGGAAGCATTCCCTTGTCGTTGATCTCGGCAACGCGTGTCTTGATGCGCCCCACGACCTCCCTGGCATTGCCGCCGCGAATCATCAGCATGATGCCGCCGACGGCTTCGGTCTCGCCATTCTTGATCAGTGCGCCTTGACGCACTTCGGTACCAAACACCACCTCGGCGACGTCCTTCACATAGACCGGTGTGCCGCGCACTTCACGCAGCATGATGTTGCGAATGTCATCAAGCGAGGAAATGAGTCCGGTACCGCGGATCAGATATTGCTCGGCAAGGGCCGGCAATACGCCCCCGGAACTGTTGGCGTTGTTGCGCGCTATGGCGCCATAAACGTCCTTGACGGAAAGGCCGAAATAGCGCAAGCGATCCGGGTTGACAAGCACCTGGTACTGCTTGGCAAAACCGCCCTGGGTATTGATCTCGGCCACACCGGAAATGCTGCGCAGGAGTGGCCTCACGACCCAGTCCTGCACCGTGCGCCGCTCGGTCAGCTCCGCTACCGAGAGCTGCCGCAACTTGCCATCGGGGCCGCGATCATTGGGATGTTCAATGGTGTACTGATACACCTCCCCCAGACCGGTCGAAACCGGCCCCAGCACCGGGGTAATCCCCTCCGGCAATGACCCGCGAACCTCGATCAGGCGTTCAAGGACCAGTTGGCGTGCAAAGTAGACGTCGGTCTTGTCGGTGAAGACCAGCGTAACGATGGAAATGCCGTTTCGATTGAGCGAACGCATTTCGGTCAGGCCCGGCAGACCGGTCATGGCAATTTCCACCGGCACCGTGATGAAGCGTTCGACTTCGGCAGGTGGTCGTCCTGGCGCTTCGGTTGCCACCTGAACCTGAATATTGGTAACGTCAGGAAACGCATCCACCGAGAGACGCTTGGTGGCGAACGCGCCGGCAATCAGGATGGCAACCGCGAGCACGGCCACCAGCACCCGCTGCGAAAGGGAAAAGCGGATCAAGCCTTCAATCATGACGCGTCAGCCCGCCTTTTCGAGGTTGCGGCGCTGGCGTTCGTTGTTCAGATGAAAGCCACCATCGAGCACAATGCGTGTATTGGGAGGAAGTGCGCTCTTGAGCGCACGCTTGCCATCCTTTTCGATGTCGAGCTCTACCTTGGTCAGGCGCACCACACCAGGTGCCGTTTCGACAAACAGATGGTCAGCGTCATTCTCGCGTACCACTGCCGAAAGAGGCACCAATTGGCGCTGCGCTGCCTTGCCCTCGATCAGCATGGTGATCAGCATGGCCGGCTTGAGCGTCTTGCCGATATTCTCGAGATCGACACCGACACGTACGGTGCGGGTTTCCGCATTGACAACGTCCGCCACGAACACGATGCGTCCGACGCGCTTCTCATTGCCCAGGGCCGGAATCTCGATCTCCACCCGCTGTCCACGCCTGACGCTGGCCGCTTCCTGCTCCGGAATGTCAGCCCCGGCCCAGATGGAACGAAGATCAGAGACAACAAACAGGGCATCGGTTGGCTGGACCACCTGGCCCTGTGCCACCTTGCGCTCAATCACGGTCCCGGCCTGGGTTGAGCTGATCGGTGCCGATGCAATGAGGGAACCGCTTCGCTCAAGGCGCTCGACGGCAGCAGCCGACAGCCCCAGGATGCGCAGCTGATCGGCTGCGGCCCGCTTCTCGGCACGGGCGACCGTCTGTTCATTCTGCCGGCGCTGCAATTCGGCCGAGCCGATCACATCGGCGGACAACAGCAATTCGGCGCGCTCGACCGCGCGCGTGCTCAACTGCAGTGCCGAATGCGCCTTCAGAAAGCCCAGCTGCGCCAGAGTGAGCTCCTGGCTGTTGATGTCTGCCAGCGTTTCACCCGCCTTGACTTCCTGCCCGACGATAGCCTTGATGTCCGAAATGCGCCCCGTCACCGGCGCACCGATGCGCGCAGTCTTGTAGCCGTTTACCTCCAGGCGGCCCGCGATCCGGATGGTTTCGGTTACCTCGCTGGTAGCGATCGTACCGAGCTTGACCAAGGCACCCAGTTCCGGCGTAAGGCGCGTCGTGAGCGGATCGGTTGCGGTTGGAGCGGTAGCTGCGGGCCCCGCCCCCTTTTCAGCGGTCTTTGCGGCCTTGGCAGGAGAAGCCGCCTTCTCGCCACAGCCTTCGAGCGATACCGCGAGCAGCGCGATACCGATAGCCAGTAATGTCCTTTCAAACATGATTCATTCGCCTTTTATGTCGCGAGCGGCCAGGCGCTCCAGTTCTGCCTTGGCGGCAAACAGTTCAAACCGTGCTTCGATGAGTTCACCGCGCACAATGCGGAACTGCCGTCTGGCATCGAGATATTCAAGTATTCCCCGTTCGCCGAATCGGTAGGCAGCCTCGGCAATATCCACGATGGTGCGGGCCTGCTGAATGATGCCCCCTTCCAGCGCCTGCACTGTCTTGAGCGCCCCCTGGAACTGCTGCCAGGCCGCATCGAACCCCTGGGCCAGATCGAAGCGGCGCGCATCGGCATCGCTGCGCGTGCGAATCAGCTGTGCCCGCGCCTCATCGATCGGACCGGCCCTGCGGTCGAACAGCGGCACCGAAATGGCGATACCGGCGCGTACCGATCGTGTATCCGGCATGTTTTCCTGCATCAACCGCAGGCTGACAGCCGGCAATACCTGCTGACGTTCCACCTCCAGTTGATGTTCCGCGCGGGTAATGTCGGTGAGACTGCGCTTGATTTCGGGATTGCCGCTGAACAGTGCGTCCCGCAGGGAGGCATACTCGGCAGCCGGAATGGCCCGGTAAAAATCGCCCCGCACGCTGAATGTGTCCGGTAGCGTCGCGCCGACCGCCTGACGCAGCTGCGCGCGTGCCTGGGCCACGCGCGATTGGGCGCGTTCCCTTTCCTTGGTGGCAATGGTGACTTCGCTGTCCGCGCGCAACAGGTCGAAACGTGCGCCTTCACCCGAACGCGTGCGCACCCGAATCCGTTCACGAATCTGCTCGGTAAGCAGGAGGTCTTCCTGAGTCGCTGCCAGCTCCTCCTCGCGCCTCAACAGATTAAAGAAGCTAACCTTGATCTGGCCGACAACCGCATTCTCCACCGTCGCGATCTGGATTTCGGCACCCTGTGCACCCGTGGTGGCGGCCCGCTCCCGCGCGCTGCGCAACGCGGGGTTCTCAATACGCTGGCTTACCAGAAGGGCCTGCCCCGTTCCGGAGGGGGCGCCGGCCTGCACGGCATTGACCGGGCCGCGCGTGACCTCAATTTCAGGGTTGGGAAGGGCCCGTGAGCTGACGATGCCGGCGCGCGCAGCGAGCGCTTGGG
This sequence comes from uncultured Burkholderiales bacterium, assembly GCA_964443245.1. Classification (GTDB taxonomy): domain Bacteria; phylum Pseudomonadota; class Gammaproteobacteria; order Burkholderiales; family JAEUOS01; genus CANJDH01. The sequence goes on along the minus strand of CAYUEG010000003.1, from coordinate 57,403 downwards.
CGCGGGCAGAATGCAGTACGTGGCTATCCCGCCGCGCAATCGTGATGAGTTCGTCCAGCGAATAGACAGTTACCCCGCCGCTGGCCACGGTATTCTGGGCTGGCTGTGCCCATGTCAAGGCGGCTGTCCCGGACAAGGCCATGGAACAAACCAGGTGCAAAGCAAAGCGACATTCAGAGCGAGACCACATGATTTCCCTGTTCGGTTGAAATTTGGCGCACGCGTTCCCTACGCTGCTTGTGGCAACGCATACACGCATCACGCTTGAAACGACTCCCTGCAGAAGAACTTCTGCAGTTGGGGCGGGCCGCAACCCGCCCCGGATACAACAGAACTACACTGCGGTGCTACCCATTCAATCAATGGCGAGCGCGGCAATCGCCAGGCCCAAACCGGCAGGAAGACCGTAGCGCGCCAGCAACGAGGCGTCGCCAACCATGGTCAGTTCCACCGGCACCTTGGAGCGTTCAAGAACCCGCGCGGTAACCGAATGCGTGAGGAAGCTGACCAGGCTGCTCTTGCGGCTGGCACCGAGCACGATGCGCGAGGCCTTGGTCTCGGCAGCGACGGCCAAAATCGCCTTGGCGGTATCGCGGGTAGCGACGACCTTCACGTCGGTGGCAAAACCTGCGTTCTGCAGCATTTTGGTCAGCGCGTCCATGGCAGACTTGGTGCGCTCCTTCAGGAAGGCCTTCTTGCCGTCGGCAGGTACCCAGCGATTGATGTGACGGTGCATGGACGGCACGGCATGCAACAGCAGCACGGCCGGGCGGTCCGCGCCACTCTTTTCGATGAACTGACGCACGGCTTCACGCGATGCGGCCGAATCATTGACCGGGATCAGTACCGGTGACACGTGACTGCTGACAACTTCAGTAGCAACTGCGTTCATGGTCGAACCCTCCTCGGTGGATGAAATGGCCGGCGTGGATGCCGGGTCAGACTCTGCCTTCTTCTTGCGATTCATGTACATGCCGACCGCAATCACCCCGCCAATCACGATCACATACGCCAGCGGAGACCAGCTCTTGAACGGCTCGATGTAGTCCTTGATCAGCGGTTCGGCCAGCATCATCTTGACAGCGGTCCAGGCAAGGACGGCCGCACCGATGTACATGATGACCGGGAAACGTTCGACCCATTTCAGGATCAGCGTTGAGCCCCACACCACAATCGGGATGCTGATCAACAGGCCGAGAACCACCAGAAGGAAGCTGCCATGCGCGGCGCCGGCGACAGCCAGCACGTTGTCCAGGCCCATCACGGCATCGGCAACCACGATGGTTTTCATCGCGCCCCAGAAGCTGTCGGCGGCACCGTGCTCGCCTTCACCGTGATCTGACTGTGGCACCAAGAGCTTGGCGGCAATCCAGACCAGCAGCGCCCCTCCCAGGAGCAGCAGGCCAGGAATCTTGAGCAGCCAGACCACCACGACCGTCATCAAGGAACGGACGATGATGGCCCCCGCCGTACCCCAGAGAATGGCACGGCGCTGCAAGACAGGCGGAAGCTTGCGGGCAGCAAGCGCGATCACAATGGCGTTATCGCCGGCCAGCACCAGGTCGATCAGAATGATCGCGCCCAGCGCGGACAGAAACTGCATCGAAAAAATGTCCATAATCCCCTCACAAAATCGCTCGCGTTCGACAAGAAATTCGCGAACGGCAATCCAGTGCGAGGTGAGCGCGACCCCCGTACCGGTCTTGCCGGTCACCAAGGTCTTGCTCGCAGCGACATTTTGCTGCCAGAAATCCGGCCTTCAGCAAACCGAAGGCGTATTGACGGATTCTCTGCCGGAAGGTGGCTGGCGCCCCTTCTTTGAAGCTACTCCCCTTGACGTTTTGCCTGATCAAGTCGCCCTGATGCACCGCAAAACGTGAAGCTGAGTTTGCAATTTACTAAATCATTTCTGCAATGTCAACTGTTTTTTATGGATAAACAACAAAATATCTATTTTTTTCTATTATTAGGCTTGCCGCTCGATGGAGTGCGCGCCGTCGTGGCGCGCACATGCGCCAGGAACGCGGCGGCCACGGGAGAGAGCCGGCGCCCCCTTACCACGACAGCAAACCACTCGTCCTGAAGGGGAAAACCTTCCACATCCAGTATCGCCAGCCGGTCCAGCTCCGGCGACACATCCAGGGCTTCGCGTGACAGCACCGAGATCCCCAATCCCGCTGCCACCACATGCTTGATGGCTTCGTTACTGCCAAGCTCCATCCGCACTTCAGGCTTGAAGCCGCGGGCGGCAAAGAACTGCTCGAACCGGTAGCGCGTTCCGGACCCCGCCTCACGCAGGATGAACCGTTCGTTGCGCAAATCCGCGAGTGTCAGCCCCTTCTTTTGCGCCAGTTCATGCGTAATGGAGGCGACGCAGACCAAAGGGTTGTCGCGGAACGGAATGCGCTCCAGATCCAGATCATCTGGTGGCAATGTCATGATGGTCAGGTCATCATCGTGGCGCTTGAGCCGTTCCACCAGGGCATCATGATTGGCGATGGCGAGCTCGATTTCCACCTCCGGGTGCGCTGCGCAAAACGGACCCAGCAGATCTGGCGTGAAATACTTGGCCGTGGTGGCGCATGCCACCTTGAGCTCTCCCCGCTTGATGCCGGTGAGGTCTGCCACCGTCATTTCAAAGCGGGACCAGGTCGCGAGGAGTTCGCGCGTCGTGGCCAGCAGTTCACGCCCCGCGGCGGTCAGCTGCACGCTCTTGCCGAATTGCTCGAACAGGGGCAAGCCGACCGCATCGGTCAGTTGACGCACCTGTGCCGATACCGTCGGTTGCGCCAGGCCCAGTTCTTCGGCGGCCCGGGTAAAGCTCAGGCGGCGCGCCACGCACTCAAACACTTCCAATTGGTGAAATGTGACTTTCATGAGAGCTTATCTAATTTATTCTATGACAAGCATACACCGAAAGCGGCGTCCTCGAGACGCGCCGCTCCCTGAGGCGGCGCACGGCGCGCTTGATCAGCGCACGGGCACGGCCGCGGCATGACGGACGGCATAGACCGACCAAAGCGTGCTCACCCACAAACCGGCAATGCTGTACATCACCCAGCTGCCGAGTTGCGCATCGAGCAACCAGCCAAACAGCAAGGGCGCCATGGCCGAGCCGGCATCCAGGCCGGAATAGACAAAACCATACACTTTGCCGGTGTGGCCGCGCGCGCAGACGGCGCGAATCAGGAGGTCGCGCGAAGGATTGGTCAGACCGGAAAACACGCCCCCCAAGGTCAGGGCGATGGCAATGCCCCAGCCTGGCAGAACGCCAAAGCCGATCACGCCGATCGCACCCGCCGCCGCTGCCATGCCGAGAGCGGCCACCAGTGCATGGTTGCTCACGTGGGTGGCCAACCAGCCGCCTGCCAGGATACCCACTGCCCCGCCCAGCAGATAGGCCGTCAGCAAGGCGCTCGCCCAGCCGGCAGACAGTCCGAAAGTGGTACTGAGGGTCGAGATGCCGAAATTCTGGATGCCGATGATGCCCGCTGCCAGGAGGATGAAAAATCCAAAGCAGGCCAGAACGGCGGGCGAGGTCATTGCGGCAAAACCTCCCCCCGCCGCACGCACCGCTGCCCGCTCCGCTTCCGCTCCGCGCGAGAGCAAAGGACGATTGGCCACCAACAAAGCCAGGACGGCGAATCCGGCCAGCCCGGTCAGAATCAGCGCCCCGCGCCAGCCGAACAGGCCGGCCAGGCCAAGCGTGGTCACCGGTGCCAGTGCCCACCCGATGTTGCCGGCAATGCTGTGGACGCTGTACGCCGGGCCAAGGCGCTTCGGATCGACCGCCGCATTCAGGATGCCGAAGTCGGCCGGGTGGAAGACCGAATTGCCGAGGCCAGCCAGTGCCGAGCAACACAACAGAAAGGCATAGTTGGGCGAAAGACCCGTCAGAACCATGGCGCCGGCGAGGAGGCCCAGTCCGAACTCGAGCACGCGGCGGGCGCCAAACCGGTCGACAGCGAATCCGGCTGCTGTCTGCGCAAAACCGGACGTCACGTAAAACACGGTGGCGGTCAGCGCCAAGGCAGAAAAGCTGATCTGCCATTCATCCTTGATCATGAGGAACAGGACAGGCACCGCGAGCTGGTAGAAATGCGAGAGCCCGTGGGCGACGCCGACCAGCCCGATTACCCGGGTATCCGCCCTGCGCGGCGAAAGTGCGATCGCGCTCATGTCGTCAATCCGTCATAAATCAGCTTGCAGCCGGTGCAGAACAAGCCGATCCGGCCGACCCGGTAAATCATTTCAGCGGAAACCTTCCCATTGAGCCACATTCCCAGCTTGACTCCGATTGGCGCCAGCAGGCACAAGGCCAGCGCGGTCGACAGATTGGCAAAGGAGAATTGGCCCAGTGCGAAATACGGCGGAATCTTGATGAAGTTGATGAACGCGAAAAACACTGCGTTGGTCGCTACGAGGCGCTGCTTGTCCAGTTGCAGCGGCATGAGGTAAATCAGCGCGGGGGGGGCGCCGGTATGGGCAACAAAGCTGGCGTAGCCGGCACCGGTGCCCGAGAAGAACCCTTTCAGGTGGCTGGGGCGCGTGGCCATCGCCCGTGCGCCCACCCGGAGCCACACCATAAGAGGGAACGACACGGCGATGACGCCCACCAGAATCCGTACCATGTGCACATCGAGCGCCCCGAACGTCACGGTACCCAGCACCGTGCCGGCAATCCCGCCCGGAAGCATGGTCATCAGGACCTTGCGGTCGATGTTGCGAAAAAACGCGAACAGGCCGAACGCATCCATCGCCAGCAATACCGGCAGCATGATCGCCGCCGCCTGCTGCGGCGGGATGCGCAGGCACATCAAGGCCACTGCCATGCCGCCAAATGCGCCGGCAAAGCCGCCCTTGGAGATGCCCGTCAGAAGCACCCCGACGACGGCGAGCACGTAAAAATAGGGATCGGTGATCACGTGCAGGCCAGTGTGCGCCGCATGGTGCGGTGGGGAATGCCCGCTTCAAGGAACTCATCCCCTTCGACCAGAAATCCGTGGTGGGCATAGAAGGGCACCACGTACGATTGCGCGTGCAGCACGATCTGGCTGAAACCCAGGCTGGGCGCGGCTTCCAGCAATCGGGAAAGAATGGCACCGCCAATGCCCCGCCGGCGCCCGCCCGCACGTACGGCCATGCGGCCAATGTGGCCGACGCTGCGATCCGGGTCGAACTCCGGGGGAAGCAATCGGCCGGTTGCCAGGGGCTTGCCGCCATCATCCAGAGCCACCGCATGCAGCGATAGCTCGTCCCACTGGTCCCACTCCAGTTCAGCCGCGATCCCTTGTTCCAGGACGAATACCTCGGTGCGAATCGGTTGTGCCCACGATTGGAGGGTAGACCACGGCCCCGCGATGACTCGTACGGCGGGGGGTTGGGTGGGATGCGGCACAGTGAAATTATAATCGGGTCAAGATGGTCTCAAGGACGACGCCTGCTGTCGCCGCGAAGTTGACCTCGATCGGCTCTGCAGTACCCCTTGCTGTCAAGCGGCCTGCTTCCCGCCTCTCCCCTCCAGCCTGACTTGCCCGCCCCATGCTTGATCGATGGAACGATGCCGAGGCCTCGGCCTGTACCAGCGCCCTGGCATTGCGCGCCTATGCCTCCCGCCTCACCGGCCGCGAACCACAGCTGGTGCTGTTCGGCGGCGGCAATACCTCGCTGAAAGAGAACGGCGTCCTGTATGTCAAGGGGACGGGGGCCGATCTGGGCAGCGTGACCGAACGTGATTTCGCCCCGCTTGATCTTGCCGGACTGCTGGACGAACTGGCGCGGGCCGATGGCAGCGAACACACCCATGTCGTGCTGGCGCGCCATCTTGCCAGGGCAGATGCCCCCAAGCCGTCGATCGAAACGCTCATGCATGCGGTCATTCCTGGCCAGTATGTCGACCACACCCATGCCGCCGCGATTCTTGCGGTAGCCAATACTGCGGATGCCGACCGGCATCTGGCTGCGGCGTTCGGTGCTGACCTGATTCGTGTGCCCTACCGCCATTCCGGCCTCGAACTGGCGCAAGCCACCCAGGCGGCCTTGGCGGCTTGCGGCCAGCCAGCACCACGTGGCCCGCTGGTGCTCGACCATCACGGTGCCTGCACCTGGGGCGAGTCGGCAAAAGAGGCCTACCAGCGCATGGTCGCTATGGCCAGCCGAGCGGAGACTTACCTGCGCTCGCAGGCAGCCTGGGAAGTGGAACTTGCAGGCGCGGGTGCCAGACTGTCCGGTTCGGCGTTGGCAAGAACCATTGGCTCTTTGCGCCGCCGCGCCATTGCAGCCGCCGGGCGCCCGCTGGTGGCTACCTTGCGTGATGACGGCTTCATGATGGCGTTCAGCCGCCGCGATGACCTCGCAGCGCTCACGCAGCAGGGCCCCTCGACGCCCGGCCACACCATCCTCACCAAGCGCAGTCCGCAGCTGGGACGTGATGTCACCTCGTTTGCCGAGGCTTATCGAGCCTATCTGCGCGACTCGTTCGAGGTGTCAGGCCACGCGGCAGGCCAGGTGGATATTGCACCTCGGGTGATTCTGGACCCGGCGCTGGGCATGCTGGCACTGGGCATCAACAAGCACTACGCCGACGCTGCTGCCACGGTATTCGACAACGACGCGCGCGTGATGGCGCGTGCCCAGAAACTCGGTGCCTATGCCACCGTGGGTCCTGAACTCATGCGCAAGGCCGAACTGGAGTACGCGGGGTTTGAATCCAGGGTCCGCACCGCAGCCCCCGATTCCGGGCGCGTTGTACTGTTCGAACATGGGCTGCGCCATCGCGAGGCAATCGAAGCTTGTCTCGCAGCCGGTGCTGCCGTGGTGGCACTGGACGCCAACCCGGTGATCGCCACGCTGTTCCCCCACCCTGCGTATCTGGGCATTGTTGCGAAAGCACCCACTGCGGCTGCCACGGGCAGCGTGGCTGAAACCATCGCCCGTGCGTTCGGCGGTCTCGACGACGTCATGACCCCGCCTGGCGACTGGTCGTCCCTCCTCTACGATTTGCTGAAAGGTGATGCATGAAACGCCCCCCCACTCTTGACTGGCGCCCCGGTGAACCCGCACTCGACCTGATCGATCAGCGGGTGCTGCCGCGCACCGTCCGCGTGATTCGCTGTCGCAGTGCCGCCGAGACGGCACGCGCCATCAAGACCATGGTGGTGCGCGGTGCCCCCGCCATCGGCTGCGCCGCCGCCTTTGGCATCGCTCTGGAAGCCGCGCGCACCAAGGGTTTGGCCACTGCGGCACGTCTGCGCGCACTGGAACGGGCAGCGGCCGTGTTGGCGGCCAGCCGCCCGACCGCGGTCAATCTGACCTGGGCACTGACGCGCATGCGCCAGACCTGGCTTGCCCACGCCGGAGACAGCGGCGTGGCCATGGCGGCGCGACTGACCAGGCTGGCGGTGGCGATCCATGCCGAAGACATCCGCATCAACCGCGCCATGGGGCGCTACGGGGCGGCCTTGATACCACCCGGCGCACAGGTGCTCACGCACTGCAATGCCGGGGCACTGGCCACCGCCGACATCGGTACTGCGCTCGGGGTGATTCGCGCAGCACGCCGCAACATTCGCAACGTCTGGGTCGACGAAACCCGCCCCTTCCTGCAAGGCGCCCGCCTGACCGCGTGGGAACTGATGCAGGACAAGCTGCCGGTAACCCTGATCACCGACAACATGGCTGCGCACTTCATGCAGAAAGGGGAAGTCGATGCCATCGTGGTCGGCACCGACCGCGTCGCAGCCAACGGCGATGTTGCCAACAAGATCGGCACCTACGCTCTTGCCGTGCTGGCACGTGCGCATCGCATCCCCTTCTACGTGGCTTGTCCGATTTCCACCATCGACATGGCGACGCGCCATGGCCGCGCTATCCCGATCGAGGAACGCGGCCCTGAAGAAGTGATCGGCCATGCCGGGCGCGTCTGGGCGCCGGTTGGTGTGCGCGTCGCCAATCCGGCCTTCGATGTGACGCCAGCGCGCCTGGTGACGGCGCTGATTACCGAGCGCGGCGTGGTGTCCAAACCGAATGCGGCCCGCTTGCGCGCGCTGATGCAGTCCGGCACCTGATCGTCTGCATGAAATGGCGCTTCGGGTACCTGTCGCTGGCCGCCGCGATGGCACTGGCATCGCACGGTGCGGCCACCTACGCCGCAAGCTTCGATTGCACCAAGGCACGCACCAAACTGGCTCGGATGATCTGTGCGGATGCCGAACTGTCTGCGCTCGACAGTCAGGTCTGGAACGCGTACGGCGCACTGGTACCGACGCTGTCAGCCGTACAGCACGCGCATGTCCGCGAACGCCATATCACGTGGCGACGGCAGCGCGGGTGGTTTGAGCGTTCGCTCGAAGGCCTGAAAGAGGACCACCGCCGCCATCTTGCCTGGCTCACCCATCCCCTGTTGCCGCTCGAAGGCCGCTATGAAGCCGAGGGAGATCGCGGTTTGCAGGTGGATCTAGCGCCTGGTTCACGGAACGCCCTCCTACTGCAGGGCGATCACCGTCTGCCGTTTCATTTCGTCTGGGTGACCCCCGTGCCCGGGGATCCCCCGAACCTGGTGGTGACGGCCGAGAGCATTGCCGAGGAGCGGCCAGCGCTAGTACTGGAGGGTCGCAGCGTCGCGTTCATGCCCGCGTTCATCGGGCGCCCCTGGACGCCCAAAGACTGCCAGGTTCGCATCACCTTTGGCATGGATGAGGCGCTTGTCGCAACCACCGGCGCATGCGGCGGCAACCTGGCCGCAACCTACCGCAAGCCGGCCGTGGTGCGACCAGATCCGCACCCAGCCTGGCTGCGCGACCGGCCCTGAAACCGTTGGTGGGAGCGGCTTCCGGCTCGCTGGCTACCCTGTACCTGGATCAGTGCGCTCAGACTGTGGCAATCGGCGTCATTGGCGAACCCACCGCACCGGGCAGGCGCAGCGGCGGCGCGGTGAAAAAGCAGCGCGAGCGTCCGTGCGCCCGCAGCCATTCGGCCAGGTCCTTGAGCCACAGTATTTCACCCAGAGGTACGCCGAGCTTGAACAGGCAATGCTGGTGCAGGGGCAGCCCCGGCCGCCGGCCCGGTGCCGGCGTGGCCGGCAGGTGCTCCACGGCGTAGTTGTCAGCACAAATCGCGGCAATGCCGCTGTCAGTAATCCACTGCAACAGCTTCTCGTCGCGCCCTTCCAGGGCGGCACAGGCATTGTCCAGAACGGCCATGTCCGGGTCACGGTTCATGCCCATGACGAGGTCGGTCCAGCCGGTGTAGAGCAGCAGGATGTCGCCCTCCTCCACCGTCACCCTGTCAGTCTCCAGAATCCGCATCCACTGGTCGTATCCCACCTTCACACGGGAATCGCCGCAATGCGCGCGCAGGTTGACCAGCACGCCGCGCCCCTGCATGCCCTTGACAGCAAAATTCTCGATCCCCAATTCGCGTGCGCCCACGTGGTCGCCACAATCATGGTCGAGCCCCCCCTGGGCGATCGAGGCATAACGCACCGGCCCGCAAATCTCCACATCGCCACGATAGCCGTTGTAGTAGACCTTCTCCTCGACGCCGTCACCATCCGCATCGAACCACGCGCCGACGTGGGCAAAGGAGTCCCACTGGGTTGAATACTGCAAGGTCAGCTGCACGACGTCATCGCAAATCAGGTCCGTGTTCTGCGATTCGGCGCGCTCGAAGGGAAAGCTGAACATGGGCTTGCCATCGCGCAGCGTCGGTTTGAGAACCGGCGGAAAGCGGCGCGGGTTGATCTTGTTGCCGCCCGGGTAGTCGAGCGGTATCGAGAGACAGAAATTGCGGCCGGTCTGAATTTCTGCGGCGGCCCGGCGCACCCGTTCGGGGGTAAGCAGATTGAGGCGGCCGAGCTGGTCGTCCGGGCCGAAATCACCCCAGGTTGAACCTTCGGGGCGGTGTTTCCAGCGCGTGGGATTCACGAAACCTTCCTCGGCAAAGACATATCGGGCAGAAAGTGTAAGCCGATTTCGCGCTCCACGCTGCCCCGATGCGGGACACTATACCCACATCCGCGCCAGGTTTTGGAATACCCCAAGCAGATCGCGAACCTCCACCGAATCCGGCTGTTTGGCAGCCAGCGCGCCGATAGATCTATCCATCTGGAAGAGCAGGCTGCGACGCTCGTGGTCGCGCACGCGACTTTGAACCCAGAACACGATCGCCTCCCGTACGCCCCGCGTGACCGGCGTAACCTGATGCAACTGTCCCGCCTGATAGACGAGCATGTCACCCGCAGCGAGCTTGTGCCGGCTTTCGACGCCGCCGGCGTCAATGCACAACTCCCCGCCGTCGTAATCATCCGGATCCGACACAAAGAGGGTGGCCGACAAATCTGCACGGATCTCCTGCCCCTGGGCACTCTGCATGAGGGACGAGTCGTAGTGCCAGCCGTAGCGGTGGCCTGCGCCATAGTGGTTGATCATGGGCGCCGACACATCGAGAGGCAAGGCATAACGATAGAACAACGCATTGCGGCGCAGTGCCGATAACGTCAGGTCCGAGAGTGCCTGGGCTTCAGCGGGCGCAAACCCGTACTGCTGATTGTCTTTGACCGCCCGGGCCAGGCCGAGCGCGCTCGCCTGACCTTGATCATGGCGCCCGGCCTTGGTCAGGTTGCGTACCCATGCCAACTCGGCCGGCGTCAGGACATTCGGAATAGTGATCATCTGCCGCCCAAGTCAAAGACTTCTTGTTATGACCGCGTTTGCCAACCATGCCATTAGGCTACGCGGCTGCGCGCTTGTAATCGCACACCCAACACGCCAGTGGAGCATACGGTGGGCGCGTCATAATCACAATAAAATGAGTGAAATATTTGTTATTTCAATTATTGATAATTGATCCTTGCCGGAAAGCGCCATGCAACGTGCCCTTGAACTTGACCTACCCGATGCGCGACAGTTGCGCTTGTTCGACCTGCTTTACTCGACACGGAGCGCGTCCAAGACTGCCGAACAGATGGGCACCACACAACCTACTGTCAGCAACTGGCTGCGCCGACTGCGTCTGCAATTGCACGACCCGCTGTTTGTCAAGACCTCCAAGGGGATGCAGCCAACCCCGCGAGCCGATGACCTGATTGACGATGTCAGGTCTGCCCTTGAAGCGATCGTCAGACTGGCGCCGACCCCAAAAACGTTCGACTACGCACACTCCGAGAGGTCCTTTCGAATTTGCATGACCGACTCGCTTCATGTCACCTTGCTGCCACCCCTGCTGACGCGTATCCGCGAATTGGCGCCGCAGGTCCGGTTGGTCACTTCAATCGTCGATGCTGCCGTAAACGAAAAGCTTCGCAATGGCGATGCTGACCTTGCAGTCGGCGTGATCTCTGGCATTGAAGCCGGCTTTTACCAACAGTCCTTGTTCGCTCAGGACTGGATCTGCCTCGCACGGATTGAGCACCCGCGCCTGCACAAATGCCTGACACTGGAGCAGTACCGTGCCGAAAAGCACATCGGCGTGTCGTTGAGTATCGGGCTGCACATCCTGCAATCCGCCCTCAAGGCACAGGGTATCGTGCGCGATGTCGTGCTTGAGACGACCGGATACCTCGGCATCTCGGGCATTCTTGCCGGCAGCGATCTCATCGCCACGCTGCCGCGCCACATTGGTGAACGCGTTCTCGCCATCGGCGGGATCCGCGCCTTCGACTGTCCCTTTGAAATTCCCAAAGTGCCTGTCAAACAATACTGGCATGCGCGATACCACAACGACCCTGGCAACCAGTGGCTGCGCGCAACTTGCGCAAAACTTTTTCTGGAAAGCCGCCCACGCACCTCGGCAGCCACGATTGCCTGACGACACACCGAGCGCGCCGTCAATCCTCGTTGTCGTCCAGCTCCGGAAACAGCACGCTGGTAAAACCAAATTTGCTCATGTCGGTAATGCGCATCGGATAAAGCACGCCCCACAAGTGGTCGCACTCATGCTGTACCACCCGCGCATGGAAGCCTTCGGCCTCGCGCTCGATCGGGTGGCCTTTCTCATCCACCCCGGTGTAGCGGATGCGCGTCACCCGCGGCACCACGCCGCGCATCCCCGGCACCGAGAGGCAACCTTCCCAGCCTTCCTCGGTTTCTTCGGTCAGAGGCGTGATCACCGGGTTGATCAGCACCGTCTTCGGCACCACCGGCGCATCCGGGTAGCGCGGGTTGATCTCATCCGAGCCGAAAATGACCACCTGGAGGTTGACCCCGATCTGCGGGGCCGCGATGCCGGCGCCATTCGCTGCCTTCATGGTGTCGGCCAGGTCGTCCAGCAGGGCCCGCAACTCGGGCGTGCCAAAGCGCTCCACCTTGGTGGAGGGGGTGAACAAACTGGGCTCCCCCATGCGCAGGATCGGCCGAATCATGGGCGCACCGGCGGCGACTTTGCCGCCTTGACGGCGCATTCGAGGATGCGTTGCACGCGGCTCATCGATTCCTTCATCACCACGCCCAAATGATCGACCGAAATGGCCTGTGCACTCTCGCCCTTGCCTGCCGCATGATTGACCACCACCGCCAGACAAGCGTACTCCAGCGCGAGCTCACGCGCCAGTGCCGCCTCGGGCATGCCGGTCATGCCGACGAGGTCACAGCCATCCCGTTCCAGGCGGATGATTTCCGCCCTCGATTCCAGGCGTGGCCCCTGGGTGACACCGTAGACGCCGCCGTCGAGCACCGGCTCCCGCACTGCAAGCGCGGCGTTCAGCAGCCGCGCCCGCATGGAGGCACTGTAGGGCCAGGTGAAGTCGATGTGGGTGACCGGCGCCTCCGGGCCCTCAAAATAGGTATGCCGCCGGCCATGGGTGTAATCGATGATCTGATCCGGCACCATCAGCACGCCCGGGCCGCAATCGGCCCGCACCCCGCCGACCGAGGCCACCGCGATCACCTCACGTACGCCCGCCTGCTTCAACGCCCACAGGTTGGCACGGTAGTTCACCTCATGGGGTGGGATGGTGTGGCCGTACCCATGACGCGCGAGGAACACCACTTCGCTGCCGGCCAGGGTGCCGAAGGTCAGCGCGCCGGAAGGCTCGCCGTATGGGGTGCGGAACACTTCGCGCCGCACCACGTGCAGGGTGGCGAGATTGGTCAGCCCGCTGCCACCGATGATCGCAATCATGCCGGCGCTCCTTACATGCCTTTGACGGCGTAGATCGCCGGCAGGTTGCGCCACAGGCCCGATACGTCCATGCCGTAGCCGAACACATACCGGTTGGGAACAGTGACACCGACAAAATCCGCCTGAATCGGCTTCGGCTTGTCGATCAGCTTTTCGCAAAACACGGCCGACAAGAATCGCGCTGCACCGAGTTCGAGCATCTTCTCGCGGATCGCATGCATGGTGGCGCCTTCATCCAGGATGTCATCGATCACGATCACGGTGCGTCCGCGCACCTCCTCGCGTGGCAGTGCTTTCCAGGTGAGCTGCCCGCCGGAGGTGCGGCTGCCATAGCGCGTCACGTGCAGGTAATCGAAGTCGAGCGGAAAATCGAGCATCGGCAGAAGCTGCCCGGCAAAGACGACAGCGCCGCCCATGACGGCCAGCACCAGCGGTGCTTCCTTGCCGGCGGCTGCCTTGATGCCCTCGGCGACACGCACGACGGCAGCGTGGCATTGCTCGGCAGGCACCAGGCAGTCCGCCTCGGTCAAGGTCTTGCGAGCATGGTCCAGATCGATCACAGGCGAAGTTCCTTCAGGTAGGTTTCGAATGCGGCACCGGTTTCCGGGTGACGCCTGGCATAGTCAACGGTTGCCTTGAGGTAACCAATCTTGGAGCCGCAATCGTAGCGGGTGCCCTCAAACCGGTACGCAAACACCGGCTCATGCGCCAGCAGCGCACTGATTCCGTCGGTCAGCTGGATCTCGCCCCCCGCGCCCGGCCGGACTTCCTGCAGCAACTCGAAAATCTTCGGCGTCAGGATATAGCGCCCGACCACCGCCAGCGCAACCTCGCCCGCCTCGGTGCGACGCAGCGGCGCCACTTCGGGTGCCGGCTTCTCGACAATCGCCGTCACCTGTTCGGTACGTGCATCCAGCTGGGTACCACTGACCACACCGTAGGAGCGCGTGTTCGCCCTCGGCACATCCTCCACACCCAGCACGCTGCCACCACGCTGATTGAACACATCGACCATCTGCTTGAGCGCACCCGGTGTGTGGTGCACCAGGTCATCAGCCAGGATCACCGCAACCGGCTCATCGTCGACGATGTCCTTGGCACAGAGCACGGCATGCCCCAGCCCGAGCGGTTCGGCCTGGCGAATGTAGATGCAATTGACGTGCTTTGGCACCACGCTTTGCACGATGCGCAAGAGCTCGGTCTTGTTCTTGGCCGCCAGCTCGGTTTCCAGCTCATAGGCCTTGTCGAAGTGGTCTTCGATGATGCGTTTGGTGCGCCCGGTCACGAAAATCATGTCGGTGAGGCCAGCGGCGACGGCCTCTTCCACCGCGAACTGGATCAGCGGCTTGTCGACGATCGGCAACATCTCCTTCGGGGTGGCCTTGGTCGCCGGCAGGAAGCGGGATCCCAGACCCGCCACCGGAAAGATGCATTTGCGAATTTTTCTCATGTTGTTTCCAGAAGCCTCTTCAATCCTTCCTCATCCAGTACGGTGACACCCAGTTCCTGCGCCTTGGCAAGCTTGCTGCCGGCCTCGCTGCCGGCGACCACGTAGTCCGTCTTTTTCGATACCGACCCTGCCACCTTGCCGCCCGCCCGTTCGATCGCCTCTTTCGCGTCCTCGCGGCTCATGGCCGGGAGCGTGCCGGTCAACACGAAGGTCTTTCCTGCCACCTGCGGATTGCCCGCCTCGGCCGGCCCGTTCCGGGGCGCCGATTCGGGCCAGACGACGCCGGCGGCACGCAACTGCTCGACCACTTCGCGATTATGCGGCTGGCGGAAGAATCGCGCGATCGATGCCGCCACCACCGGCCCGACATCGGGAACCCCCAGCAATGTCGCCTCGTCAGCCGCCATGATGGCATCCAGGCTGCCGAAATGCCGTGCCAGATCCTTGGCGGTCGCCTCTCCTACCTGGCGGATCCCCAAGCCGAACAGGAAGCGGGCCAGCGTGGTCTGGCGTGAAGCATGGATCGCCGCCACCACGTTGAGCGCCGACTTCTCCGCCATCCTCTCCAGTGCAGCCAGGCTGGCCACGCCCAGTTTGTACAGATCAGCCGGTGTCTTGACCACGTCTGCGTCGACCAGTTGGTCGACCAGCTTGTCACCGAGGCCTTCAATGTCCAGTGCGCGGCGCTGGGCGAAGTGCAGCAACGCCTGTTTGCGCTGGGCAGCGCAAAAGAGTCCGCCGGTGCAGCGCGCCACCGCTTCCCCTTCTTCACGCACCACCTCGGAGGCGCACACCGGGCACTGGCGCGGCATCTCGAAGCGATCAGCCGCGCTTCGCGGGCCGGGTCGTGACACCATCACAATTTCAGGAATGACGTCTCCGGCGCGCCGCACGATCACGGTATCACCACGCCAGACATCCTTGCGGCGCACTTCGTCTTCGTTGTGCAGGGTGGCGTTGGTCACGGTGACGCCACCGACAAACACCGGTTTCAGGCGCGCGACCGGCGTAATCGCCCCGGTGCGGCCGACCTGGACTTCAATGTCGGTCACTTCCGTCAGCTCCTCCTGGGCCGGAAACTTGTGCGCCAGGGCAAAACGCGGCGCGCGCGAGACGAATCCCAGGTTGTGCTGCTGATCGAGCCGGTTGACCTTGTAGACCACGCCGTCAATGTCGTAAGGCAGGGCATCCCGGGCAGCGCCGATCTGCCGGTAGAACGACAGCAACCCCTCAGCGCCGTGCACCACCGCGCGCTCGGTACAGACAGGCAGGCCGATGGCGCCAAACCAATCGAGCATGGCACTGTGGGTGGCCGGAATCGGCGCCCCCTCGTGCGCACCGAGTCCATAGGCAAAAAACTTCAACGGCCGACGCGCCGTGATGCGCGAATCGAGCTGGCGCAGGGAACCGGCGGCGGCGTTGCGCGGATTGACAAATTCCTTTTCACCCGCCGCGCGCTGCTGGGCATTGAGCTGGGCAAAATCGTCACGGAACAGCAGCACCTCGCCACGGATTTCCAGCAGTGCCGGGGCCGGTTCGATCGTCAGGCGCAGCGGAATGACGCGGATCGTGCGCACGTTGGCCGTCACATCCTCACCACTTTCACCATCCCCGCGCGTGGCCGCTTGCACCAGCGCGCCATGACGGTAGGTCAGGCTCATGGCCAGGCCGTCAAACTTCAGCTCCGCGCTGTATTCAACCGGGGAGGTATCGAGCGTGGTGCCCACACGCCGGTCAAACGCAGCCACCTCGTCGTCGTCAAAGGCATTGCCCAGCGACAGCATCGGCGTCGCATGGCGAACCGAGGCAAACTCGCTCAACGGTGCCCCCCCCACCCGCCGGGTGGGGGAGTCGGCTGTCACCAATGCCGGATGCGCCTCTTCGAGCGCGACCAGCTCACGGAACAGCCGGTCGTATTCGGCATCGGGAATGGTCGGCGCATCGAACACGTAATAGGCACGATTGTGCCGTTCAAGCTCCTCGCGCAGCGTGCGCGCGCGTTCTGCAGGATCCATGCGAAACGGCCGTCAGACGAACAGGCGTCGCGCCAGCGGGCTGCCCGCTGCCATTCCCGCCGCTTCCATCCGTCCATACACCGTGGCCAGGCTCGCCTGAATCGCCGCGAGCGCCGCGTCGTCCAAAGCCTTGCCGTTATCGTCGACCAGCTTGCCGTCGAGCCCGGCACCCAGACGCTTGGCGCAATGCGTCATCAGCCCGAGCGGTGCCGCCTCGCGTGCCACCCGAGGCACGTCCAGGCTGAGGGAAACAGCAGTCGGCGCCGCCTGGCGCAAGCTCAGCAATACATGACCGTCATCATCCCTGCGGCGGAAGATGCCGTCGGCATCCCGCGTAAAGCCGTTTGCTTCGGCAAGCCCGCGCAGCTTGGTATCGGCAAAAGGAGCGGCGGCGATGACATTGACACCAATCGTGACATCGACCCCGGCACAAAAGGCGTCCAGTTCGGCCGCCCGCGTCAGGGGGTTCTGCTCCCCGGGCCATTGCACCTGCATCTGCAAGCGCGCCGCCAGATCATTGATGCCGCGCTGGAAGGCGGCCAATTCATCAGCGCGCAACGGGCCACTGCGATCGGAAACCTGGATGCCGATCCGCATGCGTTCATAGACCGCATCACGGTCGAGCGCTTCCCACGCGCCCGCTTCCTCATAGTAGGCGTCGGCCTCGATGGTTCGCGTGCGATCGAGCTTTTCCATCTCCATCAGCAGGAGCGAGCCCAGCAATGGCTCGCCGGTGGAAAGCTCGGCCACGAAGTCGATGCGCTCGTCCAGTTGCGCCGGCGCACCGTGGGGCACGCCGGACTTGGCCTGGGAGACCTCCCCGGCGATGGCCGCTTCTGCCTCGGGCTCCGTCCAGATCGGTTCAATCCGCCGAGCGGCTTCGGCATCGGCAGCTTGCGGGGCCAGCACCGGTTCCATCCGCTGCGCCTCCACGCCCGCATCCCCGCGCGTCGCCCCCAGCAGCACGTCTTCATGGCCAGAGCCGAAGTGTCGTTCACCCGCACGCCGCGCAGCACGCTCCTGCCATTTGTTGAATACCAGCACGCCCACCACCACGAGGGCGCCCAGGCCCAACAAGCCGATTTGCAGTTCACTCATCTGATGATTCGCCGGAAAGCGTTGGTGGGAGCCATTCTTGCAGAGTTGGAGCGGGAATCAGGCAGCTTCTTTCAGGCGCACGGCTTCGTCCATGTCGACCGCCACAATCCGCGAGACACCCAGCTCCTGCTGGGTCACCCCAACCAGCTGCTGCGCCATTTCCATGGTGATCTTGTTGTGGCTGATGAAGACGAACTGCGTTTCCTCGGACATTTTCTTGACCAGGCGGCAGAAGCGTTCCGTATTCGGATCGTCCAGCGGCGCATCGACCTCGTCGAGCAGGCAGAACGGCGCCGGATTGAGCTTGAACATCGCGAACACCAGCGAAATCGCAGTCAGTGCCTTCTCGCCGCCCGAGAGCAAGTGGATGCTGGAGTTCTTCTTGCCGGGCGGATGCGCCATCACCTGCACGCCCGCATCGAGGATTTCCTCTCCGGTCATGATGAGCTTGGCTTCGCCGCCACCGAACAGGGCCGGGAACAGCTCCGAAAAGTGCCGGTTCACCTCGTCGAAGGTGCTCTTGAGCAGCTCCCGGGTCTCGCGATCAATCTTGCGAATCGCTTCTTCCAGCGTAGTCACCGCTTCATTGAGGTCGGTGCACTGCGAATCGAGGAAGCCCTTGCGTTCGCGCGCCACGCCCAGTTCTTCCAGCGCCGCCAGATTGACGGCACCAAGCGCCTCGATCGCCTGCGCCAGGCGGGTGATGTCGGCCGCCAGAACGCCTGCGCGCACGCCTTCCAGTTTCGGTTCAAGCGCCTGCTCGTCAGCCTTCGCCTCGATGAGCTGTGCGGCAAACTGCTCCTGCGCCAGGCGGGCCGCCTGCTCCTTGAGCTTGAGATCGTTGACCCGGTTGCGCAGCGGGTCAAGCTTCTGCTCGGACTTGAAGCGCTCCTCGTCCATGCCGCGCAATTGAGTCGTCAGGCCGTCCAGTTCGGTCCGGATCCTTGCCAGGTTCTGCTCGCGTTCGAGACGCAGGTCCAGGGCTTCCTGCAGGCCATTCTGGACCGCATCGTCATGCAATGTTTCCAGTTCGCCGCGCACCGCGGCCGCCTCGCCCTGCACGCGCTCGATCTGCCCGGCAATATTGCGTGCACCATTGGCCAGCTCTTCGAGCTTGGCACGGGCTTGTCTGGCGTGGAACTCGGTTTCCTGCGCCTCACGCTCTGCTTGCCGCGCCGCCTCGCGCTCGGACGCCAGTCGCGCTTCTGCCGATTCGGCCGCCGTCCGTGCTTCTTCCAGCTTTTCCTGCAAGACGCCGACCGCTTCGTCGAGTCGGGCAAAGTTGGCTTCGGCTTCGATCAGGCGCGCCCGTTCTTCCTCTTCCTGGGCGGCGATGTCGGCCAACTGCGATTCGATCCGGCCGGCAGTTTCGTTGAAACGTGCCAGTTGTTCTTCATCCTTGACCACATCCAGCTCAATCTCGTGCAGGCGCTGCCGCGCTGCCTGCGCCGCGGGGCGCGCCTCGCCGATCTGGGCGGACAGGCGTGTCAGGGCAGCTTCGGTACGCGCCGCCAGGGCACGCGCCTCGTCCTGATGCAGGTGCTTGGCCTTGAGCGACTTGGCCAGGTTCTCGATTTCATTCTGACGCGCCAGGAGACCCGCCTGCTCGGAATCGGGGGCGTAGAAGGTGACGGTCTGGCGGCCTACCATGTGGCCGGCCTGGGTGACGAACACCCCGCGCGGCGGCAGACTGGAACGCTTGGCAAACGCCTCTTCGTTGCTGGCACAGGCGTAACGCCCCGCCAGCCACTCCGAAAACAGTCCACGCAGGTTGGCATCGTCAATCCGCACATGCGAGATCAATGGCGTCAGACCCGGAACGGCCGGTTTGGCCTCTTCTACCGAAGAGAGCGTGACAAAGGCCAGCTTGGCCGGGGGCGCATCGTTGAAAAATGCCTTGACCCAATCCAGATCGCGAATTTCCAGTGACGACAGGCGCTCGCGCAGCACCGATTCAAGCGCAGTTTCCCAACCGGGATCGACATGCAGACGCTGCCACAGGCGTGGCAAGCTGGCCAGTTCGTGCTTTTCCAGCCAGGGCTGCAGCTTGCCGCTCTTCTGCACCTGCTCCTGGAGCGCCTTCAACGCACCGATCCGGGCTTCCATTTCGTGCGACTCGCGCGTCTGCTGGGCCAGATTCGCGGCCCCGGCATCGCGCTCTGCCACCGCGGCCGGGAGCGCCTCTTCGAGGGCTGCCAGCGTCTCTTCCCGTTCCGCCAGTTCTTCCTGACGTCGCGCCCGCTCTTCGCGCTTGTGCGCGATGGATTCCTCGTCGGGACGATTGAGCGTGCCCTTTTCCTGCTGCAAGCGTTCCTTGCGCTGGCCAAGATTCTCCAGGGTCCGCTGGGCGTTGCCCTGATGGGCACCCTCCACCTGCAATTGCTGTTCGGCCTGCATCACTTCACCACGGGCCGCGTTCTGGCGCTCCAGCGCCGCGCGCGCGGCAGCCTCTGCCTCGGGCAGGCGCTCTGCCCGTTCCGCCGCCAGCAGCGCGGTTTCTTCGACACGCTGGGCGGTGACTTCGGCTTCACCCTGCCAGTGGGTGGTATCGGCGGCGTTTTGTGCCGCCTGCTGTTTCCAGGCCTCTTCCTGGGCCGCCAGCTGGGTCAGCTGGTTGCTCAGGCGGGCGCGGGCGTCGATGATCGACTTGATCTCCGCTTCCAGGCGGCTTACCTCGGCGCTGGCGTTGTACAGCTCGCCCTGAGAGGCATGCAGGCGGTCGCCGGCGGCATAGTGTGCCGCCCGCATTTCTTCCAGCTGCTTTTCGAAATTGCGCAGCGAAGCGGTCTCGCCTTCCAGCTCGTTGGTGACGCGCTCGATCTCGCGCGCATGCTTGTCCTGCTCGGCCGCCGCCTCATTGCGCTTGATCATCCACAGCAGCTGCTGCTTCTCGGTCTGCTCGGCGTTAAGGTCGCGATATTGCTGCGCCACGACTGCCTGCTCTTCCAGCTTGGCCAGGTTGACATCCAGCTCCCGCCGGATATCTTCGACTCGGGTGAGGTTTTCCCGCGCGCTGGACAAGCGGCTCTCGGTTTCCTTGCGCCGCTCCTTGTACTTGGAAATGCCGGCGGCTTCCTCAAGGAAGATGCGCAGGTCTTCCGGCTTGGCTTCGATCACGCGCGAAATCATGCCCTGCTCGATGATCGCGTAGGCGCGTGGCCCAAGGCCGGTGCCCAGGAAGATGTCCTGAATGTCGCGCCGGCGCACCTGCTGGTTGTTGATGTAATAGGAGGAGTCGCCCTGCCGCGTCAGCACCCTTTTTACGGCAATCTCGGCGTACTGGCTCCACTGCGTGTTGGCGGCCGCCTTGCCTTCGGTGTTGTCGAACGTCAGTTCGACGCTGGCGCGCGCTACCGGCTTGCGCTGCACCGAGCCATTGAAAATGACGTCCTGCATCGATTCGCCGCGCAGCGCGGAGGCCTTCGATTCGCCCAGCACCCAGCGCACCGCATCGATGATGTTGGATTTGCCGCAGCCATTGGGGCCGACAATGCCGACCAGTTGTCCCGGCACCGACAGGCCGGTCGGGTCCACAAAGGATTTGAACCCTGCAAGTTTGATGGAGGAAAGGCGCACGTGTTGTCCGGGAGCTCACCGCTGTCCCCGGTGCAGACAGGTGCACCCGGACACAGGGAAAATGCAGATTGAAACGGGACCAATGATACCACCCGCAAAATGGCCATCCGCCATTGACAAAAAGCGTGGCTTTAGGATGAGTTTGGCGGCCAAAAACCCTAAATCCCGACAAAATCAGTCGGATTTATCTCCTGCCCGCAAGGCGCTCCCGACGGTTCAACCTGCGGAATGCCCTCGTCCACGGCGCATCGCCCGGGGTGTTCTGGCGCGGCCTGTAAAATCGCCCCTTTATCGCGAATCCCGAACGTACCCATGGCCCGCAAACCCTCGCACGACACGACCCCCCAACCCAGCAAGGCGCTGGACACCTTTCCGAACCCTGCACCAAACCGCGATTTCCACATCCATATCCAGATTCCCGAGTTCACCTGCCTGTGCCCGCTGACCGGTCAGCCCGATTTCGCCACCTTGATCCTGGACTACGTGCCGGATGGCAAGTGTGTCGAATTGAAAAGCCTGAAGCTGTATGCCTGGAGTTTTCGCAACGAAGGCGTGTTCCACGAAAAGGTGACGAACCAGATCCTCGACGATCTGGCGAAAGCGACCTCGCCCCGCTTCATGCGCCTGACGGCGAAGTGGTGGGTGCGCGGCGGCATCTACACCAACGTGGTGGCCGAGCACCGCAAGAAGGGCTGGAAACCGGCGCCCCGCATCGACTTGGCGCAGTTTGACGCCGAAAGCGGCATGCGCGGCTAGCCCGCGCAGACACTCGCAGTCGGATACAGGGCCAAGAATGGCTCCTGGAGCCATTCTCCGGAGGTTTACCGCCGGAGTCCGGCAATCGGGTCCTGGCGGTAATAGGCCTTCAGCAGCGCGTAGAGTTCGGGAAACTCGTCAAACACGTCTTCCGGCTGGGTGAAAAACGCCTCCGACAGCACGGCAAAAAACTCCGAGGGGTGCTCGGCGGCATAAGGGTCAATACGCGGCGCATCCTCCTCCGGCTCCCCCGCCCTCACCCAGCGTTCGACCTCGGCGGCGAACGCTTCGTACGCCTTCATCAAGGCGGCCTCGAAGGCGCGGCCATTGAGGTTGGCATGGAACTGCGGCGAAAACGGGGGCACACCGGTGGCTTCCCCCTTGAGCATGTCGATCTTGTGGGCGAACTCGTGGATGACCACGCTATACGCTGGCGCTTCCTCGGAACCCGCAAGAGTCACATCAGCCCAGGACAGCATGACCGGCCCGCCCGGCATCGCTTCACCCGAGATCACATCGTCGTACACGTGGACAACACCGTCCTCGTCCATTTCTTCCCGCCGCACCCGCACTTCACCGCGATAGACGATGATGCCGTGCCAGCCCGAATAGAAGGACAAATCGAGGTTCAGGATCGGCAAACACGCCTGCGCGGCAATCATCAACTGGGTTTCCAGCGTGATCTGCAGGGCGTCGTCCTCTGCCCCGCCCGCCACGAATTCCTTCTCGGCACAGAACAGCGCCACCAGCTCGCGCAGGCGGCGGTTTTCATCGGCGGAAAGCCGGTCAAAAAAGGGATACGGTGCCAGCGCCGCCTGCCAGGCGGCATCCGGAAACGCGTAGCGCTTGAGCAGCCGTTGGCGCTGCCATTCCCTGAATCGCGCCAGCATCAGGCAGCCGGCGGCGCCGTCGGGTGTTCGGCCGGGGCGGCCTTGATGCGGCTGTTGCTCAGCCACAGACCGGCCAGCACCAGCGCGAAGCCCACCACATGGAACAATGCCAGATGCTCGCCCAGCACCAGGCTGGAAAGCACGCTGCCGAACACCGGCACCAGATAGAGGAAAAGACCGGTGCGCGCGGGCCCGATCGCGCCGATGCCTTTGTTCCAGAGCAGGTAGCAAAGAATCGAGGGCCCGACTCCCATGTAGACAAACACCGCCAGCACCCAGGGTGTGAACTGCGGCGCCTGGCTCCTGGATTCCCACCAGGCCAGCGGTGCCAGCATCAGGATGGCACTGATCGCCAGTACCGATACGAAAGACAGCAGGTGGATGCGGATCGGGTGCCGCTTGACGATAATCGTGTACACCGCCCAGGACAGCATCGCGGCCAGCACCAGCAAGTCACCGCGATTGACATCCAGTGTGGCCAGGCGGGCGAGATCACCTTCGCCGATCACCCAGACCGCGCCCAGACACGACACGCCCAGCCCAAGCCCCTGGCGCCAGGTCAAGCGTTCGCGCAGGAGGAGCCAGGACAGGCCGAGAATGAAAAAAGGCACGGTGGCGTTGAGCAGCATGGCATTGAGCGCCGTGGTGATCTTCACGCCGGCGTAGGAAACCGCGTTGTAACCGCCGGCGCCGGTCAGGCTGAGAATCATCAGGACGCCGGCATCGGCGCGAATCAGCGGCCAATCGCGTTTCAGATGCTGCCAGGCGAGCGGCACGACAATCAGTGCCGCCACTGTCCAGCGCCCCAGCGCCAGTCCATTGGGACCAATTTCGTTGCGCACATCCCGCGCCAGCACCCAGTTGAACGCCCACAGGAACGCTGTCAGCGTCAAGAGCACATAGGGCGACCCTGCGAGGCGCACCCAGGGGACAGGCGAAGCAGACGAAATCGGCACGCGGAATGCTCGGGAAAGGAGCGTCGATTCTAGCGCTACTGGTGCCAGCGGCATGCGGCGCGCTTAAAATGCACGCATGTCCGCAGGCTCCAACGTCATTCCTCTCCATCCCGCCCCAACTGCCCGGCCTGCGCCTGCCGATGCGGCGCAGATGGCACGCGCCGTTTACGGAGAGCAACTTCTGGGGACCGGCGAGCCTGCCCTGCACCACGCCGAAGCCGTGGCGCACTTGCTGGGCGAACTGAAGCTCGATACGGACGCGGTCAACGCGGGCTGGCTCTTCGCCGTGCCGCAATACAGCAAGACGTGGCGCGAGCAGCTCGAGCCGGCCTTCGGCCTGGCCGTGGTGCAGCTGCTTGACGGGCTCTCGCGCCTGCACAAGCTGCGCGACATCACCCGTTCGGTGTCTGCCAACAACGACACCGCGCAAACCGAAACCTTGCGCAAGATGCTGCTGGCCATGGTGGCAGACGTGCGCGTGGTGCTGATCCGCCTTGCCTCCCGGGTGCAGACCCTGCGCTATCTGGCCAGATCCGGTGACACCGACCAGGGACGCAGCGTGGCGCGCGAGTCACTCGATTTCTACGCCCCGCTGGCCAACCGGCTCGGCGTCTGGCAGTTCAAGTGGGAACTGGAAGACCTTTCCTTTCGCCTGCTTGACCCGGTGCGCTACAAGCAGATCGCCGGCATGCTCGATGCCCGCCGCACCGAGCGTGAGGCATGGATCACGAGCACCATCGCGCAATTGCATGGCGAGCTCAAGGCGGCGGGCGTGTCAGCGGAGATTGCCGGACGCCCCAAGCACATCTACAGCATCTTCTCGAAGATGCGCAACAAGGAAGTCGGTTTCGATGATTTGTACGATGTGCGCGCACTGCGCGTCATCGTGCGCGACGTCAAGGACTGCTACACCGCGCTGGGCGTGGTGCACAACCTGTGGCAGCCGATTCCGAAGGAATTCGACGACTACATCTCGCGGCCCAAGGGAAACAACTACCAGTCTTTGCACACCGCCGTGATCGGGCCGCAGGAGCTGGCGCTCGAAGTGCAGATTCGCACCCCCGAGATGCATCAGCACGCCGAGCTGGGCGTGGCAGCGCACTGGCGTTACAAGGAAGCCGGCGTCAAGCATGCCTCGCAGTCGGTCAAGGCGGGTGGCGGGTTTGACGACAAGGTGGCCCTGCTGCGGCAACTGCTGGCCTGGCGCGACGAGGTCGACCGCGCCCCCGCGCAGGCAGAGGACGTGCTTCCCGCCGGCAGCAAGCAGCAGGCAGCCGGTGCGCCAACAGCCCGTGCCGCGGCCGCGCCTGCGCCCCGTGATCAGCCGCCGGACTGGCGTGCGGCCACCGGCCGTGCCCGGCTCGATGACACGATCTACGTGATCACCCCGCAGGGCCGGGTGGTCGACCTGCCGCAGGGCGCCACACCGATTGACTTTGCCTACTCCCTGCATTCGGACCTGGGGCATCGTTGCCGCGGCGCACGGGTCGATGGTGCCCTCGTCCCTCTCAATACACCGCTCGTGACCGGCCAGCGTGTCGAAATCGTCTCGGCCAAAACCGGCGGACCTTCGCGCGACTGGCTCAACTCCCAGCTTGGCTACCTCATCACCCATCGCGCCCGGGCCAAGGTGCGCCAGTGGTTCAATGCCCAGGATCTGGCACAGACGCTGGCAGCAGGGCGTGCCCTGGTGGAAAAAGAGCTGCAGCGCGAGGGTCGCACCGCCACCAGTCTCGATTGGCTGGCCGGCAAGCTCGGTTTTTCCAGCCCGGACGAGCTGTTCGCGGCCGCGGCCCAGGGCGACTGGAGCGTGCGGCAGATCGAAAAGGCGTTTGCCGAGGCACCGCTCGCGGCACCGGACCAGGACTTCACCCTGACGGCAAAGAAATCAAGAAGCGACAGCGCCATCGGCAGGAGCTCGGGCATCCTGATCGTCGGTGTCGACCGGCTGATGACGCAACTGGCCAAATGCTGCAAACCCGCCCCACCGGATGCGATAGCCGGTTTCATCACCAAAGGGCGCGGGGTGTCGATCCATCGCGCGGATTGCAGCGATTTGCGCAACCTGGCAAGCAAGGCGCCCGAGCGCGTGATCGAGACCCAGTGGGGCACCCAGGGCGGCTCGGTATTCCCGGTGGACATCGAAATCGAGGCGCAAGACCGCGCCGGGCTCCTGCGTGATATCGGCGAGGTGCTGTCGCGCGAAAAAGTCAATGTCACCGCCACACGCTCGCAAACCCGGCAGCAGGTTGCACGCATGGCCTTTACCATCGAGGTGAGCGATATCGCCGCCTTGCAAAAGGCGCTCGGCGCGCTGCGCGAGGTACCTGGCGTGGCCAGGGCGCGGCGCGCCTGACACCGCTCGCACCGGTCTCCCGCTCCCCCTTCCAACCCGGCCTGGTCAGCCTTCGTCCGGTGCCAGGGTAAAGCGGAAGGAGGCGCCCTGACCCGGGGTGGATTGAGCCCAGATGCGGCCACCATGCCGCTCCAGAATCCGCCGCACGATCGCCAGCCCGATCCCCGTCCCCTCATACTCGTCCATCCGGTGCAACCGCGCAAATGCGGTGTACAGGTGCGCCGCATAGCGCATGTCAAATCCGGCTCCGTTGTCCTCCACCACCCAGCACAGACTGCCATCGGCCTGGCGCTCCGTGGCGAACTTCACCTTCGCCCCTGCCTGCTTGCCAGTGAACTTCCACGCATTGCCCAGCAGATTCTCCAGCAGGATCCGCACCAGCCCGGCATCGCATGACGCACGCATCATCGGTTGTATCTGCCAGGCCACCTGCCGCTCCGGCTCCGTACGCGCCAGTTGCATCAGAATCTCCGTGGCCATGCCGCTCAGGTCCACGTCCACCCGCTTGAATTCGGCCCGCCCCATCCTCGACAGGTCGAGCAGGTCGTCAATCAATCGCGCCATGCGCCGCGTGTTGGCCAGGATCCGCTCCACCAGCTCCTGTTCCTGTACCGACAGACGCTCCTTCAGGTCCAGCACCAGCAGGTTGGTAAACCCGTCAATCGCCCTCAGCGGCGCACGCAAATCATGCGACACCGAATACGAGAACGCCTCCAGCTCGGCATTGGCCGCTTCCAGCTGCGCCGTCCTCTCCCTGACCCGCGCCTCCAGACTCTCGTTCAACGCCCTGATCTCTTCGGCCTGCCGCTTCTCCTGCGTCACATCCAGCGTCGCCGCCAGAATGCATGCCTCCCCGTTCAACTCCACCCGCTCCGCGTAGACCAGCGTATCGATCAGTTCGCCGGATCGAGTGCGGGTCTTGCGTGGCCAGGCGGTCACCCTTCCCGCCCGCGTCAGCGCTGTCAGAAACAGTCTGCGCTCCTCTTCCAGCACCCAAAAGCCACTGCTCATTGCATCAAGGCGGAGCAACTCCTCTCGCACATAGCCCAGCAGCCTGCAGGCCGCCTCATTGAGGTCCAGAATCCGGCCATCGTCGAGACGGCTGATCACCATGCAAATCGGGCTGAGGCGAAAGGCTGCCGAGAACAGGGCTTCACTGCGCTGCAAGGCTTCCCGCGCAGTCACCTGTGAGGTCAGGTCTACCGCGGAAGTCACGGCGTAACGGATGCCACCCTCCTCAAACAAGGAAACCGAGAGACTCAAATGCCGCGGTAGGCCACCGTCTCTGGGTGGCAGCAGGAAAGGCAAATCATGAATCGATCCGTGCGCCTCCAGGTGGGCGCGGGCCCGCTGGTTGATTTCTTCCGCACCTTCGGTAAAGTAGGTGTTCATTTTCTGACCCAGCGCTTCTTCGCGCGTGACGCCGATGAACTGCGCCGCCTGCGGGTTCAGATCGACAATGGTCCGGCGATCAAAGTCGGTGACCACCACTGCTGCGGGGCTGGATCGGAAGATGGCCTGCATGCGTTGTTCGCTGATCCGCAGCGCATCGCTCGCCCGGGTTTCGCCACTGACGTCGGCAATCACCGACAACCAGCTGGGCGAACCGCGCCAGCTCATCACCTCAGTCGAGACAATGGCGTCAAACAACTCCCCGTTGCTGCGCTTGAGGCGCATGCGGCGGTCCACGATGCGCCGTTTCTGCGCCAGCTCTGCAGCATAGGCCGTCCGCGCGGTCTCGGATTCCCATACGTCCAGTTCGGCATTGGTGCGGTTCAATATCTGCTCACGCGAGATCCCGAACATCTTTTCGAACGCCTGGTTGACTTCCCTGACGGAACCGGCACCAAAACCCGTGATGAACAACGCTGCGGGACTGTTGCGAAACAGCGCTTGAAACAGGTCGTCACTCTGGGAAAGCGCCGCCACCGTCAATTGGCGCTGGCGACTTTGCTGGCGCACCCGCAGCAGCGCCCGGTCCAGCACATTGCGGGCGTAAAAGATGTTCACGGCAATTGCCGCCAGCACGATCGAATAGATCAGCCACGTGACGCCTGAAATGCTGTAAACCGGCGTCTTCAGCCAGCCTGCCTGCTCTGCATGAACCAGCAGCCCGATCGCCACCACGCACGCCATGACCGACAACATGAGGCCGCGGGGGGCCAGAAAAATGCCGCCGACGACCACTGCAGACACGAATGCCAGGCTGGCCGGCGCGCGAATCGAACCAAACAGGATGACGCCGGCAATGCCGTAGAGCACCAACAGGCCAACGATGCCGGCAAACACCCGCCCGGTGTGCCCGGCGCGCCGCAGGTGCTCAAGCACCACGATGCCAGGGATCATCAGACCCAGTGCCAGCGACTCGTCGAAACTGCTGGAGCTGTCGAACAGCGAAGCCACAAACAGCACCGGCACACCGATCAGCAGCGTACGCAAGGTGATCCGCAGCATTCCGGAAGAATCGGCGGAATGCTGGCCGTTCAGGTCCGCCCCATCTGCGAATGCCGGCAGCTGGAATCGTGGAGGAGCCGGCGTCGTCATTGTTCCGGTGCCAGGGTAAAGCGGAAGGAGGCGCCCTGACCCGGGGTGGATTGAGCCCAGATGCGGCCACCATGCCGCTCCAGAATCCGCCGCACGATCGCCAGCCCGATCCCCGTCCCCTCATACTCGTCCATCCGGTGCAACCGCGCAAATGCGGTGTACAGGTGCGCCGCATAGCGCATGTCAAATCCGGCTCCGTTGTCCTCCACCACCCAGCACAGACTGCCATCGGCCTGGCGCTCCGTGGCGAACTTCACCTTCGCCCCTGCCTGCTTGCCAGTGAACTTCCACGCATTGCCCAGCAGATTCTCCAGCAGGATCCGCACCAGCCCGGCATCGCATGACGCACGCATCATCGGTTGTATCTGCCAGGCCACCTGCCGCTCCGGCTCCGTACGCGCCAGTTGCATCAGAATCTCCGTGGCCATGCCGCTCAGGTCCACGTCCACCCGCTTGAATTCGGCCCGCCCCATCCTCGACAGGTCGAGCAGGTCGTCAATCAATCGCGCCATGCGCCGCGTGTTGGCCAGGATCCGCTCCACCAGCTCCTGTTCCTGTACCGACAGACGCTCCTTCAGGTCCAGCACCAGCAGGTTGGTAAACCCGTCAATCGCCCTCAGCGGCGCACGCAAATCATGCGACACCGAATACGAGAACGCCTCCAGCTCGGCATTGGCCGCTTCCAGCTGCGCCGTCCTCTCCCTGACCCGCGCCTCCAGACTCTCGTTCAACGCCCTGATCTCTTCGGCCTGCCGCTTCTCCTGCGTCACATCCAGCGTCGCCGCCAGAATGCATGCCTCCCCGTTCAACTCCACCCGCTCCGCGTAGACCTTTGCCTCCATCATCGTGCCAGCCTTGGTGCGCATGCGGCGCTCTGCGCCCAGAATCCGGCCGGTGCGGGCCAGGTCGGTGACAAACTGGCGCCGGGCCTCCGGATCAGGCCAGGCGCCGTTCTCCAGTGTCGTCCGCCCCAGGGTTTCTTCCCGCGTGTAGCCAAGAATCCGCTCGTCAGCCTGGTTCACCTCGAGAATGCGGCCGTCGGCAAGGCGCGTGATGGTCATGGCGACGGGGCTGAAATGAAAGGCCGCCGAGAACCGCGCCTCGCTGGCCTGCAGGGCGTTGCGCGCGGCAACCTCGGCCGTGATGTCCAGCGCCGTATTGATCGTGTACTTCACCCCGGCCTCTTCCACCAGGGTGGCTGACACCAGTACGGGTGATACCACGCCGGTGGTGACGTTGCGCATCCTCACCGGCAGCCCGGAAAACATTCCCTCACGGGAAAACCGCTCCCGAATCACCGGCATCTGGTCCGGATCCACCATGATGCTTGTGGTCGGAATG
Organism: uncultured Burkholderiales bacterium; assembly: GCA_964443245.1. GTDB lineage: Bacteria > Pseudomonadota > Gammaproteobacteria > Burkholderiales > JAEUOS01 > CANJDH01. The sequence continues at coordinate 27,305 of CAYUEG010000003.1, read as the reverse complement.
TCGTACGGCGGTCCGCCTGAGATGCCGAACAAGGCTTCTGCCGCCGCATTCATGTCTACGATGGTCTTGCGCTCGAAGTGGGTGATGAAAATGGCTGTCGGCCCCTGGCGAAAGACGGCCTGAAGTCGCTTTTCGCTCGCCTGCAGGGCCTGGCGGATGCGCGATTCCGCGCTGATGTCGGTGATGGTGGAAAACAGGTTTTGGCTGCCGTGCCAATCCAGCCGTTCGGTCGAAATGATCGCGTCAAACAACTCGCCGGTGCGACGACGGAACTGGACACGCCGATTGCCAGCCTTCTTGTCACCGGCCAGCTCGGCAAGGTAGGCATTGCGATCCTGGTTTGACGCCCACATTGCCAACTCTGCTGTCGTGCTGCCAATCACGTCGGCCCGCCTGATTGCGAACACGCGTTCAAAAGCGCGGTTGATTTCGCGCACCTGACCACCCGGCCAGGCCGTGATGATCAGGGCAGCCGGGCTGCGCTGAAACAAGGAGGAAAACAGGTCTTCGCTCTGGTCAAGAGCGACCTCTGCACGCTCCCGCTCCTGAACCTGCTCCTGTTCGCGCAGCAAGGCCCGGGTCATCAGGCTGCGCGCATAGTAAATGTTGAGCGCAATCGCGACGAGCGCCAGGGAGTGGACCAACCAGTGCACCATCGACACGGAATAGCTCGGATCCCGCAGCAAGCCCGCCTGTTCAGCCAGGACCAGCGCGCCAAGCGCCGCAATGCTCAGGACGACCGCCGCGATCAGCGCGCGCCAGCTCAGGAAAATGCCGCCAATCACGATTGCCCCGACGAACGCGAGGGAAGCGGTGCTGCGAATCGACCCGTAGGCAACCGCTGCTGCACTTGCGTAGAACATCAGGAGCAGGACCAGGCCTGAAAAGACCAGGAACGTGTGGCCGGCCCGCTGCAACGCATAAAGAACCACGATGCCCGCCGTCAAGGCCCCCAGAGCAATCCGTTCCGCCGGTTTCGCCTGTGCATCCAGCAAGGTCACCAGTAAAAGTACCGGCAGGATCACCAGCAATGTCAGCAGCACCGTGCGCAGGGTGCGCACCACTTCGCCGGAAAACTCCCCTTCCAGCAACGAGTTTCCCGAGTCGCTCAGTTCTGGTTGACGTGCGTCATGCAGTTGCATGGAGGGGACACCAGGGCTTGGTCGGATGACACCATTGTGCCGCGTTTTCATGACAAACGCATGCCGTTGCCATACCACCCGCACCGATTTTTCGATGGTGCCTGACAGAGGTGCCGTCCCTCAGGCCGCGCCCCGGACAACGCCACGCGCCCTTGCCCTATCATTTCGGCTCGGCCAGATCTGGTCACTTCCCTGTTCCTGGAGCACACAAGCATGGCCCATGCTGAATTTCATGGCGTTTTCCCTTACATTGTTTCCCCCATCAAGGCAGATGGCACAGTTGATGCGCCTGTGCTGGCACGCATGACCGACGATTTCATCAAGGCCGGCGTGCATGGCATCACGCCATTGGGTTCTACCGGTGAATTTGCCTATTTGTCACAGACGCAGCGGCGCCGCGTGGTCGAGGTGGTGGTCGAGGCGACAGCCGGGCGGGTCCCTGTCGTGGCCGGTGTTGCCGCCACCACCATTGCCGATGCAACTGCCCAGGCGCGCGACTACGCCGGCATGGGCTGCGACGGCATCCTTGCCATTCTGGAGGCCTACTTCCCGATCAGCGACGAGGGCGTCTTCAGCTACTTCAAGGCCATCGCCGATGCTGTCACGTTACCGGTGGTGCTGTATACCAACCCGAATTTCCAGCGTTCGGATTTGAGCCTGCCGGTGATCGACCGCTTGAGCCGGATCGACAACATCGGTTACATCAAGGATGCCTCCTTCAATACGGGCCGCCTGCTCTCGATCATCAACAAGGTCGAAGGCCGGATGCAGGTGTTTGCCGCATCCGCCCACATTCCCGCCTGCGTGATGATGATCGGGGGCGTCGGCTGGATGGCCGGGCCGGCCTGTGTGGCCCCACGCCAGAGCGTCGCGCTGTACAACGCCTGCAGGAGCGGCGATTGGGCCCACGCGATGGAATTACAAAAGCCCCTCTGGAGCCTGAACCAGGCGTTCGCAAAACATGCGCTTGCAGCCTGCATCAAGGGCGGGCTGAAACTGCAGGGTTACGATGTCGGCGACCCCTTGCCGCCGCAGGCGCCGCTCTCGGTCGAAGGCGTCGCCGAGGTCAAGGCCGCGCTGCAAAGCATCGGGGCCCTCGGATAAAACTACAGCTTGACGCCCGAGGCCTCCACCACGGGCCGCCATTTCTCAATCTCCGCCTTGATGTAAGCGGCTGCCGCCGCCGGATTGGAATCGACCGTCGGCTCGATCGCCAGGGTAGCCAACTGCTGGTGCAGCGTGGCATCCGACATGACCTTGGCCGAGGCGGCCGCCAGCGTGGCAAGAACCGCCGGCGCCAGTTTCGCCGGCCCGACCACCACATTCCACAAGACAGACTCGAACCCGCGCGTGCCGATGGCCTCATCGACGGTGGGCACATCGGGAACCAGCGGCGAGCGCTTCGGCCCCGCCACTGCCACGATCTTCAGCTTGCCTGCCTTGTGATGCGGTATCAGGGGAGCAAGCGTGTCCACCGTCATGCTGATCTGGTTGCCGAGCAAGGCTTGCAGCGCCTGCGCTGCCCCCTTGTACGGAATGTGCTCGATGTCGAACTGCCCCACCGCCCGCTTCATGCGCTCGGTGGCCAGATGCAGCGTCGTCCCTTCGCCGGGCGAGCCGTATTGCAGCTTGCCGGGGGTCGCTCGCGCCTGGTCCACCAGACCGCGCAGGGTTTGCGGCCCGGCCAGGTGCACGCCGAATGCCGCCGACGCACCACCGACGATGGCGATGTGGCTGAAATCGGTCAGCGAGTTGTATTGCGGCTGCTTGCTGATGACGTCATACAAACTGTGCGTGGTGGCCGTGCCGAACAGCAGCGAGTAGCCATCCGGCGCCGCATTCTTGACATCGAGCGAACCGATCGCCCCGCTGGCACCGCTCTTGTTCTCCACCACCACGGGCTGGCCAAGCACCACGGCAAGGCGTTGCGCATACTGCCGCGCGAAAATGTCAGTTGGGCCGCCGGGGGGAAATGGCACGACCAGGCGCAGCTGGCGCGCCGGATAGGCCGCCTGCGCGTACAGCGCTGCCATCTGCCAGGGCAAGGCACCCATGAGGCCGAGTTTGATCAGGTCACGTCGTTGCATCAGTGTCTCCAGTAAGGGTGCCAGGTAACCAAAGCTAGAGACCGGCAGAACGCCAGTCGGGATGCGGCTGCGCCGGCTCACTTGCGCAGCCGGCTTCATGCACGGCGGTAATGGCGCAAAACTCGTCCTTGTCCGATGCGTCACCGCTGATGCCGACGGCACCGATCGCATTGCCCGCGCCATCCAGGATCAGCACACCACCCGGCACGGGAATGAAACGTCCCCCGGAAGCGGCTGCCAGCGCGCCCTGAAATGCAGGGCGCTCCTTGAGGCGGTCGCGGATCAGACGCGACGACATGCCCATGCCCAAGGCACCATGGGCCTTGCCGAAGGCGATGTCGAAACGCATCACACCGGAGCCATCCTCGCGTTTGAATGCCACCAGGTTGCCGCCGCCGTCCAGTACCGCCACCGCGAGTGGCAGCAAGCCTTCGCGTTGACGCACGGCAATCGCCGCATCGACAATCTTCGCTGCCAACCCCAGTGTCAGGCTGCTGGCCACGCTCTTGAGTTGTTCGCCCATTGCGTCTGTTCTCCGTGCTGTTTACTTCGCCGGCAACTGCACCACCTGATCGCGGTCAATCCGGAAGGCCATCAGATCTTCCCCCGCCACCAACGGTCCGGAATAGGTTTTGCGCGTCAGATCCACCACTTCCTTTTCGGTAATTGGCGCTACCGAAATCGAACCGAGCAGGACAAAGTGGTAATAGACCGCCAGCCTGGGCTTGGTGCGGGTAAAGACAACCCCGGCCTCCTCGGGTTTGGTATGGTGGTCCAGGATGACCTTGAACACCGGATTCTCGAGAAGTGCCGGGCGAGCGGCCGCAACCTGATGAATCAGCAGATCGGTACCAGTGGCGTGCTTGATCAGGTTCTCGTCGAACTTGGTATCACCTGATACGGTGACAGACCGCCCGGCGTAGTCCACACGGTAGCCAAATGCCGGGTGCAGCAACTCCCCGTGGTTGACGGCAAACGCGGTGACCTTCACGCCGCCCTGATCATAGACAACACCCTCCTTGATCTCGGCCACTTCCGGCTTGAGGTTGGCGGGGTCAAGATTCTGATCGGCGATACGGGCCTTGATGTCCCATTCGTAGGCCTTGACCAGGCCCTCCATCAGGTTCTGTGAACCGGCAGGCCCTTTGACACGGAACGGTCCCTTGCGTTGGGCATAGCCGGCTTCCAGCCATCCAGTCAGCCAGAGGTCAGGGATGCCGACAATGTGATCCGAATGCAGATGCGTGATGAAAAGTGTATCGACCGCGCCCAGCTTGATGCCAAGTTGGAACAGACGCTGCGTGACGCCGCGCCCGCTGTCGATCAAAAGGTTGCGGCCGCCCGCCTGCACCAGCACGCCCGGGCCAAAGCGGCGCATCACCGGTGCCGGGCTGCCGGTGCCCAGCAGGGTGACGCGAAATTCGTCGGCCGCAGCCGGCGCTGGTGGTGGCGAGCCCGGCGCTTGCGCCAGCGCGGCGCCGCCAATCAGAAGCGCGGCCAAACCACCGCAGCCGATGCGGCCGATGCGCCCTTTCAGTAGTGAAACGCCGAGGCGAACCACCTCCCCGCCGCTCATTGCGACCCGACCAGACCAAGCGCCTTGACCAGCGCCGTCCACTTGTCGCGCTCTGCCTTCATGTACTGGTTGATCGCCGCCGTCGAGGGCGCATCGTGCGGGATCAGGCCGAGGCTGGCAATGCGCTGCTGGACCTCCGGTGTCGCCAGAATGGTGCGCATCTCCTTCTGCAAACGAGCGACGACATCGGTCGGCGTGGCAGCCGGTGCCAGCAGGACATGCCACGACACCGCCTCAAAATCGGGCGTGTTGGCCGATTCGGCAATCGTCGGTACATCCGGCAGACCAGGCAGACGCGTCAGTGACGAGACAGCCAGAGCCCGCAGCTTGCCTTCGCGAATCAGCGGCAGCGACAAACCGGCCTCCGAGAAGCCCATACTGACGTGGCCGGCCATGATGTCGGCCACCGACTGCGGCGTGCTCTTGTAGGGGACGTGGGTCATGTCAAGGCCGTACTTCTGCTTCATGAACTCGCCGGCCAGGTGTTGGACGGTACCGGTGCCGGTCGAACTGAAACTCAGCTTGCCGGCGTTGTCCTTCACATACTTGATCAGTTCCGGCATGGTGCGCGGGCCCAGCGCCGGATTGATCACCAGGATGAACGGCGATTTCACATAGAGCGAAATCGGCACGAAATCCTTCTCGACGTCGTATGCCACCTGCTTGTAGAGGGTTGGATTGATAGCCATCGCCGGCGCCGTCGCCACGCCCAGCATGTAGCCATCGGGTGCGGCCTTGGCGAGAGCGTTGACCCCGAGCATCAAGGCGGCGCCAGGCCGGTTGTCCACAATCACCGGTTTGCCCAGTGACTGTGACAGCCGCTCGGAATAGAGGCGCACCAGCGTATCCATGCCGGTGCCTGCCGCGAGCGGCACGATCACCGTGAGGTTTCGCGCCGGCCATGCCTGGGCTGCGGCCGGGTTGGCCGCCAGTGCCAGACAGGCTGCAAGGCCCGAAACCAGCAGGGAAATCCCCTTCAGAACGATTCTTCTTGTCATCGCATGTCTCCAGTGAATTGATGATTGGCTTTCCGGGTGATGCTGGCTCCCGCAACCCCATCAGGCGCGGGAGCGCGAGTGCAGAAAATCTGTACAGCGCGACGTGCGGGCCCGTACCGGTCAGGCGCCTTCCGGTCGTACGCTTTCAAACCCGACCACCATGCGTCGAAAACCGTCCGGCAACGGCGCAGACGCGTTGGCCACCGGATCCTTGTAGACATAGACCAGATCGCCGGTGATCAGGTGCTCGTCGCCGCGGTAGATTTCCAGGACCGTACGCATCGAGGAACGGCCCAGCCTGGCCACGCGAACGCCGATCTCGAGGGCATCGTTCCACTGCGCCGGCGCATGGTATTCCGCCGTTGCCTTGACCACATAGATGTTGTGGATCCAGGCCTCGAACTGCTCGCGCAAGGCTCCGCCCTGTTCCGCAACGGCCTTGGCCACCATCGCGTTCCACGACTCGTACACCGCCACGTCAAAATAGTTGAAGTAGTTGCCGTTGAACACGACCTTCTGCATGTCGACTTCCGACCAACGCACCTTGAGCGCGTGAAAGAAGGCGAAGTCGGCCCGTGCCATGCCTTACCCCTGCTTGGCCAGCCCGAGCCGCTCGATCAGCGCCTTTTCGCCGTTGAAGGTATCCACGGCGTACTTGGTGTAGGTCGGGGTATCCATGTAGATCACGCTCTGGTCGTACTTGTCGAACACAGACAGCACGGCCGGATCATCCAGCGTCTTCTTGAACGCATCGTGCAGAACCTTGACCACCGCCGGATCCATGCCTTTGGGGCCGCACACACCAAACGGCGAGTCAGCGATGGTCTTGTAGCCCAGTTCGTCCAGCGTCGGCACGTTGGGCCAGCGCTTGGTTCGCTTGCTGCCGTAGGTCGCCAGCAGGCGCAGCTTGCCGGCATCCACGTGCGGGCCCCAACCGGTCGCATCCGATGCGCCCATGATGTGCCCGCCCAGCACGGCCTGCATGTTCTCGGCGTTGCCCTTGAACGGCACCGCCTGCAGTTGAATCCCGGCGCGCTGCGCAAATTCCTCGACCGCCAGGTGCGGGCTGGTACCGGTGCCCGTATTGCCCACCGTGAACTTGCCCGGATTGGCCTTGGCAAAGTCGATCAGATCCTTGATGCTGCGAATCGGTGAGGACACGGGGACGACCAGTCCGAAGGTGTAGCCGGTGAGGCAAGCAATCCAGGTGAAGTCCTTCAGGGTATCGAATTGCACCTTTTGCATGTGCGGGATGCGGAACACGCTGATCGGCAACTGGGCCAGGGTGTAGCCATCGGGCCGGGCATTGACCAGTTCAATCGCACCCAGCGTGCCGCCAGCGCCTGGCTTGTTCTCGACGATCACCTGTTGCCCCAGCGCCTTGCCGGCGCTCTCGGCGATGGCGCGCATCACGACGTCGGTGGAGCCTCCCGCAGGCCAGGGACAGATATAGCGCACCGTGCGCGCCGGAAAGCTCTGCGCCTTGGCGATCGAAGGCAGAATGGCGCCCCCCGCTGCAGCGGTGGTCACCCCGAGGAAGGTGCGGCGATTGGTCATGCTTGTCTCCTTGAATGTTTTTGTAGGATTGAATTCTAGTCGAACCCCGCCCGTGGAGCGCAAACCGTACCTCTTGCAGGGGCTTTTGCCGGACTGGCCGACCTTGCCCGGGTAAAAAGGGCTACGACACCCGTACGCAACGTACCCGGTGGGTCGGCGTCACCGAGGTTTCTGCCGGGTACATGCCTCTGCAGACATCTGTCGCGTGCGGGCAGCGCGGGTGGAAATGACACCCTTGCGGCGGATTGGCCGGCGACGGCAGCTCGCCTCCGGCTTGAACGGCAAGTGGCGTGGCGCCAGCGGCGGCGCCGTCCATCCGCGGCACCGCCGCCAGCAGGGCCTGCGTATACGGGTGCTGCGGATTGCCCAGCACTTCTGCTGCCGTGCCCGATTCGACGATGCGCCCCAGATACATGACCGCCACATCATGAGCGAGATACTCCACCACACCGATGTTGTGGGTGATAAAGAGATAGGAAACCCCGAGACGATCCTGCAAGTCCTTGAGCAGGTTCAGTATCTGCGCCTGGACCGACACATCCAGCGCGCTGGTCGGTTCATCGCAGACGATCAGCTTGGGATTGACTGCCAGCGCCCGCGCAATGGCGACCCGCTGGCGTTGCCCGCCGGAAAACTCGTGCGGATACTTGAAGCGTGCATCACCCGGCAGGCCAACCGTTTCGAGCCAGCGCACCACAGTCGCTTCGCGCTCGGACGGCGCACCAATGCCGAACGAGCCCATGCCTTCGGCAATGATGTCCCCGACACGCATGCGTGGATTGAGTGAAGCGAACGGATCCTGGAACACGATCTGCATCGCCGAGCGTGTGCGGCGCAAGGCATTGCCCGACAGGCGGTTCAATTCGACGCCTTCAAAGCGGATGCTGCCCCCGGTCACGGGGATGAGCTGCAACAAACCCTTGCCCACCGTCGTCTTGCCGCACCCCGATTCGCCGACCAAAGCCAGGGTGCGCCCCGCTGCGATCGAGAGCGACACCCCATCGACCGCCTTGACCTGCCCTACCGTGCGCTTGAGCAGACCCTTGCGGATCGGGAAGTGAACCTTCAGCTCCTCGACGGCCAGAAATCCTGCATTGTCTGGCGCCTGAGAGCTGGAAACGGCGGAAACCGTTGGTGGGAGCGGCTCTTGGCCGTGATGGCTCGCAGTTGCCCTGGCGCTGGCAGGCGGTGCATGAATCGAGGAAGGGCCGGCATTAATGGGGTCTGACCCCACTTTCTCCGCCGTCGCATCCTTGGTGTAACCGGGGGCCAGCAGATGGCATCTCG
>CAYUEG010000003.1:0-18558 GCA_964443245.1 uncultured Burkholderiales bacterium | reverse complement strand
ACTTTCTCCGCCGTCGCATCCTTGGTGTAACCGGGGGCCAGCAGATGGCATCTCGCGCGATGCCCTTCGCCTGCCTCATGCCAGACTGGCGCTTCGGCACGACAACGATCGTGTGCCTGCTCACAACGATCGGCAAACCGGCAGCCGGTGAACTGACCGAGCAAGGGTGGCACCAGGCCCGGAATGGTGGCGAGCTGACCGCCCCGCTTGTCCGCCCCCGGCAATGAAGCAAACAGCTTCTTCGCATAAGGGTGCAATGGTGATGCAAAGAAGGCCTTGCGCGTGCCGACTTCGATGATCTCGCCGGCATACATCAGCGCGACACGATGGGCCATGCGTGCCACCACGCCGAGGTCGTGGGTGATCAGGAGCATGGCCATGCCGCGCGCCTGCTGCAATTCGCGCAACAGGTCCAGGATCTGCGCCTGGATCGTCACATCGAGTGCGGTGGTGGGCTCGTCGGCGATCAGCACTTCCGGCTCCGCACTGAGCGCGAGCGCAATCATGACGCGCTGCTTCATGCCGCCGGAAAGCTGAAACGGATACTCGGTGAGGCGGCGCTCGGGATCCGGAATGCCGACGCGCCGCATCCATTCCAGTGCGCGGGCGTTGGCATCCTGCCGCGCATTGGGCCCCGATACCACGCCGTGGCGCAACAGCACTTCGACAATCTGCTCGCCGCAGGTCATCACCGGGTTGAGGCTGGTGGCGGGTTCCTGAAAAATCATGCCGATACGGCGCCCGCGCACATCGCGCATGCCGTACTCGGGCAAGTGCAGCACTTCGTCCCCGATCCCGGTGTCTCCCTTGGCCTTGAGGCGCACACTGCCGGAATCAATCCAGGCAGCCTCGGGCAACAGGCGCATGATGGACAACGCCGTCATCGACTTGCCGCAACCGGATTCCCCCACCACGGCGAAGGTTTCACCCGGTTGCAATGTCAGGTCAATGCCATCGAGTGGATGCACCACACCGGCCGGTGCATCAATCCGCGTGTGGAGGCCGCGGACGTCCAGCACGGCACCCTCGCTTGCACTCATCCGGCAACCCCTTGCGGCGTCACCGCGGAACGTTTCAGGGCGAGGCGCGGCCGCCGCACCGCGAGGCGCGGATCAAATGCATCCCGCACCGCATCGGCAAACAGGTTGGCCGCCAGCACCAGGGCAAACATGAACAGAAAGGCGGCCGCCAGTGACCACCAGACCATCGGGTCGCGCGACATTTCCAGGCGCGCGGCGTTGATCATGCTGCCGAAGCTGGTCATGGTCGGGTCCACCCCGACGCCCACATAGGAGAGCACCGCCTCGGTCAGCACCATGCCGGAAAAATCCATCACCGCACTGATGATCACCAGATGCATCACATTGGGCAGAAGGTGGCGCACGATGATCGCGAAGTGGGATACACCGAACGCCCGTGCGGCCTGCACATACTCCAGCTCGCGCAGCTTCAGGGCTTCGCCGCGCAGCAGGCGGCACAGCCCCGTCCAGCTCATCACGCCGAGAATGAAGCACAAGGCGAGCAGACGAAAGTCAGCGCGCTCGACCGCAGTCTGGAACAGTTGCGGATTCGAATCAATGTAGACCTGCATCATCAATACACTGGCGGCTATCAGCAGCACACCGGGAATCGAATTGAGCGTGGTGTAGATGTACTGGATCACATCATCGACCCAGCCACGGAAATAACCTGCCGCAATGCCGAGCAGCACGCCCAACGGCAGCATCACCAGCGTGGTGAGGGTGCCGATCAGGAGTGCAGTGCGAATGCTCTTGAGCGCCAGAAAAAACACGTCCTGCCCGACCTTGTCGGTGCCCAGCAGGTGGTAACGGCTGCCGAGTGTCACAGCCATGCCGCCCAGCACGCACAGCACAATCAGCGTGCCGAGAATGGCGCGCCACGGCACGTCGCCTTCACCGCGCCAGGCCGCTTGCCACGCCTGCGGCAAGCTGCCACCATGCGCGCTGCCTTGCCTGCGGGCGGAACCCGCCAGCAGCGCAGCGGCGATCAGCAGCCCGATGAGGAGGCCAAGGACAGCACCGCGCAGCGATTGAATGGCGACATCACGCGCCCAGTCCTGGTGAGGGTCCGCCAGATGCCGCCCGCCCGCTGCCAGCCGCGGAAATTCGCGTACCTGGCGCACGCTGCCATCGGGCTGCTTCAGTTCGACCGTTTCGCGCGAGAACCCGTGGGTTGCCAGCGGGGCGGAATAGGTCCGTTCGCTCTTGCCCACCATCTTGCCCAGGACCGCGCCAGCCAGCACGTCAAACAGGCTCTTGACCTCGACAGAAAAGGTCGCCCGGGCGGTGCCGGCCTTCGCTTCCAGTTGCGGCCGGAAGTGGATCGAATCGAGCAGCCCGATCAGCACGAACGGCAGCAGCACGGTGGCGGCGGCCATGCCCGCCGGGTTGCGCTTGACCTTGCCCCAGGGCGCCGCCAGATGCGGGCGCCGGGAGGCATAGCGCGCATAGCCCAGGCACACCAGGACCATGCCGAACAGCAGGGCATCCGACCACAGGATCAGGGGCGTGAAGTTCATGCGTTCATTGGAGCGTGACGCGCGGATCGACCAGGGTGTAGGAAATGTCGGTCAACACCAGCCCGATGATGTACAGCACCGCACCGATGAAGACCATCGAGCGCACGATGCCGAAATCCTGCGCACCGATGGCTTCGATGGTGTAACTGCCCAGACCCGGGATGCCAAAGAAGGATTCGGTGATCAGGCTGCCGGTAAACAGCGATGGGATGACCACCACCACCCCAGTGAGGATCGGGATCATGCCGTTCTTGAGCACATGGCGGAACATCACGGTAAATTCGGACATGCCCTTGGCGCGCGCCGTGCGCACGTAGTCGCGCGCAGTTTCCTCGATGAAGATGGTGCGGTACAGGCGGGTCGAGCCGCCAATGCTGGCGAACACGCCGATCACCACCGGCAGGATGAGAAACTTGATCGCCGCCGGCCCCTCGCCGTAGCCCGATACCGGCACCAGGTGCCAGAGCTTGGAAAACACGTACTGCCCGAAGATGATGAAGAACAGGCTGGAAACCGACATCATCGCCACGCAGTAGACCACGCTCCAGAAATCGAAACGGGTGGCACGAAACAGTGCCATCGCCAGTGCAAACGTGATGTTCAGGCCAAGCCCGACGATGAAGACCGGCACGGCCAGCGCCAGGGAAGCCGGCGCCCGGGTGCGGATCTCGTAGGCGATGTCGCGCCCGTCGTCGGCGCGGCCGAAATCGAGGGCAAACATGCGCACCGACTTTTCGAAGTAGATGGTGTCGGTAAAGCGCGCCATGCCGCTGGCGTTGCCGTTGTAGACCAGCGGCTTGTCGTAACCCCGTTCGGCCTTCCACTTGGCAATCGCATCCGGCGTGACCCGTTTGGCCCCCAGTTGCAGGCGCGCGATGTCGTCCGGGGTGTTGACCTTGAAGAACAGCCAGAACGTGACCAGGTTGACGCCGATCAGGATCAGTACGGCATACAGCAGACGGCGGACAATGTAGGCGCTCATCGCGGTGCCTCCGGTGAACCAGCCGACGTTGTGGAGACGGCAGGCATGGGGGTGAGCGCCACGGCACGCTCGCTGCGCTGCCAGGCGCGAATGCCCAGCCACACCAGCAATGCCAGGCCGGCCAGCAGCAGCACAAACGGCCAGACCACGGGCTGGTTCCATTCGGCGCGCTTCTGTGCCCGCAACTGCGCATCAATGCGCTGGTACTTCAGGCCGTTATTGGCCATCTGGTTCGGCTTGCCGTTCTTCATCCAGGCATGGGAAAGGCCGAAACTCTTCGGGTGAAAGCCCCAGACCCACGGCGCATCCTGATGCAGGATGCGCACCAGCCGATCCAGTACCTCCTGCCGCGCCGGACCGTTCTCCATGTTCTTCATTTCATCGAACAACTTGTCGAATTCGGGGTTGGCATAGTTGGCCTTGTTCTCGCCGTCATTCTTCACCGTACTGTTCGGCCCGTACAGGAGAAAGAGGAAGTTCTCAGGGTCTGGATAGTCCGCATTCCACCCCAGGAAGAACATCTGCGTATTGCCCTTGCGAATCTTTTCCTGGAACCGGTTCCAGTCAGTGCCGCGCACTTCCAGCTGCACGTCGATCTTCGCCAGTTGCTTGCGGTACCAGTCCAGCCTGGCCTTGTCACCGGGGCCGCGATCGGTCGTGTCCAGATACAGCACCAGCGGCTGCCCGGTCTTGCCGTCGCGTCCGCCGGGATAGCCGGCCTCGGCCAGGAGGCGCTTCGCTTCCGTGACGGCGCGCCGTTGCGCACGCCCATCCACCCAGCGATACACCACCGGATTGACCGACGCCTCGCCCTCGCGAAAACCGAAGATGCCGGGCGGGATCGGGCCCTGCCCGGGAATCCCCCGGCCGTTGAGGAAAATCGAAATGAACTCTTCGAAATCGAGGGCAATCGACACCGCCTGGCGCAACTTGCGGCTGCGCTCGGCGTTGGCCGGGTCGGCCCCGCCGACCACCGGATCCTGCCAGTTGAAGGCCAGGTAAAACGACGTGGTGGCGGTCGACGTGCGCAGCGACATGCCACGCGCTTCCATGTCGGCCGTGAGGCCCGCCTCGCCATCGGCACCGGTCTTGATGGCCTGATCAAAATTGTCCGATGAGATGCCGGACTTGTCGTAGTAGCCCTGCAGGAACTTGTTCCAGTAGGGAATCTGTTCCTTCTCGCGCACGAACACGATTTTGTCGATGAAGGGCATGATCTTGCCGGCATCATCGAGCAGGCCGGCCTCGCGATCGCCCTTCTCCCCTTCGCTCGGATAGGTTTCACCGCGCCAGTTCGGATTGCGGGTCAGGACCATGCGGGCGTTCGGATTGTTCTCCGTCAGCATGTAGGGCCCGGTACCCACCGGATACCAGTCGAACGAAAAGTTCTTCTCCGCCATTCCGGCCTGGGCGTAGAAGGCATCCGCCTCCCAGGGAATTGGCGCAAAAAACGGCATCGCCAGCCAATACACGAACTGCGGGTACTTGCCGATCACCGTGATCTGATAGGTGTGGCGGTCGAGCACCTTGACACCGGCGATGTCCAAACCGCGCAGGTCCATCCAGGCCCCCTTGCCCGCTCCACCCTGTGCCGACTCCACCTTCTTCCATTCGCCCTTGAGCCGTTCGCCGTACTCCTTGAGGCCGACGATGTAGTCGGTCATGTGGCCAAAGATCGGCGAATTGACGCGCGGATGCGCCAGGCGCTTGATTTCGTAGACGTAATCTTCCGCAGTCAATTCGCGCGTGCCACTGCCTTCAAAATCAGCCAGCTTGTACTTGCTGGCGATCGCCTCACGGCCGAGCTTGCGATTCGCCTCAACGAAGGCAGGATGCGGCGCATAGCGAATGCCCGGGCGGATGCGAATGTCGTAGACGCTGGTCGCAATCTCGGCCACGGCGGCGCTGTCCGGCAGCTCCTTGCCGGCCTTGTCGTAATAACGCGGTTTGGGCACGCTCACGGCAGCGGCCGGGATCAGCTCGTAGGGGCGCTTCAGATAGTGGTACTGGAACGGTGGTTCATACACCTGCGCCGTGAATTCGGCCTCGTCCGAGGTGTAGGAGCGCGCCGGATCGAGTCGCTTGGGGCGCTCGGCAAACGAGGTGTAGAGCGTGTTGTCTGCACCCTCCGCCGCTGAGTAGGGGTTGTTCCAGGCATCGCTGCAGCCGGCCATCACAAGCACGAGCGCCAATCCGAACCCGATCAGTCCGCGCACCGCCCAGGCGTGGTACCGCGGGGCAACGGCAGAAAATTGACGCGGGAGCGCAGGCATGGCTGAAGTGTAGCGGATTCGATTTGCGGCCCGCCACCGCCATCAGGGTGGCTCGTACAATGCACCGAATGCGCTCCGCCCTGATCCTGTTTGCCTTCGGCTGCGGCGTGCTGCAGTGGCAGGCGGCGTTGCCGGGCTGGCCCGTGTTGTTGACCCTGCTGACGGCAGCAACCCTGGTCTGGGCCTGGCCGGTGCGCAAGGCGATTGGCACGGATGCACACGTGGCTGCCCTGACAAGCCCGCTCTGGTGGCTGCAGATCGCCGCCGCTGGCATGCTCGGTTTTGTCTGGGCAGCCGGCATGGCGCATTGGCGCCTTGCGGAGGCCCTGCCGGAAGCCTGGGAAGGCCGCGATGTCAGTGTGGTGGGCATCATTGATTCCCTGCCCCAGCCGTTCGAGCGCGGTGTGCGCTTTGAGTTTGCCGTCGAATCAGTCCTCACGCCGGACGCGCCGGTGCCATCGCATCTTCAACTCGCCTGGTACGGCGGCCACGACGCCGTCGGCGGCCGCTTCGATGCGCCGCCGATGTTGATGCCGCAGGTGCCGGTGCGCGCGGGCGAGCGCTGGCAGCTCACGGTGCGCCTGAAGAAGCCGCATGGCAGCGCCAATCCGCACGGCTTTGACTACGAAGCGTGGCTGCTCGAACGCGGCATTCGCGCCACCGGCTACGTCCGTCCGCAAGGGCGGCAGCAGGCGGGCGCGGCCAACCAGCGCCTTGCCCATTTTGTCCCCGGCATCAGCACGTCCGTCAATCGCCTGCGTGAACAGATCCGCGATCGGTTGCAGTCCGCGCTGGCAGGCGCCCCCTACGGCGGCGTGGTGGTCGCACTGGCCATCGGAGACCAGCGCGCCATCGACAGTGACGACTGGGAGCTGTTCAACCGCACGGGCGTCGGCCACCTGATGAGCATTTCCGGCCTGCACGTGACGATGATTGCGGCGCTGTTTGCCTGGCTCGGATTCGCACTGTGGCGCCGCTCGGAACACCTGATGCTGTGGCTGCCAGCCCCGAAGGCCGCCGCATTGATCGGCTTTCTCGCAGCACTCGCCTACTGCCTGCTGGCCGGCTGGGGTGTGCCGGCTCAACGCACGCTGTTCATGCTCGGGGTGGCGGCCTGGGCCCTGTGGCGCGGCTGGTTCGGTTCCGGCTTCAGGGTGCTTGCGATCGCGCTCGGGCTGGTTTGCGTGATGGATCCCTGGGCACCGCTCGCCCCTGGCTTCTGGCTCTCGTTCGGCGCGGTCGCGCTGCTGTTGCTGGCGGCACACGGCCGTGCCCCAAACCGACACTGGCTGTGGACCGCGGTGAGCGCACAGGCCGCGATTACCGTGGGCCTCACCCCGCTCACGCTGGCGCTGTTCGGGCAGGTGTCGTTGGTGGGCCCGCTTGCCAACGCCCTCGCCATCCCGATCGTCAGCTTTGTGATCACACCGTTGTCATTGCTGGCGGCGACCATCCCCATCGACGTTTTCGCCACCCTCGCCCACACCTGTACCGACTGGCTGGTCGCGTATCTGGCGTGGCTCGATGGATTCGAAGGCGCCGTCTGGCGCCGCGCCGCGCCGCCATGGTGGACGGTGGGCCTGGCCGTCGCGGGCGTCGTCTTCTGCCTCGCCCCCCTGAGTGCCCGGCTGCGCCTGCAAGGGTTGCTGTGGTTACTACCCATGCTGCTCTGGCCGGCGCCCAGGCCACCGGCTGGCGACTTGTGGCTCACGGTGCTCGACGTCGGCCAGGGTCTGGCAATCGTGGCGCGCAGCAGTGAACACGCGCTGCTCTACGACACCGGTCCGCGCTACTCGCCGGATGCAGACGGGGGTAATCGCGTCATCCTGCCGTTCCTGCGTGGCGAGGGGATTGCCAGGCTGGACACCCTGGTCGTGACACATGACGACAGCGACCACACCGGCGGCGCGCAGTCGGTCCTGGAAGGCGTCGCAGTCGCGCAGCTCTTCACCTCGCTGCCGCCGGACCATCCCTTGCACGCCGGCCACACACCTCGCAGCGCGTGTCAGGCGGGTGAGCGCTGGAACTGGGAAGGCGTCAGCTTCACGTTCCTGCACCCTCCTGCGCACCCGGACCCGGCGCCTGCCACCAGGAAAACCAGGGACAACGCCGCCAGTTGCGTCCTCAGGATCACCGCGCACGGGCGGCATGTGTTGCTGACGGCCGATATTGAGTCTGACGTGGAGACCGCGCTGGTCGCGGCCGGTGCCCCGCTGGCGGCCGATGTGCTGCTGGCACCGCACCATGGCAGCAAAACCTCCTCCACCCCCGGTTTTTTGCGCGCGGTCAACCCTTCCGTCATCGTGGTGCCGGTGGGTTATCGCAACCGCTTTCGCCATCCCGCGCCTGAAGTGCTGCAGCGCTACGCGCAAGCAGGCGCGCGCATCTTGCGCACCGACCGTGACGGTGCCGTCACGCTGAGGTTCGCGGCAGACGGTATTGCCGCCAGCACCTGGCGCAACGAACGGCCACGCTATTGGCATGGACGATAATGGCAGCCCGCTCGCCCGCCGTTCCCCCGTCTTCCCCGTTGTCTTCCCCGACCCTGGCCCCCTCCCATCACAATTTGCTGCGCGCCTTCGCGTTCCTGGTGGGAGCGCACGTGCTGTTCACGTTCCTGGACGCCACCGCCAAGGCGCTCGCCACGCAGATGGGTGTTCCCCTGATCAGCCTGACGCGGCACGGTCTGCACGCGCTGTTCATGCTGGCCGTGTTCGCGCCCACCATGGGCTGGGCCGTGTTTCGCAATCTCACCCGTACCCAGCGGCCCGTGCTGCAGTTGGTGCGCGGCTTGCTCCTCGCCGGCTTCACCCTCTTTTTCTTCACCGGGCTGCGCTATCTGCCGCAGGCTGAGGGCACCTCGATCAACTTTCTGACCCCGTTCTTTGTGATGCTCCTGGCTGGTCCGCTGCTGGGCGAACGCGTGACCTGGGTGCGTTGGGCGGGGGCGTGCCTGGGCTTTCTGGGCATGCTGATCATCGTGCGGCCCGGCAACAATCTGGACCCGATCGGCGTGTTCTTCATCCTCTTGACCATGCTGTGCAACATCGGCTTTCAGCTGTTGACGCGCAAGCTCTCGGCAATCGACAGTTCGGTGGCCACGATCTTCCTCGCCTCGCTGGTCGGCACCGGGGCATCGCTGCTGGCCTTGCCATTGCAGGAGGTCTGGGGCGGCTGGCCGCGCGATCTCACGACCTGGCAGGTCTTCCTGCTGGTGTCGATGGGGGTGACCGGTGCACTCAGCCAGTGGTGCCTGATCCGCGCCTACTACTGGTCTTCGGCGTCGTTCATCGCCACGCTGGTCTATCTGCAGATCGTCTGGGCCACGCTCTCCGGCTGGGTGTTCTTCCAGCAGTTGCCCGATGCCCTCACCTTCGTCGGCATGGGGCTGATCTGTGTCACCGGGGTCACGGTGATGCTGGTCGAACAACGGCGCCGCGCCTGATGCGCTGACACCCGGCGCGCCCGGCCGCCCTGCCACATCGGCCTGTGATCCGCTCCCACCAAGGGTTTGCGGCCATGAGGCCGGCTCAGGCTGCGCGCCGGATGGCCTCCGTACCGGACGGTGCATGCGCCATCGCATCGAGCGCCTGATCCACCGCAGGCAGGTCGGGCACCGGCAACACGGCCAACCCCTGCCGGAGCAGCGCAGCCAGCTCGGGCGCCGCCAGCTGGCGCATCGCCCCCTGCCCGAGGAACAGGTAGACCGTCTTTTTCGGGCTGACCCAGCCCAGACGAAAGCGCTCTACCTTGTGCGCGTCGGAGAACTCGACCACGTCGCCCTTGCGCAGGGTCCCGACCTGTTGCTCCCATGCATCCGACGGCACGACGACCGGCATGACGGCGCGCCGTACCCCTTCTTCGGCGCTCGGCCGCGCCATCACCCTGGTCTCGGCTGGTGCACCCTTGGCAGCGGCGATGGCGTCGGTATGGGCCTGCATCAGGGCGCCAAAAAACGCCTGGCGCGCCTCGTCGGGCATGCCGGCGCTGCGCGCACCGCGCATCAGCCCGCGCATCATGCCCGGCAAAATGGCAGCCAGGGTCGGCACATCGGCTCTGGCTTTGGGCTCCACACTCCAGGCGAGGTCGGTCGCAATCGCCAGCCGGGCAGTGACGCCGTCCGCGCCCTCAGTGCCTGCCAGATCCGCCTCGACGGCGGCATGCACCCACCATTGATCCAGAAACTGCCGAATGAAATCGGGTGTGGTGGCAGTCACACGCAGCGCCAGGTCCGCCCGGACATGGGCCAGTGCCGCCGCCTTCGCTTCTTCGGCAGCCAGTGCCGCGGCCGCTGTCGCACTGGCTGCCGTGTGGCGCGCATGCTCCGCCAGCACCAGTGCATCAAGACGTTCCATGGCCGCATCGAAGACGGCGACATCATCGGCGAAGCGCAGGCACAGATCGTCTGCCAGTTCGGCAAGAGCCTGACCAAACGGACTGTCCCTTCCGGCATCCACCATCGGATCGGTGCCAGCCTCGGCCATGCGGTCAAGCAGGCGGCGCATCGGGTGTTCGCGCCGGGCAAAAAAGCTGCGGTCGAGCAAGGCCGCCTTGACCGCCACAATCTGCAGACGCGAAATGCTGCCCTTGACCGAGTCGGGCAGTGCCTGATTGGCAAACAGGAAATCGAAGACCAGGGCGACCAGCTCGATCGTCAGCTGGTCCAGCGGCGTGCCCTGCGCTTGCAGGCTTGCGCCCATCTGGTGCAGGTAGCCCGGTACGGTGGTCGCCGCGTCCACGCCGAGATTGGCCGAGGACTGCAGGTGCCCCAGCGATTGCATCAGATCGACGCTGGCGCGCTGGGCGCCCGGACCGGCCGGAAAGCGCTCGGGGTTGGCGAGCAGGCCCAGCGCCTCGCCCGGCGCGCCGATCCGTCCCTGGGCCAGGCCGGCGAGCAGCGTGCCGAGGCTCGTGGCTTCATTGCCGACGCTGCCACCGAGCCAGCCACTGCGGTGCGCCGGGCGCTCTGCCGCCTCGACCCGATCGGCGTTCAGCAGTCCCATGCGTTGGGTATTGCCCAGCACCGGCATGCGCTGCGAGGTGCCAAGCGCGGCCATGCGACCGGTCGCGCCCATCGGGTCCGCCGTGGTACGCACCGTATGCTTGATTTGCGGCAGTACCTGGTGCGCCACCAACGTCTGGTTGACCGCGTGGTACACATCGTTGATCGACGCGCGTAGATAGGGCTGGAACGCCGACAGCAGCGCCTGCTTGACAGCATTGCTCGCCGGAATCTGGTTGCACGCCAGCCGCAGGGCTTCGAGGATCAATTCCGGCGCCAGCGGATTGTCGGCATCGTCCAGCGTGTCACGCTTGAGCAGGTGGCCGAAGCGCGCACGAATGCCGAGCATCTCCTCGCCGTCGGCGCCCTTCTTGACCCCCTGGGCCAGCCGGTCAATCACGATGCCATGTTCGATCTTGGAATGCGATACCAGCGAGAGTTCGATCCCGCCGAAATCCGCGGCGGGCTTGGGCGCGGCCTTGCCTTCCGCTGCGCCCAGCTTCTTGGCGTACAGGTCGCCGAAACAGTCTTCAAAGCGTTGCTGCAGCCCGGCGCGGTGCTCGCGAATGCGGGCCATCGCGTCCAGGTACACGCGCTGTTCCTCCCTTTCCACGGTCTTGTCGGCCAGGGTGAACAGGTCTTCGTCTACCTTGGCCAGCGCGGCCGAGATGACTTCACCCAGGCGCGTACGGGCAATCTCGCGGCACTGGTCAAACAATCGTTGCTGTTGGGTTGCGGCCATGGCGTCCTCGACGTTATGACATTGACATGGCGTAGTATGCCGATGTCATGAATCAGGTCAAGTGACTTAAATCACACCACGCCACATTTAATGCACAAATGGTCCTCAGGTTTGACGACGCACCGGCCGACGCACCGATTCAGGGCGTCTCATCCGATTCTTCAGCCCATTGCCCACGTGCATCCGGCAACGGCGCCAGCGCGGTCATTTCGTGCCGGCGACACAGGGAGGCAGTGCCGGGCGCACATCGGCAAACGTGCGGCTGGTCAGCGTCTCCAGAAAGGCCACCAGATCGCCGATTTCCCCGTCGGACAGGCGCAGGGGTTTGAGCAGCGCCTCGCCATCCTGGTGCAGGCGCTCCTCGTTCAGTTCTGAGTAGTGGCGCACGGCATCGTGCAAGGTGGCCAGCCTGCCGTTGTGCATGTAGGGTGCGGTCAGCGCCACATTGCGCAGCGATGGAACCTTGAATTGCCCAAAGGTGACATGGCTTTCGGCGACGTGGCGGGTACGGCTGCCGGAAGCGCGTGAAGCGTCGTCCGAATACATGCCGAGCAGGTTGAACTTGTCCGCCTTCACGCGGCGAATGCCGCCATGCCGGCCCGCATCGACCCTGCCAGGGCCAAGCGAATAGGGAATGCCGATGTCGTGAAACTCCCCGTTCGAAAAGTTGGGCCCGAAATGGCAGGTGCTGCAGTTGCCCTTGCCGGTAAAGATGGCCAGACCGCGGCGCGCCGCAGCCGGGTAGCTGCTTGCAGCCTGCAGATCGCCACGCGCCAGCGCATCGTGCAGAAAATCGAAATCGCTTTTTCCCGATTGCAGGGTCTCCAGATACGCGGCAAGGGCTTTGGCCACGTTGACCATCACCCGTTCGTCTGGAACCGCCCCGGCGCCGTCCTGTTGGCCAAAGGCCTTGACGTAGCGGCAGGCCAGATCCGGCTGGTTTCGCACCAGGCCCGCAACATGCTGCGCCGATGACGCCAGTTCGTCCGGATGCAGCAGGGGCCGCAAGGCAAAGTTCCACAGGCTGTCCGAACCGCCATCCCAGCCGAACCAGCGTCCGTGCGCCACATTCCACAGGCCTTGCGTATTGCGGTCCAGCCGGGGTTTGGCATCACCGCTCCCCTGTGCGCGGTCACGCCCGTCGGTAAAGCCGCGGCCCGGTTGATGGCAGGTGGCGCACGCCATGTCGGCGCGGGGCGAGAGGCGCGCATCGAAGAACAGCGTCTGGCCCAGCGCGATGGCCTGGGCATTGCCCGATGCCCGATTCGAGGCATCGCGCAACAGCGGTTGCGGCCATGGTCCGTGGGCAAGAATGCGCCGAATCTCCTGCGGCGAGAACGCTGCTGCCGCTCCCGAAACCGGTTGCGGAGCCTCGGCCGAAGCCGTCATGCTGACAGCCAGACACGCGGCCAGGCCCGCTTTCAAGCCTGCATTCCCGACCGCGTTCAGATAGGTCCTGAGGCAACTGGCACGCCACCACAGCGGCCATTGGCGCACGAATCTGCCCATCACTCCACGGTGTGGTTGATCTGAATGCGCTCGCGGCCGGCCGCCGTTTCCACGTCGAACGTGAACTGCCATTGGCCTGGCATGTGAAACATCAAACCGGTCGCGTTGAACATGCCCGGGCCGGTTTGCGCCACCTTGGGCTGGTAGTTCATGCCATGCTTGTGGGCCGGCATGCCGGCATCAACTTTCAGGCCTTTGACCGCCACGCCGGCTTGCGGACACACTTCGGCCTGCACTGCGAACAACTCGCCCACCTTGATGGTGGCCGGGACAGTACGAGCCGCCAGCGCCACACGGGCCGTCTTGCCGGTCATCACCCCTGGCCCCGCATCGCAGGCGGCACGAGCCCCGCTTGCCATGGCCAGCAGGAGCATCGCCATCCCGGCCAGGCACAGGTGCCGGCACAGACTGCGATCGGCACGCCTCATTTCTTCAGCATGGCGCCGAACAGTGCCTCGCCATTCTTGTAGGCAATCTTCTCGGCCACGGCCGGCGGCAAATCCTTCAACCACTGGCGCGTCCAGTTGGCGTGCTCCGGCACATAGTGCCAACGCTCGGGCGTGAACGTGTCGGTTCCCACCATGAAGCGATCCGGAAACTCCATGAACGCGGCGCGCCACTCCGGATCGACCTTGCCACCGCTGCCGTGGTCGCTGCGAAACGCCAGGTCGGCCCAGAGGTTCTTGTGCTTGCGCAACATCTCGCGCACCTTGGCGGGTGCATCAAAGCCCGCATGCGCCCAGAGGATGCGCGCCTGCGGGTCCTGCTTGAACAGCCGCTCCACGGCGTCGGCATCCGAGTGTGCGTGCAGGAACAGCTTGTACTCCTTGGCCAGCTGCACCATGCGCCGTGGCACCGGCAGATCGGCGTCAGCGCCGTAGAGATGAAACTCCCCGATGGCGACGTACTTGTAGCGCTTGAGCCGGTCTTCCAGGTGGGCAATCATCGTGTCGCTGCGAAACCAGGTGCCTACCTCACCTCGCGTGCGATACGGCCGCAGTTCCGGAATGATCAGATCCGGCGCCTCCTGATACAGGCGCTGGGTGCCATCGTCGCCAGAACTGGACACCAGCGCGCGCTTGACGCCGGCCTTGCGCAGCATGCCCACCACCTCCTTGGGCGTGATGGTCTCCCAGGCATCATGGCTGTAGTGCAGGTGCGCATCGAAAATCGGCAACGGATCCGCTGCATGGCTCACGCCCGCAAGCAGGACCAGGCCCAAAAGCAACCCTGAAAGTTTCATGGTTTCCTCGCAATGAATCGCAGCCGCCACTCTACACGGATGCCGGGTTAAAATGTAGGGCGTAGGATGGGTGGCAGAGCGGTTGAATGCACCGGTCTTGAAAACCGGCGACGGGGCAACCCGTTCGTGAGTTCGAATCTCACCCCATCCGCCACTGCTGCCCGTCTCCGGGCCCCGTGCCCCTCCCCAAACCTGCAGAACGCCGGACCGCGGCGCCCTACTCCGGTTTGAGGTTCAGCGACTGAATCAGCTTCGCCTTTTCGTCATAGTCAGCGCGCAGGCGGCGATCAAAGTCACGCCGGCCCAGATAGGCCACGCGCTGGTGCAGGCGCCCGGCCGACGTGCGAAAACCCTCCGACGCCGTGGCATCGGCACAGGCTTTTTCCAGCACTGCCAGCACAGGCTCCGGCGTGCCGCGCGGGGCGAACATGCCGTTCAGCCCCGGCACGCCAGCCGGGAAGCCAAGCTCGGCCATGGTCGGCACATCCGGAAAGGCGGAGTGGCGCTGGTCTGAAAACACTGCGAGGGCGCGTACCCCTTTGCCTACCATGCCCGACACCGACGCCGCCGCGAAGCCGACCTCGCTGGTGACCAGTTGCTGCAACATCTGCGGCTCGCCGCGAAACGGTACGTGAGTGGCCTGCACCTGCGCGGCCTGGAGAAAGGCCGCGCCGGAAAGGTGCGGAACCGAGCCGACGCCGGTCGTGGCCCAGTTGAGCTTGCCCGGCGCGGCCTGCGCTGCCGCAATCAGCTCCCTGAGCGTCTTGTAGGGTGAGCCGGGGCCGACGAACACGGCCATCACGTTCTCGAAGCTCTGGCAGACCGGCACGAACGCGTCATAGGTGTAGGTGACGCTTTTGAGCATGTGCGGCGCCACCGTCAACGGCGTATTCGGCGAGATGGCGATGGTGTAGCCATCCGGCTTGGCATTGGACAAGGCAGCAAAGCCGATGGTGGCCGCCGCACCTTCACGGTTGGTGACCGGGAAACCCTGCCCGGTGATGCGTGCCAGCTCGGTCGTCAGGGCACGCGCCATGATGTCCACCCCCTGACCGGCCTGAAACGGCACAATCACTGTCACCGGTCTGGATGGAAACGTCTCCTGCCCTGCAGCGCTTCCCGCCGCGACCGCCAGGCACGTACCGGCCATGAGCCTGGCTGCTGCCAACGAGATGGAACGCTTGATCAAAATGGTCATGTCTGCCCGCTTTCCTGGTAGAAATCCGCTGTTGCCCCATTATCGGGTATGCTCGGCGGTATCATAGCAATGTCGGTAGCCATTTCGAACTGCCGCCGACAAATGCCCTGGAAGCCTTGTGCCCCAACGGTTTCCCGCTTTCACCTGCTCCCACCGCCCGATGAGCGAAGAGATCCTGATCAACATCACCCCGCAGGAAACCCGCGTGGCCATCATGCTGCAAGGCGTGGTGCAGGAACTGCACATCGAACGCAGTGCCAGCCGCGGCCTGGTCGGCAACGTCTATCTGGGCAAGGTGGCGCGCGTGCTGCCCGGGATGCAGTCAGCCTTCATCGACATCGGGCTGGAGCGCGCCGCATTCCTGCACGTGGCCGATATCTGGGAAGTCCGGCAGAGTCATCACAACGGCAACGGCGGCGAAAACAAGCCGACCAAGCCGATCGAGCATATCCTGCACGAAGGGCAGCCGGTGCTGGTACAGGTGATCAAGGATCCGATCGGCACCAAAGGCGCGCGCCTCTCCACGCAGATCAGCATTGCCGGGCGCATGCTGGTCTATCTGCCGCAGGACAACCACATCGGCATTTCGCAACGCATCGAGAACGAATCGGAACGCGAAGCCCTGCGCGACAAGCTGACCCACCTGATTCCCGAGGGGGAAACCGGCGGCTTCATCATCCGTACCATGGCCGAAGCGGCGACCGACGCCGACCTCGCCAACGACGTCACTTACCTGCGCAAGCTGTGGACCGACATCCAGGCCAATGCGCAAAGGTATCAGGCGCCCGCCGCCCTCTATCAGGATCTCTCCCTGGCCCAGCGCGCCCTGCGTGACCTGGTACGTGATGAAACGGTCAGCATCCAGATCGATTCGCGCGAGAACTTCACCAAGCTCACCGCCTTTGCGCGCGACTACACCCCCAATGTGGTCAGCCGGATCTCCCACTACACCGGCGAGCGCCCGCTGTTCGACCTGTATGGGGTGGAAGACGAGATCGAGCGCGGCCTGGCACGCCGGGTGGACCTCAAATCCGGCGGCTATCTGATCATCGACCAGACCGAGGCCATGACCACGATCGATGTCAATACCGGGGGCTTCGTCGGCGGCCGCAATTTTGACGACACCATCTTCAAGACCAACCTGGAAGCCGCGCAGGCCATTGCGCGCCAGCTGCGCCTGCGCAACCTGGGCGGCATCATCATTGCCGACTTCATCGACATGGACAACGCCGAGCACCAGGAAGCGGTGCTGTCCGAGCTCAACAAGGCAGTGGCGCGGGACCGCACCAAACTCTCCGTCAGTTCCTTTACGGCACTGGGCCTGGTCGAGATGACGCGCAAGCGTACCCGTGAATCGCTCGCCCACATCCTCTGTGAAGGCTGCCCGACCTGCCACGGCCGCGGCGAGATCAAGACCGCGCGCACGATCTGCTACGAGATCCTGCGCGAGATCACCCGCGAAGCCAAGCAGTTCAATCCGAAGGAGTTCCGCATCCTCGCCTCCCAATCGGTAATCGACATGTTCCTCGAGGAAGAATCCCAATCCCTGGCGATGCTGTCCGATTTCATCGGCAAACCGGTTTCTCTCGCGGTGGAAACGGCGCATACCCAGGAACAGTACGACATCATCCTGATGTGATGCCCTCATGATGAACCGTGCACTGATCCTGTTTGCCCACGGCGCGCGCGACCCGGAATGGGCCCAGCCCTTCGAGCGCCTGCGCACCGCCGTGAAGTTGCGGCAGGCCGAAACCCCGGTCGAGATTGCCTATCTGGAGTTCATGCAGCCCGATCTGCCGCTCGCGGTAGACCGTCTGGTTGAGGGCGGTGCACGTCACATCGACATTGTTCCGGCCTTCATGGCACAGGGCGGCCACCTGAAACGCGATCTGCCACTGCTGGTCAAGGAGGTGCAAACACGCCATCCCCACGCCACGTTCCGCCTGCACCCGGCGCTCGGAGAATCGCAGGCAGTGCTCGATGCCATGGCGACCCATATCGCCTCCCTCGGGCACACTGGCGCCTGACCTTCCGGATCCCGTCGGGCCGACGCCCCCATGGACATTGGATGCGCTTTGTTTGATCCGCATCAAGGGAGCAACCCGCCGCTTGCCTAAGATGAACCCATTCATCCCGCAGGAGGCTCCATGCAAGTCGAACACCACCCGCTCGTCAAGGAATTCCCCGATCATCGTGAGCGCATTCACACCCTGAAGATCCAGGATCACCACTTTTCCCGCTTGTGCAGCGACTACGAGAGCCTCGACAAGGAAATCGTCCGGATCGAGGATGGCGTGGAAGCCAAATCGGATGCTGCCCTGGAGAGCCTGAAGAAACGGCGCCTGCTCCTCAAGGACGAGTTGTACGGCATCCTGCGCAAGGCCGCTTAGCGAAGGATGGGGCGCCCCGAACCGGTGTCCTGGCACCGGCGAGGGCTGAAATCAGCCAGCGCCTTTGCTAGAATGCGGGCATTGGGGAAGTAGCTCAGCTGGGAGAGCGTCGCGTTCGCAATGCGGAGGTCGAGGGTTCGATCCCCTTCTTCTCCACCAATACAAAAGGCACCCTTCGGGGTGCCTTTTTTCATCTGCCCGGCTGCTGATCTGGGCGAACGCGCACCTTACCGCTTTGGCTGTGCCGCTTCAGGGGGAGGCACATTGACCATCATCCAGAACAGGCCCAGCCGCGCCGTTGCCTCAAGAAACTCCTCGAACGCCACCGGCTTGCGGGCGTAGGCATTGGCACCCAGGGCATAGCTGTTGATGACGTCCTGCTCCTCCAGAGAGGTGGTCAGCACCACGGTAGGCAGAAAACGGGTGCGCTCGTCGGCGCGCACGCGTCGCAACACGTCCAGGCCGGAGATTTTCGGCAGGTTCAGGTCCAGAATCATCAATGACGGCAACGGCTGGGTCGAACCCGCATGGGCACCGGTCTTGAACAGGATGTCGAGCGCCTCTGCGCCGTCCGAAGCGACAATCACCTCGTTGGCCAGATTGCAACGCTTGAACGCCCGCAGCGTGAGGTCGACGTCATCCTCGTTGTCTTCCACCAGAAGTATGGTGCCCTGATTCAT
>CAYUEG010000002.1:0-74583 GCA_964443245.1 uncultured Burkholderiales bacterium | reverse complement strand
CCCAGACCGTCGGTGTCTTCGTGGTCGATGGTGCCAACCCTTCCCCCTCCCTCGGAAACAGCCCGAAACCCGCTCCCACCAACGGTTCTGGCCCCAAGCCCACGGCCAGCATGCGCCCTGCCCCGGCAACGGCGCGCGCGACCCTGTCGAAAATGACGGCCGCGAGCAGCTCCGAAGATGAATGGGAGGAGTTTTGAGATTCGCTCCGGACCAGCCTCGCAGTGCTGAACGACATGTCGCCAGCTTGCCGCCGCGGACACCGGCACGCACCACAGCGCCGATGGCAGGGGTGTCATTGCCGGCGGCGCCCTCCGGCGCCTCGTCCGGTTCCGCCCATGAGTTCCCATTCACGTCCCGTGAGTTCGAGCGCGTCCAGCGTCTGATTCACCAGCGTGCGGGCATCAGCCTGCACGCCGGCAAACAAAGCATGGTGTACAACCGTCTGGCGCGGCGCTTGCGCGCCTGCCGGCTCACCTCCTTCAGTCAGTATCTGGATCGTCTGGATGATCCGAATTCGACCGAGTGGGAGGCCTTTGTCAATGCCCTGACGACCAACCTGACGGCGTTTTTCCGCGAGGGCCATCATTTTCCGGTGCTGGCACAGCACCTGGCCTCCCTGAAACACCAATCCGAGATCCGCATCTGGTGCACGGCTGCTTCCACCGGTGAGGAACCCTACACCATCGCCATGACAGCCCTTGAGGCACTGGGCAATTCAAGCAGCCGCCTGCAGATTCTTGCCAGTGACATTGATACGGAAGTGCTGCTCACTGCCGGGGCGGGTGAGTACCAAGAAAGCGCAACACACGCGGTGGATCCCGCCCTTCTGCGCAAGTACTTCCTCCGGGGGACCAATGAACGCAGCGGGCAGGTCAAGGCGCGGCCCGCATTGCGTGACCGCATCACCTTCCAGCGCATCAACCTGCTTGACCCGGTCTGGCCACGCATGGGCCCGTTCGATGCCGTGTTCTGCCGCAACGTGATGATCTATTTCGACAAGCCCACCCAGCAACGCATCATTGAGCGCTTTGCCGGGGTCATGCCGCCCGGGGCACTGCTGTTCTGCGGGCATTCCGAACATATCGCCTCCACCTGCCAGCAATTCAGGCTGCAGGGGAAAACCGTCTACAGCCGAACCGACGCATAAAGCCGCCAACAGCCATGTCCCTGCCGATTGGCGGAACGCCACCGCCCCACCTCTACTTTGATCGCAACTTCGGGCTGCAAGCGGCCAAGATCCTGCCGGGGGGTTGCCATGTGTCTTCCGAGGACACCATCATTTCTACCGTGCTGGGATCCTGCGTCGCCGCCTGCATCCGGGATCGCCGCTCCGGCATCGGCGGCATGAATCACTTCATGCTGCCCGAAGGGGGGGGCGACGACGCCGTCACCGGGTCCGCACGCTACGGCGTTCACGCCATGGAGTTGCTGCTCAATCAACTGGCACGATCCGGTGCTGCCCGCTCCCACCTTGAAGCCAAGGTCTTCGGTGGCGGTGCGGTCGTCGCGAGCATGACCACTTCGGATGTCGGGCAGCGCAACGCCGCGTTCGTGCGCCAGTTTCTCAAGATGGAGGGGATCCCGGTCATGGCCGAGGACCTCGAAGGCATTTATCCGCGCAAGGTGTACTTTTTTCCGCGTTCCGGCAAGGTGCTGGTGCGCCATCTGCGCGAGAAGCACAACGATACCGTGGCGATCCGCGAGCGCGAGTATCGCCAGCAGCTGAGCACGGCGCCGGCCAGCGGCGAGATTGAGCTGTTCGCCTGATCAGGGCACGGCCCACCAAGAGCCCTCACCCGCGAATAACCGATGACTACAAAGAAAACCCGCGTCCTGATCGTCGACGATTCCGCCCTGATTCGCGGCCTTCTGACCAAGATCGTCAACGAGCAGCCTGATCTGGTGGCAGTCGGTGCTGCCTCGGATCCTCTGGTCGCACGGCAGATGGTGCGCGACCTCAACCCGGATGTGATGACGCTCGATATCGAAATGCCGCGCATGGATGGCCTCGACTTCCTGGAACGCGTGATGCGACTGCGTCCCATGCCGGTGGTGATGGTGTCTTCCCTGACGGAGGCTGGCGCAGAAGCGACCCTGCGCGCCCTGGAACTTGGCGCAGTCGATTTCGTGCCCAAGCCCAAGCTCGACATCACACGCGGGCTGCTGGACTACGCGCAGACCCTGACCGACAAGATTCGCGCGGCGGCAAGCGCCCGCATGCCACTCCGCCCTGCCAGCGTCGGTTCCGCCCCAAAGCGGCCGCCCCCCCGCCCGATCGGCCACCTCGGCACCGAAAAGCTGATCCTGATAGGCGCATCAACCGGCGGCACCGAGGCGATCCGCGAAGTCCTGCTGGAAATGCCGCCGGACTGCCCGGGCATTCTGATCACCCAGCACATGCCTGCGGGCTTCACCCGCAGCTTCGCCGAGCGCCTCGACCGCTTGTGCCAGATCAGTGTGAAGGAGGCCGAGCACGGTGAGCGCGTGTTGCCTGGGCACGCCTATATCGCCCCCGGAAACCGGCATCTGGCCCTGCAGAAAAGCGGCGCCAACTATGTCACTGCGCTGTCGGACGATCCCCCGGTCAACCGCCATCGACCATCGGTCGAGGTGCTGTTCCGCTCCGCCGCACAACATGCCGGCAAGTCCGCCGTGGCGGCGATGCTGACTGGCATGGGCAAGGACGGCGCTCAGGGCATGTTGCAGATGCGCGAAGCGGGCGCCTACAACATTGCCCAGGACGAGGCCTCCTGCGTGGTATTCGGCATGCCACGTGAGGCGATTGCGGCCGGTGCCGTGCACGAGGTGTTGCCGCTTTCCGGGATCGCCGCCAGCCTGCTGGCCCACTGCTCCGGAACGGAAGGACGCGCCATCCGCGTCTGAACCCTGGCCCACGAGGCTGCCTGCCGCTTTCACCGGTCGGTGGTCTGTGGCCGTGGCGACGGCACCCTGCGATTGCGGTGCGCAACCGCGACGTCAATCCGCCCGCACACCAAAGTTGACGGCCATGCTGGCCTGTGCACGCTCGGTCACTTGATCGACATCCAGAACCACAACGGTCAGGTCATCATGGGCCGATTCGCCCTGGAGATGGTTCACCACTGCATCCTTGATTGCCATGACCCATTGTGGCGGCTCGCACCCGGCGATCGCGTCAAGGAGGCGCGCCTCGCCGAACATTTCGCCATGGGCATTGGTCGCCTCCAGGATGCCATCCGAACACAGCAGCAGGTGATGGCCATCGTGAAAATGGACTGACTCGATAGAGGTATCCAGCCCCAGGTCGGGAGCCACCCCCAGCGGCAGGTGGCGGCTGGCAAAGCGGTGTATCAGGCGCGCCTTGTCGTCGAACAACAGCGCATCCGGATTGCCCCCATTCCATACCTGCAAGCGGCGTTTGGACGGATCCACGCGCACGATCGTGGCGGCAATGAAACGGTAGGCCGGCAGGTAGGCGCGAACCGCCTTGTCCAGATCGACTACGGCCTGGCCGAGAGGCCGGCTGTGGCGAATGCGCCGCTCAAACGGCGGAATGATCGGCAGGACATTGAGCGCAGCGGCCAGCCCATGCCCGACGCCATCAGCAAGGATCACCTCAAGCGCACCGTCCTGGCACTCGATACCGTACAGAAGGTCGCCGCTGAAACTGGATGCCGGCGCATTCCAGACGTAACCGGACAAGACGGTGTTGGCCGGCATCTCGATCAGTTTGCGCATCATGGATGCAGCGGAGCGCATTTCCAGCAAATGCTCATTCAGACGCAAATGCAGTTGCTCCAGTTCAGAGCGGGTCTGGCGTTGCAGCGAGATGAATTTGCCCAGCATGTCGAAACGGCCGGCAATCCAGTCGGCCGCCGCGTCGGCGGGGATCAACCCGTCGACCCCGGCCATCAGGTCTTCGGCCTGGCCATTGACGCACCAGACGTGGGTCCACCAGCGCGACTCGGCATGACGGACTCGCTCCACGATCTGCCGCAAGCGGCTGCCATCACCACAACTGGGGGTAAGAATGAGGTCCGGCCGGAACGACCTGACCAGATCCCCCATGACGCCAATCGACGCTTCGAAGCTCCCTTCGTCAATCACCAGCGACTCGGAGGAGGCCACAATGCTGCGCAGGGCCTCCGGCCAGGCCGCCGCCCGGCCGAACTGGATAATCCGTATCGGTGCCACCGGCCCGGCTTTACTGCACCGTGAACAGCTTGTCGAAATTGGTGACTTTCAGGATCTGCATCACCTGGGCACGGCAGTTCGCCAGGATCAGTTTCTTGTTGTTGGCCCGGCAGCGGTCGCGCAGCAGCGACAACATGCCCAGCGCCGAGCTGTCCATGTAGTCAACGCCCTGCATGTCGATCACCAGCTCGTGCGTGCTCTCCGGGGCGCAGGCGTCGTCAAAGGCCTTGCGCAGTTCCCGGTGACAGGAATAGTCGAAGCGGCCATTCAGGAAAAGTTTGGCCTGATTTTCGTGCCGCGCTAACTCGTATCGCATCATCTTCTCCGTTGGTAAGCAGGCCCATGCCTGCCATTGGGGCAACCCAGCATCACCCGCCCTTGCAGTCCCATTACGGCAACTGGCTGCCTTTCCTGAACGCAACACGCTCGCCGCCGGGACCGGGCCGGATTTGTACAATAGAGTCTAGGCAATGTGCCGGCGCAGTGTTCCGGTGATTAGCGGTCCGATCCACCTTCTGTCTTCCAATTTCCACACTTGACTACGTTTCCGGCCACCGATCACCTTGCCGACTGGCAGCAGCGCGCCATTTCACCGCCAGCACTGCCCGAACATCCGATCCGCATTCTGGTGGTGGACGATTCGGAGACCGACTTCGCCCTGATCCGGCACGCGCTGCGCAGGGCGCAGTTCGCCGTCGATCCGCAAATCCAGCGCGTTGACAACGAGGCCGACATGCGGGCAGCCCTGGCCGGTGCCCAGTGGGACATTGTCATCTCGGATTTCCGCATGCCGCGCTTCTCCGCCAGCGCGGCGCTTTCGATTGCCAAGGCGCACGATGCGGAAATGCCTTTCCTGATTGTTTCGGGGGCGGTCGGCGAGGACATGGCGGTGGAAGCCATGCGCGAGGGTGCTGACGACTATGTCATGAAGCACAATCTGGGAAGGTTGCCGACGGCCATCGAGCGCGCCATCAAGGAAGCCACCGTACGCCGCAGCCGCCTGAGCGCCCTGGCCGGCCTGCAAGCGTCGGAGGATTACCTGCGCACGCTGGTGATCAACTCGCCGGTCGCCGTGATTGCCTTTGACGCCGAGCGCCGGGTGACCCTCCTGAATCCGGCAGTGGACGTCCTGTTTCCCGGCTCGGGGCTGGAACTGGGCCGGCTGGCAGAGCACCGCATCCCGGCCAACCAGCAGGTACTGGACCAGGCTTTCAGTGCAGTGGCCTCGCACCAGCCGGTGCAGAACATTGCCGCTACCTGGCGCCAGAACGACGGCACGGAATCGGCATTGCTGGTGTCGGCGGCGCCCCTGCCGGCTTCGCGCGGTGGCGGCACGGTCGTCTTCGCGGCCGACATCACCAGCCAGCGACAAGCCGAGGCCGCCAGAAGGGAAAGCGAGTCTCACGTTGCGGCGATCTCGGCGAATCTTCCCGGCGTGCTGTTTCGCATGCAATTCCGGCCCGACCTTGGCGCTGCCCGCATCACTTATGTCAGCGCCGGCTGCCAGGCATTGTTCGGCGTGCTGCCCGAGGTATTCATTCAGGACCCTGCCCGCTTCATGCAGCTGTTTGATGCACCGGGACAGGAGGAGATTCGCAGCGCCGTCAGTGCTGCACTGCGCAGCGGAAAGCCGTTGCAGGGCCAATGGCAGGTCACCATCGCCGACCAGAGCACCAAGTGGATCCACCTCTCGGCTTCGGTCACCCCGGGAGACGCCGGCAATCATGTATTTGACGGCGTGATCACCGACGTCTCCGCCCAGAAGCTTGCCGAGATCGAACTCACCCGCTCGCGCGAGGAATTGCGGCGACTGAGCGCACACATGGAATCGCTCAAGGAGCAGGAACGGATGGCCGTGTCACGCGAGATTCACGACGACATCGGCAGCATTCTGGCCGGCCTGAAGGCCGACGCTGCCTGGCTGCGCAAGCGGCTGGCCAACGACGAGATGGCCTCCGCCAAACTCGACGACATGCAACAGCTGGTCGATGGCGCAGTGGGCACAGCCAATCGCATCATCCGTTCGCTCCGGCCCGGCATCCTGGACGATGGCATCGTTCCGGCACTGGACTGGCAAGCCAAGGATTTCAGCCAGCGCATGGGCATCCCGGTGTCGTTCGACAGCAACGAGGACGAGATCAAGCTCGACATCGATCACTCGACCACCCTGTTCCGGATTTTCCAGGAAGCCTTGACCAACATCTACAAGTACGCCCATGCCAGCAAAGTCGAATCGCACCTGTTCGCCACCGCCAGCAACATCACGCTGGAGATACGCGACAATGGCGTCGGCATGGCAGTCGATGACCTCAACAAGGAAACCTCGTTCGGCATCAAGGGCATGATGGAACGGGCCCGCGCGCTTGACGGCTGGGTCGAGATCAGCGGCACGGGGGGCGACGGCACCACGGTGATGGTGTCGTTGCCGCGCAAGACCGGCAGCTCAAGAAAGGCGGCAGCATGATCAAGGTTGTCATTGCCGATGACCACGCGATCGTACGCAAGGGCATGCGCCTGATCGCCGACGACAGTCCGACCATCGAAATCACCGGGGAGGCCAGCGAATACAGTGAGCTGATGCGCCTGTTGCGTGGCGCCGCGTGCGACGTCCTGCTGCTTGACATCGGCATGCCGGGCAAGAACGGCATCGAAATCCTGAAGATCGTCAAGGAAACCTACCCGAAGATGCAGGTATTGATCCTGTCCATGTACCCGGAAGATCAATATGCCCTGCGTGCGCTCAAGGCCGGCGCCTCAGGCTACCTGACCAAGGATCATGCGCCGGAACGCCTGCTGGAAGCCATCCATACGGTGGCACGCGGCAAGCGCTACATCACGCCCAGCCTGGCTGAAACGCTGGCAACCCATCTGGTCGATGAATCCGATGCCCCTCCGCATGAATCCCTGTCGGATCGCGAGTACCAGACCATGTGCCTGATTGCATCGGGCAAGCAGCTATCCCAGATTGCCGAGCTGTTGTCGCTCAGCCCGAAGACAGTCAGCGTCTATCGCGCCCGCATCCTGGAGAAAATGCACATGAAGAACAACGCTGAAGTCACCCACTACGCACTCAAGCACAAGCTGGTTGAGTAAGGCGGACAGGCACGCCACCCGGGTCGCGTTACGCGATCACCGCCCTGACGCGGTTGCCGCAGCCCTGATACTGCAGCGCCGAAAAGCTCAGGCTGCGCGCCATCGAGATGCCGCGACCGTGGCTGTCGAATGCCCGCTCTGCACTCAGTTCAAGAAACCTGCTCCAGTCAAAGCCGGCACCCTCATCCTCGATTTCAAAGACGATCTCGTCGGCCTTGCGCGTCACGCTTACCTGTGCACTGCGCGAACCCCTGCGCGGATCAGCCAGACGGGCAGCGATTTCCTGTTCCCATCGGCCCTCCTGCAACAGCGCTGACTTTTCTTCATACGAAATTTCCAGATTGCCGTGCTCCACGGCATTGAGCATCAGTTCGCTCAACCCGATCACCGCCATTTCCGGCACCGGTGCCACCTTGGCAAGCAAAGCGGCAATGGCCCGTACCTGGGCGGGCGTGCGGAACTCGAAACAGGCCTGCTGCAACCCCTCCATCGCCGCCTTGCTTGCCACGATGTCGATCAGCAAATCCTGCCGGCGCGCGCTCTGCTCAAGCGCCCCGCGCACGACCGACAGCAGCATGTCGCGCTCGAACGGTTTGGTCAGATAGTAATAGGCACCACTACGCAGGCCCTCGAGCACTTGCTCGCGGCCGGCCGCCGCCGTCTGCAGGATGACCGGCAGGTGGCGCAGACGTTGATCGGCGCGAATCCGTTCCAGTACCTCGATCCCGCTCATTCCGGGCATCATCCGGTCCAGCAGGACGGCATCGAAGCCTTCCGGATCTGCATCGAGCATGTTCCAGGCGGCCACGCCATCGGCCGCGGTTTCCAGATCGATGGCCAATCCCTCCAGATGCTCGCAGATGATCTCGATGTTCAGAGGTTCGTCATCGACCACCAGAAGTTTGCGCCTGGCACTTTCCGCATGGCTCTGGTCAACAGGGGGTGCTTCTGGATGTGCCATTTCAATTTTTGCTTCCCAATCAGTCGTTCACGGCCGGACCACCTGAAGAACGCGGCATGCGCACCACGAAGGAGCAACCGCTATGCGGCGCATCCCGATTCACTGCGTGGATGGTGCCGCCATGCGCAGCCAGCAGTTGCCGGCAAATCGCCAGGCCCAGGCCAGTGCCGCCTGCACCGCTCTTGGTCTTGGTTGACTGCACAAACTTGTCAAATACGGCTTCCAGTTCGTCTTCGGGAATGCCGACCCCGCTGTCGGTAAAACGTATCTCCGCCCAGTTCGGCGGGGAGACATTGCCTTCAAGCGTTACTTCGACTACGGCATCAGGCGGGCTGAACTTGATGGCATTGGACAAAAGATTGCGAAAAACCTGCAACATGCGCGGCGCATCTGCCTCGACCACCTGCGCTTGTTCCGTGCCCGACAGTATCAGGCGGATGCCCTTGACACGCGCCATGGCCTCGGCTTCGGCCAGCGCTTCGGCCAGGGTTTCGCGCAAATCCACCGAACTGACCCGCAGCTCCATTTTTCCGGCTTCCAGCTTGGACAGATCAAGCAGGTCATTGAGCAGATCCATCAAACGCTTGCCGCTCTTGCGAATCGTGGCAAAGTAGTGATTCGAACGCGAATGATTGCCCACAGCCGTTTTTTCGGCGCCAAAATCGGCAAAACTGAGAATTGCGTGCATCGGCGTGCGCAACTCATGGGACATGTTGGCCAGAAACTCGCTCTTGGCCTGGCTCGCCTGCTCGGCTTGTCTTCTGGCGTTGTCGGCAGCCTCGGTGCGTTCGGCAACCATCTCTTCAAGGTGCTGCCGGTACCCGTCGAGCTCGTGTTCCACTTCCTTCTCCGCAGAGATATCGGTGGCGGTTCCCGTGATTCGCTCGAGCACGCCATCGGCATCGAACACGGCACCTCCCCGGAGGCGAATCCACTGCACTGCCCCCTTTGGCATGACAATGCGCAGATCGCGCGGTTCGGCCCGCCGCGAGAGGCGCATTTGTGCCAAAGCCTCCTGGTAGGCGTTCACGTCCTGCGGGTGAAGACACATCAGGATGACATCCGTCTCCTGAACCAGCTCCTTGGGACGCAATCCCAGAAGCTGGCACATCCGTGCAGAGTAATAGCCTACCCCGCTGGCGAGGTCCCGCTCCCAGAGGCCGTCGTTGGCCCCTTCGACAGCTGCCTGATAACGTGCCTGGAGCCGTAGAAGCTCCTGTTCCACGCGCCGTACGGCCTCACCTGCCCGCTGCGTATCCGTGACATCGTGCAGTGTGCCGGTACAGCTCACGAGGCCATTTTCCGCAGCCGCACTGCGCATGCGCCATTCGAACGACTTCTGTTCGCCGTTCCTGCAGGTCACCCGGAAGATGCCCTCATCCACGGTATCCGGCGCATGCAGCAATTGCTGCACCACCACTTCTGCGCGCCATTTGTCGGCTGCATCAAGGTCGTCCCACAAGGCACGTCCAAGGGATTGCTCCACGGCGAAGCCGGTCAGGTGCTCCCAGGCGGGGCTGAGGAAGGTCCAGCACCCGTCGCCATCGATCTGAAAGATCACGTCCCGGACACTGCTGACGATCATCCGGTACCGTCTTTCACTGGCGCGCAAGGCTTCGACGGCACGTCGGCGATCGGTGACATCACGCTCAATCAGTACAAAGCGGTCGGGATTGCCGTCCATGTCAAAGGCCGGAGAGGCCTCGATCGATGACCAGTACGCTTCGCCCGACTTTTTGTAGCTCAGCAGTTCCTCGGTAAACGGCGCATGGGTGGCCAGGCTGGCCCCAATCCGCTGCAGCGCCGTCGGATCGGTATCGGCACCGGTGAACAACCGGTCGCGCCTTTGCCCCTTCAGTTCGGCAAGCGCGTAGCCACTGAATTGCTCGAACGTCTTGCTGACCCATTCAATCTCGCCGTTCCGGCCCAGAATGAGTACCATGTTCTGCGTATGTCCGGCCACCGCGGACAGAAGGCGAGAGTCGGCCTCGCTCTGTGCCAGAAGGTTCATCAACCTTCTTGTCCGGCCGGCGTCCTCGACCGTAAACCAGAACGCCCCTTCCTCCAGTTCGCTTTCCACCAGGAAGGGGGAGGCGCGCAAGTAACGCACCGCACCACCCTCGTTCAGGATCTCGAATTCCGGCGCCGGCAGCCCTTCCACCCCGACCTGCTTCAGACAGGCGGCGACGAGCCCGCGCAGACCGCGCGTGGCGCACGCATCCGGCGCCAGGTGGGCGTCCTGACCGGTCCGGTCCAGTTCCAGCAAACGGGAGAGCGCACGGTTCCAGTAGCTGGCCGCGCCTTGTGCATTGATGCGCAGCACGCCGATCGGCATCTCATCAAACGCCGACCAGATGCCGCCGGAAGCGGCAACGGCGTCCCGGGACCAGTACCGGCGGCGGCGGGGCGGAGCAGTTCGAACGATCGGCTCCACGCTGGCCTCAGGACAGCGGCGCGCAGACCACGCGATTCTTGCCGGTGCGCTTGGCCTCATACATCGCCGCGTCCGCCCTTTCGAATGCCTGTTCCTTGGTTTCACCCTTGCGCCATTGTGAAACCCCGGCGCTGAAGGTGATCAGTATCTTTTCATTCTCATGCAGGAAAAAGCGCCGTGTCAGTTCGCGTTGCACCCGCGTCATCACCGCAACGGCTTCCTCCATCGGCGTATCGGGCAAAAGGAGCACAAATTCCTCGCCGCCAAACCGCGCGACCTTGTCGGATGGCCTGATGGTCGAGCGCAGGATTTCGGCCAGGTGGGTCAGTGCGTTGTCGCCCGTCTTGTGCCCATACTGGTCATTGAGGCGCTTGAAGTTGTCGACATCGAGCAAAGCCACGCTCAACGATGTCCCGCTGCGCGCCGCCCTCGCCTCTTCGGCGGCAAAGGCCTCATCGAGACCGCGCCGGTTGAGCACGGAGGTGAGCGGATCAACCTTGATCAGATCGCCAAGGGAGGCAAGCTCGGATTCGAGCTGCCGCACCCGCGCTTCCCGCGCCTGCG
Source organism: uncultured Burkholderiales bacterium (assembly GCA_964443245.1). Classification (GTDB taxonomy): domain Bacteria; phylum Pseudomonadota; class Gammaproteobacteria; order Burkholderiales; family JAEUOS01; genus CANJDH01. Next base: position 63,358 of record CAYUEG010000002.1, on the reverse strand, counting down.
CTTCCTGACGCGTCCGCTGCAGCTCGTCGTGGGTGCGCTCCATATCGGCATGTACCATCCGTGTATCCGCCAGCAATGCCCCGACGATGGAAGACAGTTTCGCCAGATCGTCCGACTCCTCGATCTGGGCGACATATCCGCCCACCTTCTGGTGAAAGTCGCCGGTGGCTAAGGTCAGTGCGCCCAACCGGTCGATAAACAGCGCCACCATGCTCTTGAGTGCGTTCTTGGCTTCGTCCAGGGAATGGCGCATGGTGCCCTGGCGGATCGCAACCTCGCGGAAGCTGCGTTCGGCTTCATGCACCGCGTTGATGTCGATCGGATCGGCAATCAATTGCTGCGCCCGCACCAGTTGCGCCTGGATCAGGGCATCTTCGCCGGCCAATTCGCCCAGGTTGCCGATCATCAGGCGCAGCAGGTTGAGCAAGCCGCTGATCAGCCGGTCCAGCGTTTCGCCGCGCAGTTCCAGCCGCACCCAGAACTGTCGCAGATCCTGCTCCACCTGCAGCACTTCTTTCGCCTTGTGGACGGTGCGACACTGTTCGGCCAGGCGGCGGGCATGGGCCGCCAGTTCCGGCGTGTACCCAAGCCGCTCCACCACAGCGATTTCAAGCGTGCGTGCCAGAAGTTCACGGAACTGCTGCGCTTTCGCATCGGTTTCGACCGGTATGGCCACGGCACTTGCACCGGCCGACGCGGCGGCAGGCGGACGAGACGTTCCGGCATCGGCCCAGGTGCGTACCAGGGCGCGCAGCTGGGTCAGGCCGCAGTCCGGATCTTCCTCGGCACTGCGCAGTGCGCTGAGCACATGGTCGGCGCTGTGTGCACAAGCCGCCGGTTCGTTTCTGGCGGGCCACTTGCGGACCATTTCCTGGACCACGGCACTCCACTCGGCATGTGCACGAATCGGCTGGCTAGAACACTGCTCAAAGACCTGATCCAGTTCGCTCCATTTCTGCTGCTTGACTGCCTTGAGCACTTGCCGGCCGAGCGCTGCACTGCCAGGCTCCCGCACCAGTCTGGCGGCCCACTTGCGCACCGAATCGACCACCGGGTGCCGGTCCTCCGTTCCGGAAATCTCGGCGAACAGGCGGGCGTAGTTTTCCGGTGTGGGCGGAATGCGCTCCAATGCCAGCTTGCGAATGACCTCACGGGCCGCTTCGGTCGGGTTGGCAGGTTGAGGCGAAGCTAAAGCGGCTGTCATGGTGGTGGGGACATTTGCCGGATTGCCGATGGGGACACCGCACTCTACGCCTGCGGGCGGCAGCGGAAAGCGGTGAACAGGTTGTCTTATGCAGGCCAGTTTGGGGCTTCCGACCGCCCGATCATCAAGATTTCCCGACCCCTGCCGTAAAGGGGGTATTCATTTCAAATCTGGGGAACCTTGTCACCATGAATATCATTGTTGTAAGCGATCGACCCGAAGAGGTGTCATGGATTCAACAGGCCATCGGTCAATGCCGGCTGGCAACGGTGCTCGGATTCGAGCATCCTGCCGCCGCCCTGGACTGGAGCTTCGAACACGAACCGGACCTGGTGCTGGTCTCCCATCTGATGCGGGCGACCGACGGACTGGAATTCATCCGCCGATTCCGTCAGATCCCCGGCCGAGATGACAATCCGGTGGTGCTGATGCATGACCCATCCGCCCGTTTCCTCCGGGGCGATGCCCTGCGCATTGGCGCGACGGATTTCCTGGAGCAGCCAGTCGACCTGCCGGAACTGGTCGCCCGGGTGGTCAATCTGCTCTCCCTGCGCCACGCGCAGGCCGAATTGAAGAGCTTGCGCGTCGGCCCGGCCACCCTTGCGCCCGATTACCGCGAAGGCGCGAGAACCATGCTGCATTGACCTTCCGGGACGATCGTGCGCCTGTCCTCGTCACCCCCTGCCTGTGTGCCCGTCGCCGTCACGACGCGGCACACCGAGCCGTGCATCGTGCCCCGGCTGGGCCGGCCACGTCCGGTACGCGTGCTTCTGGTCGACGATGACCCCATCAATCTGGAGATCGCCCTGACCATGCTCGAAGGGTGCGATTTCGACATCGCCTGTGCAGAAAATGGCAGGGCCGCGCTGGAACGGCTTGCATCTGAAGCGTTCGATATCGTCTTGATGGATTGCCAGATGCCAGTGATGAACGGCTTTCTGGCAGCGACCGCCATTCGCCAGTCTGCCGCTTCGGAATCGCCCCTGCGGGTGCCCGACGACATTCCCGTCATTGCCCTGACGGCGAATGCGCTTCCTGGCGATCGTGACCGATGCCTCGCCGCCGGCTTCTCGGACTACCTCAGCAAGCCGTTTACCGATGCACAATTGCACCAGATGCTGGACCGATGGCTGATTGATCGGTCGTTGTCGGCAGGATCCCGGGGATCGACATCGCCAGGGGCCGGCCAATACGCCAAACCCGCGGTGCCGGTCACGCTGCTTTCGTCACGATCCCTTTCCAGGGAGGTTGTTGAGGGCCTGCTCTGCCTGCAGCGTGCTGGGGCCCCGGGCCTGCTCGGACGCTTGTGCGAGGCCTACGTCGTTAGCGTGCCGCACAATCTGCAGAAGCTGCGCGATGCCTTGCACCACCAGGACGCCTCCGAGGTGCGCGCCACCGCCCATGCGCTCAAGTCCGGGCACACGCACTTTGGTGCGCTGAAAGCGGCCGAGCTGTTTCGAATGATCGAACAGGCGGCAAGCATTGATCAACTTTCCCGTGCACAACACCTGATGTGCGAAGTGGAATCTGCCGTCCAGTTGGCCATGGACGACATCTTGCGCCTGCAGGTCTTGCAGGCAGAGGAGCAAACCGATGCATCCGACTGATCATGACGTCGTATTGCTCGTGGATGACGATCCGGTTTCCCGGCTGTTGACCGCCTCGGTACTCGCCCAGAAGGGCATGCGTATCGTCGAAGCCGGGAGCGGCCAGGAAGCACTTGACAAGTTTTCACAGCAGGCCTTCGATTGCGTGCTGCTGGACGCACTCATGCCAGGCATGGATGGATTTGACGTCTGCAGGGCGATTCGCCTGCAACCCAACGGCGCGCATATTCCGATTTTGATGCTGACCGGCCTGGACGACGAAAAATCGATCGCCTTCGCCTACGAAGCGGGCGCAACCGATTTCTTCGTCAAATCGAATCAGTGGACGCTTCTGGCGCAACGTACCCGCTATCTACTGCGTGCCAGCCGGATGCGTCAGGAACTCGAAGAGAGCCGCGCCAAACTGGCGCGTGCCCAGAAGATTGCCCGCCTGGGCAACTGGGAGATCGATCTGCGCACCGGCAAGGTCACCGCCTGCGAAATCAGCATGGGCATCGCGCGCGCCGGCACGACCTCCGGGGTCGTCGACAAGGGAACATTCTTCGAACACGTAGTAAGCGAGGACAAGCAGGCGCTGGAGCGATCGCTGGCGCGCTTGGCTCATGATGGCGGTGAACTGGCGATCGAACTGAGTCTGGGGCGCAATGCCGACGACTTGTCGTTCGTTCAGCTAGAGGCGCAGGCACAACGCTCGGAATCGGGCGCCATTGACGTCATCGCAGGCACCATCCAGGACATTTCACAGCGCAAGCGCATCGAGGAACAGATCCTCTCCCTGGCCAATTACGATTCGCTGACAGGGTTGCCGAATCGCCGGCTGTTTCAGGTGGCGTTTGAGGACGCCGTGGCGGAAGCCGAACAGTCGGTCGGCAAACTGGCGGCACTGTTTGTCGATCTTGACCGATTCAAGCACGTCAACGACACCCAGGGTCATGGAGCCGGCGACATGCTCCTGCGCGAGGTGGCGGAGCGCCTGAGCCAGTGCGTACGCTGGCGGGATGGCAACCGTGACATCGTCGCCCGCCTGGGCGGTGACGAATTTGTCGTCCTGCTGACCAACATCACGGACGAGAAGCAATCCATGCAGGTTGCCGAGCGCATGCTCGAATCGCTGCGTGCCCCGTTCCTCATCAACGGCCAGGAGACATTCGTCAGTGCCAGCATCGGCATTGCCCAATATCCACAGGACGGCGTCGATCCGGACGAACTGCTGCGCAACGCCGACGCTGCGATGTATTCGGCCAAGGCACAGGGCCGCAATGACTTGTGCGCCTATACGCCCGAGATGCAGACCACGGACCGCCAGCGCTGGGAGCTGGAGCAGGCGCTCAACAAGGCACTCGAGCGCAATGAACTTGAACTGCATTACCAGATCCAGATCGATGGGATGAGCGGCAAGATTGTCGGCGCCGAAGCATTGATGCGCTGGAAGCACGAAGGCAAACCGGTGCCACCGTCGGTATTCATCCCGATTGCCGAGGAAAGCGGCTTGATCGTGCCTTTCGGGGAGTGGGCATTGCGGCAGGCTGCCAGTGATGCCGCCTCCTGGATCGCAGACGGCTTGCCGCCGATTCGGGTCGCCGTGAACATTCCGGGATCACACTTCCAGAAGCCCGGATTCGTCGAGATGATCGAGGACGTGCTGCACGCCACCAATCTGCCCGCTCACCTTCTCGAGCTCGAGATCACCGAATCGATGCTGATGAAGGATCTGGCCACCACCATCGTCAGCCTGCAGCGCCTGAAACGTCTTGGGGTACGGCTGGCGATCGACGACTTCGGTACCGGCTACTCCTCGTTTGCCTATCTCAAGAAGTTTGACATTCATCAGCTGAAGATCGACCGGTCATTCGTGTCGGACATCAACGACAATCACGATAACGAGATCATCACGGCTGCGATCATTGCGATGGCCCGAACCCTCAAGCTTGAGGTGGTTGCCGAAGGCGTCGAGACCGATGCACAGCTTGCCCTGCTGCGCACGCACGGTTGTCAGACCATGCAGGGTTACCTGTTCAGCAAGCCGGTTCCGGATGCCCTCTTCCGCGCCCTGCTGCGACAGTCTGGTTCAGACACTGTTCGACCCGACGGCGCCCCTGCGAGCCTCCCGCCAGAAGGATCCGCCACCACAGACGGGCCGAACCTCAGGGTACCGGCAACGGCCTGTCACGCCAGGAAATTGAACAAGCTCAGCTTGGCCAGGCGCGCAAACGTCTCCTGATTGGCCTGCAGCATGGTCTGCTTGCGGGTCAGATCCGACGCCGCCGCGGCATAGTCGAGATCCTCCAGTTCGGACAGGCGCCGCTGGTGTTCAATGCCGGAGGCGCTGTTGACGGCCTGCAGCCGATCCAGTTCGGCCATGCGCGAACCCACTTGCGTGCGGGTCGTCAGGATGTTGTCTGCGGCACGGTCAAGATCCATGACCGCCGCGTTGATCTGATTGGTCACCCGCGTGGTGCCCGCCGTGCCACTGGTCGGCGTATTGAGTGCGGTGATGATCGAGCGCAGCGTGGTGAAGACATCCTGCTGTGCGCTGGGGGCAAGGTCAAAGCTGTCTCCCGCCGACGGTTGTCCGGCGATGGTGGTCTGCATCCCGGCCACGGTAATCGCGGTTCCCGGCGTGAACGCGTTGGCGCTGGACACCGTGGTGCCGGCGGTGACGTCGAGCAGATCGTAAGTGGCAGCGCCGGTAAACTGAATCCGGTACTGGTTCCCGGTCAAGGCCGCCGGATTCACCACCTGCCCCGGATCGATCACGCCGGAACCCGCATTGGCGGCCCCGGCACGCGCGGAGAACACGCCATTGCCGTTCGGAATGCGCATGAAGGTCGCCGCACCGCTGGTCGTCACTTCCATGCTGCGTTGCGGCGCCACTTCGACGCGGCGCTCACCCTCGTCCCCGGTATACACACCGCCCGTTGCATTGAGCGCAAAGGGCGGCAATTCGTCCTTGAAACCGCCGAACATGTAACGGCCGCCGCCATCGCGCGTGTTGGCAATACCGGTGAGCTGGCTGAGCAGATTCTCCAGCTGCGTGGCAACCGTGCGTCGATCGGCATCCGTGAGCGCACCATTGTTGGCCGAGAGGATCAGCTGCCGTGCATCCTGAATCGCATCACCGGCGGCTCCCAGCGTATTCTCCACCAGACCCAGGGCATTGCTGGCCGCCGTCTGGTTTTCCGCATGCTGTGCGTTGAAATGCAGTGCCTGCCGCGCATTCAGGATCGCGCTGGACGATACCGGATCATCTGCCGGCGTCAGCACGCGGCGTCCGGTGGCCATCTGCTGCTGGATCCTGAACAGGTCTGTCTGCTGTGATCCGAGCGAGGCTGTTCCTGCCTCGTACAACGTCTGTGTGCTCATTCTCATGGAAATCATCCTTTACCGCATGATGCTCAAGATCTCTTCAAACAGGGAATTGGCGGTGGCAATCACTTTTCCGGAAGCCTGGTAGGCCTGCTGGTACTTCAGCAGATTGGCGGCCTCCTCGTCCAGATTGACACCGGACACGGATTGCTGAGCCGCCTGCGCCTGCGCCACCACCGCCGAATAGGCCTTGGTATCGACTGCGGCGCCGTTGGTGACCACGCCCACCCGGCTGACCATCTGGGCGTAGGCATCGTGGATACTCGCGCTTGCACCGTCCAGCAGCCGCGCGCTGTACACCGCGCCGAGTTGTTCGAGGTTGCCGTTATCGCCAACCCCGGCCACGTTGGGAACAATGGTGAAGACATCGCCCGCCTTGGGGTTCCCCTTGAAGGTGGCGGTCCATCCATTGTAGGAAACAGCCTGCCCGGCCGAAAAAGCGACGCCGGAGGGGTTGCCGGTTCCGACCCCAGATACGTCAAACGTGCCGGCGGAGGTAAAGGTCAGCGTCACCGGCTGTGTCAGATTGGCGTTGGCTGGCGGTGTGACCCCGGTCAGTTGCAATGACGACTGGCTGGTGTTCGCCGCGGCCGCCTGTCCCCGCATGGGATAGCCGGCAGCGATCGCACTGGCATCGCGAATCGCCACCGTGAAGTTGCGCGCCGCATCGCGCATCGGCTGAATCAGAAAACTGTCGCCGGCGGCCGGCGTGCCGCTGGTGACCGAAATGGCAATGCCCCCAATGGTTTGCGGCAGGGTGGCAAACGACTGCACCGAATTGTCGGACAGGTTGCGCACGTCATAACCGGTGCCGGTATAGGTGACCCGGTAATCATTGGTGGTCGCCGCATTGATGCTGGACACGCTGGCACCAAGCACGGCATTGCCGGTATTGTTGGCGTTCGTGTTGACGATCGGTCCGCCCCCGGCCACGAAGAACTGCGTACCGGCATTCCCGTTCCGATCCATCCCCACCATGTGCTGCGCATTGAATGCGCTGGCCAGCGTGGCAGCAACCCGCCCCAATGCATTCTCGGTGCTGTCAAGGACCGTGCTGCGAAATGCAAGCAGGCCGCCTAAATCACCTCCCGAGAGATCGGCTTCGCGCAGCGGTTTGAAACCCGCCGTCGTCTGCAGACCGATCGCGGTGTTCGCGGGATCGGCCGGGTCGCCCTGTGCCGACAGCGCAACCGTTTGCGTGCCCAGCACGATGCCGAGGCCATTGGGCATGAACGCGTTGACAGTGCCGTCGGCAAGCGCGACGACGTTGATGCGTACCTTGGAGGAGAGGTCCCGCAGGATGGCATCCCGTTGATCGAGCAGATCATTCGGCGTTTGCCCGGAACCCAGTGCCGTGCGGATCTTGTCGTTCAGCGCCGCAACGTGCGCCGCCGAACCATTGATCGATTCAATCGACGTCTGAATGCGCTGATTGATGTCACGGCGCGTGTCCTGCAGCGTATCGGCGAGCCCGCGGAAGCGGCCCGCCATGGTTTCGGATGCGCTCAACACTTGCTGCCTGGCCGCACTGTCGCCAGGATTGGCAGAAAGCGTGTTGATACTGGCGAAAAAGTCGTTCATCGCCGGCGTCAGGCCGGTTGAGGGGTCGGCAAACAGGTTGTCGATATTCGAAGCCTGCTGGTGCAGCGCCTGCACATGGGCCGATTGCGATGTGGCCTCACGAACCTGCGCCTCGAGAAAACTGCTGTACGAACGCCGGATCGTGTCTACCTGGGCCCCCTGCCCCATGTAGCCGGCACCGGTAAAAAGCGGTACCGCCGTGCTTTGCACCGTGCTTTGGCGGCTGAAGCTGGGTGTGTTGGCGTTGCTGATGTTGTGGGACGTGGTCGTCAGGCCGGTCTGGGCCGCATTCAGGCCCATGATGCCAATGCCGAGAATCGATGCTGCCATGTTCAGGCCTTTTCCTTGTCCAATAGCCGGGGCGAGATTGCCGTCATCATGCTCAGCCTACTGCCCGCAGGGTCTGCCCGATCACGCGCGACAACTTGTGGGCGTAAAGCGGGTCGGTGGCGTAACCCGCATCCTGCAGGCTGCGGGCAAAGCGATCGGCATCGTTACCTGACTTGAGCGTCGCGGCATAGCGCGGATTGTTGGTGATCAGCCGGGCGTAGTCGGCGAAGCTGTCGGCATAGGAGTCATAGGCGCGAAACTTCTCGGTTACCTTGCGCGCGACGCCACCGACATACTCGGTGGTGACAGCGTCGACAGTGGCGCCCTTCCAGCCCGGTCCAGCCTTGATGCCAAACAGGTTATGGCTGGTACTGCCGTCGGCATGGCGTATCTCCCGCTTGCCCCAGCCCGACTCCAGCGCCGCCTGGCCGAGGATGAACTGGGCAGGCATGCCCGTGCTCTCCTCCGCCGCACGGGCGCTTTTCCACATCCGCTGCACAAACTCCTTCGGCGCTCCACTGATGGCCCCGTCGGCGGCGGTGGCTGCCTCCGCCGTGGCCGACTTGATCTTGTCCAGGGTGGAGGGCATGCTCGGTGCCTTGACGGCCGGCTGCGCGCCGCCACGGGATTCCACCTGGCGCACGATCATGTCGGCCAGCCCGACGCCCTTCTCCGAGATCTTCTGCGCCAGCTGCTGGTCGTACATGCCTGTGAACGTGCGTGTGGTCTCGCTCTCGAACGCGCCATCCTTGGGCAGGGTATCGCGCATGCTTTTCAGGAGCATGTTCATGAATACCGCTTCGAACTGCCCGGCCGCCTGCCGCAAGGCCTGCTTCTGCGAATCACCGTTCGATACATCGCGTGCCTTGCGCTTGAGCTCGTCCAGCCCTTTGCCATCGAGCGCAAAACGGGTTCCGATTGAGCTGTCGACCGCGGCGTTCATGTCAGATGATCTCCAGTTCGGCGCGCAGCGCACCGGAAGCCTTCATGGCCTGCAGGATGGCCAGCAAATCCTGCGGCGTTGCTCCGAGGGTATTGAGCGCCTTGACGACATCCGCCAGACGCACACCGGCGTCGAGCAGGATCATCTTGCCGCCATCCTGGCGGATCTGGATGTCGGCGCGCTCGGACACCACCGTTTGTCCGGTTTGCGACAGCGCATTGGGCTGGCTGATGACCGGCGTCGAATTGACCGTCACGGAAAGATTACCGTGTGCCACGGCGCAGGCCTCCAGGGTCACCGACTGATTCATCACCACGGATCCGGTGCGCGCATTGATGATCACCTTGGCGGCGCCTGCGACCACATCCACGCTGAGGTTTTCCAGTTCTGCCAGAAAGCCCACCCGGGCATCCACTCCGGCAGGCGCCTGCACCTGAATCACGCGGCCATTCAAGGCCTGCGCGGTACCGCTTCCCATGCGCGCGTTGATCGCCTCCACCACACGCCGCGCCGTACCGAAATCCAGGGTATGCAGTTCAAGGCGGAGCTGGTCCCCGAGCGCAAAAGAGCTGGCGACGGCACGCTCCACTGTCGCACCGCCGGGAATCCGTCCGGCACTGAGGTGATTGATCTGCGCCTTGCTTCCCGCGGCCGTTTCTCCCGCACCCGCAACCACGATATTGCCCTGTGCCATCGCGTAGATCTGCCCATCCGCGCCCTTCAGCGGGGTCAGCAGCAGTGTGCCGCCGCGCAAGGACTTGGCGTTCCCCATCGAAGAGACGGTGATATCGAGGGGCTGCCCCGGCTGTGCGAAGGCCGGCAGTTGCGCCGTGACCATCGCTGCCGCCACGTTCTTCAGTTGCAGATTGGTTCCGGGCGGCAGCGTGATGCCCAGCTGCGACAGCATCGTAGCCAGGCTTTGCACCGTGAAGGGTGTCTGCGTGGTCTGGTCACCGCTGCCATCAAGCCCGACCACCAGTCCATAGCCGAGCAGCTGGTTGCTGCGCACCCCCTGGACACTCACCAGATCCTTGATGCGCTCGGCGCGTGCCTCCCCCAGGCCCAGCATCACCACCCCGCAAACCGCCAGAATCAGGGCCAGCACATCGCGCACATGCATCTTCGACAACATGCTTGCTCCCTTCAGAAAGGCAGGAAAGTGAGGAAAAAGCGCCCCAGCCAACCCATGACTTGCGCCTCATCCACCGCACCCTGGCCACGCAGTTCAATCCGCGCATCGGCCACCTGCGCCGAACTGACCGTGTTCCCGGCCAGAATGTTGGCTGGATTGACCACGCCGGAGAATCGGATGGTCTCCACTTCCCGGTTGGTGCCGATCTGCTTCTCGCCGGATACCACCAGATAACCGTTGGCCAGAACATCCACCACCGTGGTGGTGATGGTGCCGGTAAAGGTGTTGGTGCTGGCCGTTTCGCCCTTGCCCTCGAACCGGTTGTTCGAACCGCCGGATACGCTGACGCCATTGAGGCCCTGAAACACGCCGATCGGCAGTTGCACGTTGGTCGGGTCAGTCGCGATGCTGCCGGTCTTGCTGGCACTGGAGTTGCGCTTCTGGGTTGAGTTCAGGTTCTCCTGGATATTGATGGTCAGGATGTCACCCACGAAGCGCGGACGGGCATCCTCGAACAGGGGCCGAAAGCCGGCTGCCTGAAAGATGGCGCCGTTGCCGGCGACCGGACGCGGCGTCGGCGCCGCGCGGGCCGTGGTCGGCTGCTGGACGTCCACCTTGGGCATGGGAGTACACCCGGATCCGACGAATGCGAGCGACAGGATCAGGGCAATCGGCAGTGCGACTTCAAGCGCACGCATCACGGCCGGCCACAGCCATTCCGGAAGGAGTTTGTGCTGGTCATCGGCAGCCTGCATCGGTGAAGCGGGGAATGGATTCACGTCGGGTTCCTAGAGTTGGGAAAGGCGTTGCAACATCTGATCGGAAGTCTGGATCGCCTTCGAATTGATCTCGTAGGCGCGCTGTGTCTGGATCATGGACACCAGTTCCTCAACCACGTTGACGTTCGATGTCTCGACGTAGCCCTGGTTGAGCAGCCCCACACCGTTGAGGCCGGGTACGCTGGTTTGCGGGGTGCCGGATGCCGCCGTCTCCATATAGATGTTCTGGCCCTGCGATTGCAGGCCGGACGGATTGACAAAGTTGGCCAGCTGGATCGTGCCGACCTGCTGCGGGGCGGCGCTGCCGGGGACGGTGATATTGACCGTGCCGTCTTGCCCGATCGTCACCGACAACGCATTGGCCGGAATCGTGATCGCCGGCTGCAGATGAAAACCGTTCGAAGTGACCAGCTGGCCTTGCGCGTCACGATGGAAGCTGCCGTCACGGGTATAGCCGACGGTTCCATCGGGCATCTGCACCTGGAAAAATCCCTGACCGTTGATCGCCACATCCAGATTGTTGCCGCTTTGCTGCAAATTGCCCTGGGTGAAAACGCGTGCTGTCGCCACCGGTTTGACGCCGGTGCCGACCTGCAATCCGGTAGGCAACTGGGTCGTCTGGGAAGACTGTGCCCCTGGCTGGCGCATGTTCTGATAGAGCAGATCCTCGAACACGGCGCGCGAGCGCTTGAAGCCGTTGGTGCTGACATTGGCCAGGTTGTTGGAAATCACGTCCAGCTGCGTCTGCTGCGCATCCAGCCCGGTCTTGGAAATCCAGAGGGAACGAATCATGATGTGTTATCCCGTTCAGCCGTTGACGGAAAGCAGCGATGACGCCTTGCGCGCATTGGCTTCCGCAGTTTGAAGAAGTTTCATTTGTGTCTCGAACTGGCGCGCCAGACTGATCATCCCGACCATCGCCTCCACTGCATTGACATTGCTGCCCTCGATGGCACCGCTGGTCACCTTCACCAGCGGATCGGCATCTGCGGACGAACCGTCGCGCATGCCGAACAGGCCGTCCGGGCGCCGCACCAGTTGGGCATCCGGCGGGTTGACCAGCTTGAGCCGGCCCAGCGCGGTAACCGCCTTGCCGCCACTTTCGGGAACACCGGAGATGATGCCGTCGGTTCCGATCGACACCTTCTGTCCGGCGGGAATCGTGATCGGACCGCCGTCGCCCAGGACTGGCTGGCCGGCGCTGGTCTGGAGCTGCCCCTGTTCACTCACTTGGAAGCCGCCATTGCGGGTATAAGCCTCGGTGCCGTCCGCACCCTGCACCGCAAACCAGCCTCTTCCCGGTAACGCCACATCGAGGGCTCGGCCGGTGGTTTGAATCGTGCCTGGCTGAAAATCCGCACCGATGGTGGTTTCCACCGAGAAGGCGCGGGTGGGCAGCTCGGGGCCGGTCACGGGGGCAACCCGAAACGCCGCCGTCGCCGCGCGGTAACCGGGTGTGTTCAGGTTGGCCAGGTTGTTGGCCACCGTTTCCTGGCGTTGCATCAGGTTCTTCGCCCCTGACATCGCCACGTAGATCATCCGGTCCATGACATCACACCCCTATGGAGATTGCTCAGCGAAGGTTGACCAGCGTCTGCAACACGGCATCCTGGGTCTTGATCGACTGCGCATTGGCCTGGTAGACCCGCTGCGCCGTGATCATGTCGACCAGCTCGGCCGTCAGGTCGATGTTGGATTCCTCGACAGCGCCCGATTGCAGGACACCCAGGTTGCCGGTGTTCGGTGCGCCCGTGAGCGCCGGGCCGGAATTGGCAGTCTCACCCCACTGATTGCTGCCGAACGACTGCAAGCCCTGTGGATTGGTGAAGTTGGACAGGGCAATCTGTCCCTGGGCGCGGGTCTGCCCGTTCGAGTACCTGCCGACAATGGTGCCGTCCTGTCCTACCGAAAAGCCGGTGAGCTTGCCGGCGCCATAACCGTCCTGCTCCAGTGAATTGACACCGAAGGTGCTGCCAAACTGCGTGCTGCCGGTCATGTCGAGCGACAAGCTGATCGCAGACGCGCCAGTGGTGACCGGGATGTTCAAGGCATAGGGCCCTCCCGACGTCAGTGCGCCGCTGGAGTTGAAGGTCATGGAGCCGACGGCTGTGGGGCTCACCAGGCTACCGTCACTGGCGGCAAACACATCCCAACTGTTGGCTGCCGTCTTGACGAAATAGGTCGACAAGGTATGCGAGTTGCCCAGGCTGTCATAGACCGACACTGAGGTGGCGCCGTGGTAGGTGGCCGGATCATTCTGGTCGAACGCGGCCGGGGACAATGCGGTTGCACGCGAATCGAGGTTGACCTTGGCCTTCGCCGAGGTGCTCGCAGAGGGGGCCAGATCCGCCGTGGATACCTGCAGCGCGGCCGGGGCCGCCGTCGTCACGCCACCAGAGGCGGTGGGCGGATAGCCGGTCAATTTCTGCCCTGAGGAATTGACGATATTGCCGGACTTGTCGAGCGAAAACTGGCCGTTGCGCGAATAGGTGACGGTGCCGTTGGTATCCATGCGAAAAAAGCCTGCGCCGTTGATCGCGATATCCAGCGGGTTGGACGTGACCGTCAGGTTGCCCTGGCCGAACGTCTGGTTGATGGAACTGACGCTGGTACCGATGCCGACCCCTCCACCGCCGCCACCTGCCAGTGAATTGGCAAACACGTCACCAAACTGTGCTTCGCTTCCCTTGAAGCCGACCGTGCTCGAGTTGGCAACGTTGTTGCCGATCACGTCGAGGTTCTTGGAAGCTGCATTCAAGCCACTCAAGCCTTGCTGAAAGCTCATCAAATTCTCCTGTGCAAAAAGACGAAATAGGGGCTGTTACATGATTTGCCGAACCTGTCCCATCGGGATCAGGCCGGCGTTGCGGGTCTGGATCTGGGGACCGCCTTCTGCGGGAACGACCCCTTCAATGCGGGTGGCGGTCAGGCTGTCGACCGACGACGACTTGCCGCCGATCTGCGCCTTGACGTTGAACGTATAGGTACCGGGTTGCGCAGGCACACCGGCATCGGTAACACCATCCCAGGCAAAACTGTGCACCCCGGCCTTCATCGGACCCAGATTGGCGTTGTGGATCACGCGCCCGGAGGGGTCGGTAATCGACACCGAGATGGCCTCGGCGTCGGCCGCCAGATCAAATCCGCCGAGCGCGCTCCCGGCCTCAAGGACCATGCTGGTACCCGGCACCAGGGCCATCCGGTTGACCAGACCGGCCGCCTGCAGCGCCTGGCCCGCATCGGCATTGCCGAGCAATTTCTTGACCGTCTGGTTCAACTGGTCGATGCCCTTGACCGTATCGATCTGCGCCAACTGTGTGGTGACCTGGGCGTTGTCCATCGGATTGAGCGGGTCCTGGTTCTTGAGCTGTGCCACCAGCAAGGTCATGAAACGGTCCTGGCTCTCGTCAGTCGCCGGCTTGGCGGCCGCAGCGGTTCCGCCCAGCTGGGCGAGCAACGTACTCTGTTGCGGGCTTGTAATCGTGGTTGCAGTCATGGGATATCCGTCAAGAATCAGCTGTTGCCCAGCTGCAGGGTCTTGAGCAACAAGGACTTGGCCGTATTCATGACCTCGATGTTGCTTTCATAGGAACGCGCTGCCGAAATCATGTTCACCATTTCCTCGGCAGCACTGACGTTCGGCATCGACACATAGCCTTCCTGATCGGCCAGCGGATGCTTGGGGTCATGGACCTTTCGGCCAGGCGAGTTGTCGGTGGTGACCTCGCGCACGCGCACCGACTGCACCCCGTTGCGCGCCGCATCCAGCGGCACCGATTCAAACACCACCTGACGGGATTTGTAGGCCTGCCCATCAGGGCCGGCCACACTGTCGGCATTGGCCAGATTGCTGGCCACCACATTGAGACGCACGCCTTGCGACGTGGCGCCGCCGCCGGCAATCCTGAATGCATTGAAGAGTGACATGGCTGGCTTATCCTTGTACGGCGCTCATCATGGTCTTGATCTGACCATTCAGGAAGCGCAGGGCGGCTTCGTAACGCACCGCGTTGTCGGCAAACTGCGCACGCTCGGCGTCCATCTCGACGCTGTTGCCGTCGATCGAGCCCTGGCCGGGCCTGCGGTACTCCAGCGGAATCGACCTGATCGAGCCGTTGTCCAGACCCAGGTGCTGCGGCGAGGTCTTGACCATGGTGCCGGCACTGGCGCCACCACGGACGGCAGATTCAAGTGCACGCGCAAAATTGAAGTCAGCTGCCTTGAAACCCGGGGTGTCTGCGTTGGCGATGTTGCCGGCGATGACTTGCTGCCGCTCTGCACGCAAGCGGAGCGCAGTGCCGTTGAAGTTCAGTGCCTCATCAAGTTTGCCGATCATCTTTCATCTCCAAGCCTGGACTACAGTTTTGGGAGCAGCTGCCGTAAACGCTGGTGTCCGGTGTGCAGCGGCGACCCGCAGCCGAGTCTGGGATATTGGTTCTGCCACTGCCCGCAACGCTCTTTGCTGCGCTCGCCGCCAGTGGCGCTGTGGGTGTCATTTGAGCAAAGCCGTGCGCCGTGAAAGCGCCAAACAGTCAGGTAAAAGCCTGTCTATTCGCCCTGCCGTAGGTGCGGCCGGGGCGCTATCGTGCTTGCCAGTTCTTCGGCCCTGCATGGAGTGCCCATCATGTTTCCCCGTAATCCCGTCCCGGTGTGGTTGATGCATGTGCTGCTGATCGGCGCCGCCTTACTCAGTTCGGCGCCGCTACGGGCACGTTCTGCGCCGGCCGACAATCCGGCCCAGATGCTCAAGATTTATCTGGAGCGCGCAACCACCGGCCTTCCCGGCCGGGTCGAAGTCAGCGTGGGCACCCTGGACGAACGCGTCAAACTGGCGCCCTGCAGCCAGGTCGAACCCTATGTCCCGCGCGGTTCGCGCTTGTGGGGGCGCACCTCGATCGGTCTGCGCTGTCACGATGCCGCCGGCTGGAACGTCTTTCTTCCGGTCGACATCCGTGTCTACGCCAAAACGCTCGTCGCCAGCCGAAGCATCGGTGCGGGTCAGGTGCCCGGCGACAATGATGTCCGCGAAGAGGAGATCGAAATAACCCGGGAAAGCGGGGTTCTGGTGTCCCAGTTGGGGCAGCTTGCCGGCAAGACCACGGCGCGTCCGCTGGCCGCCGGGCAGATCCTCAAGCAGGAGTACTTTCGCGCGCCGGCAGCTGTCGATGCAGGAGATACCGTTCGGGTCCAGTTTATCGGCGCGGGATTCGCCATTTCCACCAGCGGCCGTGCCCTGTCGCAAGCTGCCGAGGGGCAGCCAGTGCGCGTACAGACCGATTCAGGCCGGTTTCTGCAGGGCATCGCCCGCAGCGGCCGGATTGTCGAACTGCGTTGATCAAATTGCCTCAAGTTTCCAGCGTCTGCGCCGTTACTTGTTTCGAACACCCGAAAGTACGTCCATCCCGGTTCGAAACGACAGGAAAACACCATGAAAATCAATACTTTATCTGATACCTCCCGTCTGGGCACCGTGCAGGCGACCGGCCCTGGCAAGACGAGCGCTGCCGGCAAGTCGGCCGACGCTGGCGCCGTCGCCAAGGCAGCTGAACCGGGCGTCACCACCACGCTGCGCCAGGAGGGTGACTTCGACACCCGCAAGGTCGACGAGATCAAGGCAGCGATTCGGGAAGGCCGCTTCCAGGTCAATGCCGAAGTGGTCGCCGGCAAGCTCCTGGCCAGTGCCAACGAATTGCTTGGTCCGCGTCACTAAGCCCCATGATCACAGTCCGCCCCGCCCCATCCGGCAACGCTTTCTGCGAAGAGAGCCTGGCCTCTGAGCTGGAGTGCGTCCGGCAATTCCGGGCGGTACTCCTGGCAGAGCAGGCAGCGGTGGAGGCGGCAGACACCGCGCGTCTGGCAGCGTTGGCATCCCAGAAGTCGACGCTGCAGGCAACCATGGCCACTGCGACCCGGCAGCGAGAGGCGGACATGAAACGGGCCGGCTTCAGGCCAGACTGGAACGGCCTGCAGTCCTATCTGGCAACGTTCCCACCCGCCTCATCGCCGCGCCGCACGCTCATCAAACTGCTGCAGGAGTATGCCGCCTTACGCAATCTCAACCAGGGCCTCGGCCGGTTGCTGGAGCATCAGTTGGCCTATCTGCGCAGCCGACAGGCCGGCCTGGTCCACGCTGCCGGCAGGGATGCCGGCTACAACATGGCCGGTACCGCCCTACCCTACAAACCGGCGCCGATGGCGCGCGCCTACGCCTAGAATGGCCCTTGAGGGAGCACCATGTCAGGTACGCAGATATTGATGGTGGACGATTCCCGCGACGACTCGCTGTTGACCGTTGCGCAGCTCCGGCGCCACATTCCGGACATCCAGTTCCGCCGTGTCGACACGCACGAAACCATGCGCCAGGCGCTGGCGGCACAGGATTGGGATCTGATCCTGTGTGACGAGAGCATGCCCTCCTTCAACTCGGCCGACGCCCTGGGTGTACTGAAAGAGTCGGGAAAGGCGATTCCGCTGCTGATTTATTCCGGGCACTTCACACAGGCAAAGTGGGCTGCTGCCGCCCTGGCAGGCGCGCGTGCGTTTGTGGACAAGAATCGCACCGAAGAGCTGGCCAGCACCGTACTGGCGGAAATCCAGGCGGCGCGGCGCCCCGCCCGTGCGCATGTGGCACCGATGGGATCAGTCGCGGTCTGAAATGCGGTTGAACCGCAGCCAGTAGTGCCCCAGGCGCCCGACGGCGTCGACAAACTCCTCGAACTCCACCGGCTTGACCACGTAGCTGTTGGCCCCGCTGTCGTAGGCGTCGGCAATGTCACGTGCCTCGCTTGAGGAAGACAGGATCACCGCAGGCACATGGCGCAATTCAGGCGCACTGCGGATCCGCTTGAGCACCTCAATGCCGGTCAACTTGGGCAGCTTGCAATCGAGCAGGATCAGCTTGGGCGGCGCCGCTCCCTTGCGCGCCGCATGTTGCCCCGTTCCCAGCAGGAAATCAATGGCTTCCACCCCATCCTGCGCGTGCGATACCGATACTCTCAAACCGCTGCGCTTGAGTGCCCGGACCACCAGTTCAGCATCGTTCGGATTGTCCTCGACGAGCAAGATCTCGTCCGCTCCCGTACCCGCATCTGCCATCGCCTTCACCGCCCCTGTCATCACATCACTGCACTATTTCAAGTGCGATTTTAAACCCCTGCCGGCGGCTATGCCGCCGACATCCCTTCATTTCCGTACGGGAGGGCAAACCAGAACGTCGCACCACCCTCCGCGGGCGAATCCGCCCCTACCGATCCGCCATGCCGCTCCACGATTCGCTTGACGATGGCCAAACCGACACCCGTGCCCTCAAACTCGGTTTCGGTGTGCAGACGCTGGAACACGCCAAACAGCTTGCCCGCGTAGCGTGCGTCAAAGCCGCTGCCGTTGTCACGGACGCGAAAAATCTGCAGGTCGGCACGCTGTTCACAGGAAATCTCCACGCCGGGCGACGCCACCTTGGCACTGAACTTGATGGCATTGCTGATCAGGTTGGTCCAGACCTGGCGGAGCATCCCGGCATCACCCCAGCTATCCGGCAGTTCACCGACGCGAAAAGCAACCTTGTCCGCCCCCGGCACTTCCCGCAGCAGGCTGTCCACCAGCAATCTGGTCGGCACCAGCTGACGACTGAATCCGGTACGGCTCAAGCGGGAAAAATTGAGCAATCCTTCAATCAACTCGGCCATCTTTCGGGCGCTTGAAGTGATCGCGTCCACATCGCGACGGGCCTCTTCAGGAAGCGATTCGCCCGCATCCAGCTTGAGCATTTGGGAAAATCCGTCAATCGCGCGCAGCGGCGCGCGCAGATCGTGAGCCACGGTATACGAGAACGCCTCCAGTTCCCGATTCGCAGCCGTCAATTCCGTGGTTCGCTGCTCGACGCGCAGTTCCAGTTCGGCATTGAGCCGCATCACCTCCCGCTCGGACCGCTTGCGCTCACCGATGTCGCGGAACTGTGTCTGGATCAGCCGCACGCCGTGGGCTTCGAACAGGTTCGCCCCCACCTCGACTTCAAGCTCCCCGCCATCGTGCCGCAGCAAACGCATCTCGACATAGGGCTGCGGTTCGCCGGTCCGGCGCAGGTGCGCCAGATGCGCCGCCACTGTCTCCCGATCCTCCTCTGCAAACATCTCTCCCATGGTGTGACCTTGCAGGGAGTATCCGTCCCTGGCACCGATCATCCGTACGAACGCCGGGTTGGCATAAATGATCTTGCCCCATTCGTGAATCAGCACGCCATCCTGGGAGAATTCGACCAGCCGGCGATAGCGTTCGGCTGCCTCTTCGGCCATATGCGCAACGCGCGCCCGCTCCACGACCAGTGCAAACAGCCGTGCACAGTGATCCAGCCACTCCACATCGGCACTCGACGGCAGCGCCGCGCTGGCGCCACACACACACACAACGCCCAGGGAAATGCCCAGGCCGTCGCGAATCGGGACAACCCATAAGGCGACCAAGCCGGCCTGACGCAGGTGCACCTGCCATTCACTCACCCCGGCGTCAGGGAAGGATTCGAAAAAGAGCGGCGCGCCACTGCGCATCACATCCTCAAGCGACGACCGCAGTTCCGCCTCATCGGCGGCCCGCCGCAGCGCCCCCAACAGAGGCGTGGCACCCTCCTTGGAGGCCAGCGATTCCCAACCGGCATTGCCGGGCTGCAGGACCACCACTTCCGCGGCACGCTCCAGCACGCTCGACAAGCCTGCTGCCACGATATCCACCAGGCGCCCCACGTCGGCACCTTTGGCCATGGATTCGAACAACTCGCGCTCCACCGTCCGGATGCGGTCTGCACGAAATCGCCTGGAGATATCCACACCGACGCCGCGGTAACCGGAGAAATTGCCGTCCGCATCGTGAACCGGCGCACCCCGGTTCGAAATGTAGGCACGCCTGCCATCCCGCCGACGATACTCCAGAATCGCGTGTTCAAACGGTTCGCGCCGTTCGATGCGTTCACGAAACCGCTCCCAATCGTCGTTGATCAGCGTCTTGTTTCCCCCGACCCACGGCACTTGACCCAGCAAGGCATCTGCCTCGAGAAGGGCCGGTTCCTGCCAGAAGCGCAAGTGAGTGAGCCGGAATTCGCGGTCACGCTCCCATTCCCAATCCGACGCCAACTGCACCAGGTG
This sequence comes from uncultured Burkholderiales bacterium, assembly GCA_964443245.1. Taxonomy (GTDB): domain Bacteria; phylum Pseudomonadota; class Gammaproteobacteria; order Burkholderiales; family JAEUOS01; genus CANJDH01. Next base: position 43,282 of record CAYUEG010000002.1, on the reverse strand, counting down.
ACGGAATCGCGCTTCATTCCTGGACAAGGCTTCACGCGCCTTGAAGCGGGAGAAGATCAGGGTCGCCTGCTTGGCTGCCATGCGCGTGAATTCCAGCTCCGCGCTCCCTGGTGGGCGGGCCTGGTCGAGGTAGGCAGCGAATGTGGCTACGACCTCGCCTTCGTCGCCATGGATCGGCGTCGACCAGCATCCTGCGACCCGGGCCGATTGCGCCAGCGCCGTAAAGCGCTGCCAGGCGGGACTCTCGGCCACGTTCTCGGTCACCACTTCGCGATTCAACGCCGCAGCCAGGCCACAGGTGCCGCTCTCCTCACCCACTGCAAGCCCGTCGGCTGCCAATGTCAGGCTTTCCGGAACATGTGGTGCAGCACAGCTGCGGAGCCGGCCGTCAACGACCAGGTTGACCGCACAGCGCACCCCTGCCTCGCACACCGACTCCACCGCTTCACACAGGATGCCCATCAGTTCGCCCAGGCCGGCACCCGCTGCCAGCGCTTCAAACAGCCGATGTTCAGCCTTGCGCCACAGTTCCTCGCGATGGGCTACCGTGACATCGACAGCCATCGCAATCGCGCCGGCATAAGCCCCTTCCGCATCGGCGATCCGCGCATTGCGCCACTGGCAGTAGACGATCTTGCCGGAGCGCGTCACATTGCGATTGATCCCCACAACCATGGCATGCCCGCTGCGCAACTTGTCATAGCGCGCCTTCACGTCATCGAGCTGATCCTGGGGGATGATGAGACTGTAGGGATCCTGCCCCAACGCCTCCTGCTCGGAATAACCGAAGATCCGCTCGGCCTCGGGATTCCAGAGGATTCGCTTGTGGTTCGCATCCACCACGGTGAAAGCGACCGGCATGCTGCGCACAATCAGCTCCAGGCGGTCCAGAGCCGCCGCATTCTCTGCCGCCATGCGCTCCAGCGCGGTCTGGGCAGCGACCCGCGCCGTAATGTCGCGTGCGATGCCGCGATAACCGCAATACAGGCCGTTTGCATCAAGGCGCGGCTCCGCAATGACCTCGATGGTGCCGGAAGAGACACTGCCGTCGCGCAAGTGATAGGCCAGCGTCTGGCGGTAGGGTTCGCGCCGCCGTTGCGCCTCCTTGACCGCCTCCCAGTCCATCGAGACCGGCACCAGCCCCTGACTGTCCCACGGCATGATGCCCATCAGGGATGCCATCCCTTTGCGCTCCGGCGCGGAGCCACCGCCTTCGACCCTTACAAATCGGCCATCCACCGCGGTCTCCCAGAACCAGTCGGTCGACAGTCTGGTCAGGTGGGCAAAACGGGCTTCGCGCTCCCGCATCGACGCCAGCGCCTCAACGGCATGGCGCTCGCGCAGCAGGGCCTTGACAACATAGACCAGACAGCCCGTGCCCATCAGGGCGCCGGCAATCCGCAGCCAGCCTGCCGCCGCCACGGACGGGGCCGTCGTCGCTTCCCCGAATGACGGGAACCAGGGCAGCAGCGCCACCGTCCATCCGCATCCGGCCAGAAGCGCCATCAATACCGGCAAAACGGCAGGAAAGCGCGGCATCGGCTTGGCGCGCTCTGGAAGGTGAGCCTCGGGCATCGAAGGACCGTACGCCAGTGAAGGGCGAAGAATGGAAGCGCCCGAACCGGGCGGGACAACCCATTCTATGGCATTTGCATTTTTCAAAACAGTTTGCGGCTACCAGTCCTTGAGCTTGTTGCGCAACCTCGCCACTGCCTGGGTATGGAGCTGGCAGACGCGGGATTCCGTGACGTTCATGACCGCAGCAATCTCCCGGAAGTTGAGGTCCTGTTCGTAATACAGCCCCATCAGCAGCTTTTCGCGTTCCGGCAGGTTTTCAATGGCAGCAATCAACGCCTGGCGCGCGCGGCCTTCCTTCAGCTGCGCCATCGGATCGCTGGTCTCGTCGATGCAATGCCGGTCAAGAAATGCCTCCCCGCCATCGCCCTCGCCGTCAAAATCCTCGTAGTAGACCAGTTGCCCGCCACGCGCTTCGGCGAGCATGCTTTGATAGTCAGCCAGATCGACGCCGATCTCCCGTGCCGCCTCCACTTCGGTGGCGGCACGCCCCATCCTGTGCTCCACGCGGGCCAGCGCCGCCTCGATCTGCCGCTGGGTCTTGCGCACCGTGCGCGGCAGCCAGTCGTTCTGCCGCAATTCGTCGAGCATCGCGCCACGAATGCGCTGGGAAGCATAGGTTTCGAACTGGGCGCCCTGTCCGTCCTCGAAACGGGCCACTGCGTCCATCAAACCGACCATGCCTGCCTGAATCAGGTCATCGACCTCGACAGACGCAGGCAGCCGCGACTGCAAATGATGGGCAATCTTGCGCACCAGTGGTGCGAAATGCTCGACCGGACCGTGACGTTCAACAATGCCTGATGCGGTATACATGAAAACTCCCTTTATTGAATCGGGTAAGGTTCGGCAGCCCTGATCTGCCGCGAAGTGCAGCTGGCCAGATGCCAGGCGGGCACGGTAGCCGCGATGTGGGTGAGTGCCTCGCGACCGGCAGGGTTCGACGCACGGTTTCCTTGACCAAACAACGGGAACCCGGGTACCAGAGGCAACCAGCCGGCGAAGCGGACGCGCACGCCAATGAACTCGCGCGCCGTGGTCGACAGGCTCCGGTAGATGGCCAGGGCCTGTGCCTCGTCGGTTGCGCCGTTGACCAGAACACGGAACACTGTCCCGGTCTCGCCGGTCTCTGCAAGCTGCTTGATGCGCGCATAGCCGGCAGTCAGCGCAGCCGGCCGCGGCGTCACCACAATCAATGCTTCGTGGCCGGTCTGGACGATGTCGGGCAGCGTGGCAGCCTCCGCATCGAGCAACAGCACCACCATCTCTGCCGGATCGGCCAGCCGCAGGAATCCGCCAAAGAAATCGGCGCCCGCCTGCCCGGCCTCAAGCAACCGGGTCAGCCCCTCACGCGCATTGACGGCACGCAAGCTTCCAGCACGCTGAACCACCTCGCCAAACTCAAACCGGCCATGCAACAGGTCAATCAGGTCCCGGCCGGCTGCCAACCCCAGCGTGACCAGCGCCTCGCCGGTCTGATCGAGCAGCAGCGTGCGCGAATGACCGGCAAGCGCTTGCGCCAGTCCGGCTGCGATCGCGCCAGCGCCTACGCCGGGCCCCGCGCCGAGCACCGGCAGTACCCGCAATCCCTCACGCTCCACGAGGGAACGCAGGCCTGCGGCCTGGTCTGCCAACGGTATCGCATCCGCCATCGGTGCGTTCTCCAACTGCATGCCCATCGTCTCAGAACCTCCGCGCCGCCGCTGCTGGTGACGCCGGCATCCCAGGCAGCGGAAGGTTTGGCTGCTCAGGCAGCGATGGCCCGCCCGAATGCGTCCATGCCTTGTGCACGAGTACCCGCGCATTGGCACCGTGCAAGTCTTCGGGCACCCGCTGCCCGGTCGACACGTAGGCCAGTTCAAGGCTGTGGCGCATGCACAGGTCAAGTACCGGCGCCAGCTTGACCGCCTCGTCCAGTTTGGTCAGCACCACCGTACGGGGCTTGCCAGCGGCCGGTGCCACACCATAGGCCCGGAGCACGTCGTCCAGGGTCTCGCGCTGGGCGGTGGCATTGAGCAGAACGACCGGCCTGATCTGGGGAAGATCGAGCATGCGCAGGTGCTCACGTACACGTGGGTCACGCTGGCTCATGCCTGCCGTGTCAATCAGCACAAGATGCTTGTCCCGCATGGTTGCGAGTGCCTCGTGCAACTCGGCCTCGGTATGCGCGGTATGCACCGGCACCCCGAGGATGCGCCCATAGGTGGCCAACTGGTCGAAGGCACCAATCCGATAGCTGTCGGTGGTGATCAGGCCCAAGGCACCGGCACCAAACTTGACCACGCAACGCGCGGCCAGCTTGGCTGTCGTGGTGGTCTTGCCCACGCCGGTCGGGCCGATCAGCGCGTAGATTCCACCGGCGGCGACCAGATCACTCGCATCCGGCATGCAGCGCAGGTTGTGGGCCAGGACATCCTGGACCCATTTTTCCCCCTGCGTTGCGGAATAGTCGTCGGGAAGGCGTCCGACCAGAGAGCGTGCCACGGATTCGGAGAAGCCGGCGGCGATCAAACGCTGCAGCAACTGTTTGCCTAACTGGCGCCCCGGCACGCCGGTCTGACCCGCCATCTGCACCATGTGGGATTCAAACAGCGAACGCATCGATCTGACCTCATCCATCAGCGATGCCAGCTCGGCCGGCCCGTCCTTTTCCGCCAGGTTCGGCGCGCGCCCGGCACTGCCACGCGCGGCAGACGCATCGCCCGGCAGCGGGGCTGGTGCCGGCCCGGTCGTCGGCAAGTGCACGGCAATGTCGCGCAGGGTCTTCATCGGCGCTGCGGCAGGGACCGACGCCGGGCTTTTCTGCGGCGACTTGCGTGCACCCGTGGTTCCCCCCGACCGTGTGCCGGTGGTGAACGCCGCCTTGCCCGCATTCCAGCCTCCGTTTGCCAGAGGCGACTCCGGTGCCACATCCCCCACCATCGCCATGATCTCGATGCCCTGTGCGATCTTGCGATTCGAGATCACGTAGGCATCCGGCCCCAGCGCTGCCTTCATCTTTTGCATGGCTTCGCGGCTGGTTGGGGCAATGAACTTTCGCATCATCATGTCAGACTTCTCCTGCTATTGACGTGGGTAGTCGCTCAGCCCGGCAGAGGCGCACGCGCCCCCACCACGGCCGAAACACGAATCGAACAAGCTTCCGGCACTTCAGCGTGCGCAAACACCTTGAGTCGCGGCAACGCGCGCCGCGCCAGGCGCGCCAGCGGCAAGCGCAGGCGATCAGGCACCAGCAGGGCCACCGGCTGCCCCAGCGCCTCCAGACGCTGGGCCGCTTCAGTCAGTTCGCGAATCAGGTTCTCGGCCAGGCCCGGCTCGATGGCGAATCCCTCACCGCTGCCGGCGGCCTGGACCATGACCCGTTCGAGCGCCGGATCGAGGACCAGCATTTCCAGATCGCGCTCGGTGCCAAACTGGCCCTGGATGATGGCGCGACCCAGTGCAATCCGCACCTGGGCGGTCAGCGATCCCGCATCGGCGCTGGTGGGGGCATGCTCCGCCATGGTTTCGACGATGGTGCGCATGTCGCGGACATGCACACCTTCGTCGAGCAGGTTCTGCAGCACCCGCTGCAGGGTCGCCAGCGGGATCAGCTTGGGTACCAGATCGTCGAGCAGTTTGGGCGCCAGGCGGCCCACATGCTCGACCAGTGCCTGGACCTCGGTGCGACCCAGCAACAACCCCGCATGGGACTGCATCAGATGGTTGAGGTGCGTCGCCACCACCGTGCTGGCATCGACCACGGTGTAACCGGCCGCCAGCGCCTGGTCGCGCAAGCCGGCTTCGATCCACACGGCGGCGAGGCCAAATGCCGGGTCGGTCGTCGCCGTTCCCGGGAGGGTGGCAGTAACCCGGCCCGGATTGATGGCCATGTACATGCCGGCATAGACTTCGCCCTCGCCCACAGCCACGCCCTTGAGCGTAATGCGGTATCCGCTCGGACGCAGCTCCATGTTGTCCCGGATGTGAACCTGGGGAGGCAGGAAGCCGACTTCCTGGGCGAACTTCTTGCGGATCGCCTTGATCCGTTTGAGCAAGTCGCCATCCTGATTCTTGTCCACCAGAGGGATCAGGCGGAAGCCGACTTCGAGGCCAAGCACGTCGACGGGCGCAAGATCGTCCCAGGTTGCCTCCTGCTGTTCTGCAGCAGGTACCGCACTGGGCGCTTCGGTTGGCACTTTTGCCGCCTGCTGGGAACGCCACCAGCCGAACCACCCCGCCGCCGCTCCGAACAGGATGAACACGAAATGCGGCATGCCGGGGATCAGGCCCAGCACCGTCAACACGCCACCGGTCACCATCAGTGTGTGCGGATGGTTCAGCAGCTGGCGGATGATCTGGGAGCCCATGTCTTCCGCATCGCCGTCCCCGCCACCGACGCGGCTGACGACTAGGCCCGCCGCAATCGAGATCACCAGTGCCGGCACCTGCGCCACCAGGCCGTCGCCGATCGCCAGCAGGATGTAGTTGTTCGCGGCGGTCGCAGCAGACAGGTTGTGCTGCAACATGCCGATGGCAAAGCCGCCGATGATGTTGATGAACAGGATCAGGATGCCGGCGATGGCGTCACCGCGCACGAACTTGGAGGCGCCGTCCATTGCGCCGTAGAAATCGGCCTCCTGCGCCACCTCGCGACGCCGGCGGCGCGCTTCGGCTTCGTTCACCAGGCCGGCATTGAGGTCGGCATCAATCGCCATCTGCTTGCCGGGCATGGCATCGAGGGTAAACCTGGCACTGACCTCGGCAATCCGCCCGGCACCCTTGGTGATCACCACAAAGTTGATCACGATCAGGATGGCGAACACCACCAGACCGACGGCAAAGTTGCCGCCGACCAGGAAGTGCCCGAACGCCTCGATCACCTTGCCGGCCGCATCCGGCCCGGTGTGCCCGTGCATCAGCACCACCCGGGTGGAGGCGACGTTCAGGGACAGGCGCAGCAGCGTCGTCAGCAGCAGGACAGTGGGGAAGACGGCGAAATCAAGCGGGCGGTTTGCATACACGGCAGCCAGCAGGACAATCAGCGCCAGCGCGATATTGAACGTGAACAGCAAATCCAGCAGAATCGGCGGCAGCGGCAGGATCATCATGGCGATGATCATCACCACCAGAATCGGCGCCGCCATGCTGCGCCAGGGCACCGCCTTCAGCGCGGTTGCAGGCAAGGGCAAGGCACTGCTCATGCGGCACCCCGCGCATTCAAGGGATCAAGCTCGGGCGGCACTTCCAGGTCTGCCAGCATGCTGTCGGCCAGTTGTGCCGAGCCGGCCTTCAACTGGTACACCACCGCCAGCACCTGGGCAACGGCGTTGTACAGGGCCGCCGGAATCTCCTGTTCCAGATCACCATGGCGATACAGGGCACGCGCCAGCGGCGGCGCCTCCAGCAGCGGCACACCGTTTTCCTGGGCAATCTGCCGAATGCGCGCTGCCACCTCATCCTGGCCGAGCGCAACGATCCGTGGCGCCCGCATGGAGGCAGAACGGTAGCTCAGGGCGACGGCATAGTGGGTCGGATTGGTCACCACCACGTCAGCGGTCGGCACGGCGGACATCATGCGCCGGCGCGCCGCTTCACGCTGCAGTTGGCGGATCCGCCCCTTGAGCTGGGGATCGCCCTCGCTCTCGCGCGCTTCCCGCTTGACCTCTTCGAGCGACATCTTGAGCTGGCTGTTGTGGCGCCAGATCTGCAGTGGTACATCGGCCGCGGCCACAATCACGAGAATCGACGCAATCACCAGGAAATCGTGCAGCATCAGGCTGCCGGACTGCGCCACCGCAGCCTTTGGATCCAGCGCCGGCAGCATCGCCAGCTGCGGCTGGTCCGACCAGAGAACCCAGGCCGCCACCGCCCCTACCAGCGTTACCTTGGCAATCCCCTTGAGCAGTTCTGCCAGCGCGTGGCCCGACACCAGGTTCGCCAGGCCGCGCAGCGGATTCATGCGTGACGGATCCGGGGTATAGGCTTCGTGGCTGAAGATCCAGCCACCCACCAAGATCGGCGCCGCCAGCGCAGTCGCCGTCAGCACCGCGAACAGCGGCGCAAACGCCAGCAGGCCTGCCACCGCCGTTTCCGCCGCCTGGCGCAGTGCCACTGCCGGCTCAAAGGCACTGGCCCGCGAAAGGTGCAGCCCACTCCCCAGCAACTCCATCACGTCACGATTGGCCGCCGGGCCAAATGTGACCAGCGTCGCTGCCGCTACCAGCAGCATGACAGCCGTCGTCAGCTCGCGCGAACGCGGAATCTGCCCCTTCTCCCGGGCATCATCCAGCCGCTTTTGCGACGCTGGTAAATGTCTTTCCTGATCCTGCTCTTCAGCCATTGACAAACCCTGCCTGGACACGCTTATGAGTCCGTCAATTATTCCGGGGGGCGCGCGCCCGGAAGGCAGGAATAGGTTGCCAATCCCCGCCCTAATCAACTGACCGGCTTGTCCCGCGGAGCGTAGATTGGAGTGCAACCGGACCAGACGTCCGGCCCCTCAAACCACCGTCAGTGAAGGAGAACAGAAATGGGACAATTGGACCGCGCCGGCTTCGCTGGCGAAGCATTCGACGACTTTTATGTGGATCAGGCGCTGGCAATGGCCGAGGATTACGCCAGCATCAACGAGGACTTCGAAGCAGCGGATGAAGAGCTGTTCGAAGAGGACCTGCTGTCGCTGATCGCCCATCGCCCAAGCCGGCGCGCCCGGCTTGCAGCACGCTAGCCAAAGCGCTGCCGCTGGCCGCCGTCAGGCCAGCATTCACGTCTCTCAAAAACCCCTGAAACCGTTGTGCGACAACGGTTTCAGGGGTTTTTACTTGACTTCTTAAGTTGCCCCCTTGAGGAGCACTTCGGGCTTGAACCCAAGGCGCAGGCAGCCCCAGTGGCGCCCGGCCACAAAGATTGGCATCGACAGGTCGCACAGGATCTCGCCGGTATCCCGGCGGTAGGTCTGCAGCAGGAAGCGTTGCTGATTGGCAGCCCCGCGCTTGCCGGTGACATCGGTAAACATGCGCTTGTCGCGGCTCCCCACCAGATCTGCTGCCGGATCACCCGTCAAGGGCTTGGAGAACCAGCTGTTGTGCGTAGGGGCATAGGCGTTCGCGTCAATGCAAAGGGCATAGGTCGCCCCCGCCGTCTCCCGCACCAGGGCGTCAAACAGTGACTGAAATCCGCCCTCGCACGCCTGGTCGTAAGCAGTATGGAATTTGGGCGGCTGGGTGTCGGGAATCGGCCGGTAGTTGCGGTCAAACACGTCCATGCCGCGTTCGGCCAGCCCGCACAACACCTCGGCACACGCATCGCGGTAGCGCTCCGATCGGCCGATCATTTCTTCGAGCACATCGTTCCCAATCCGGAAGCGCGCCGCCAGCTCTTCGATCTGCTCGGCCGCAAGGGACAGCTCTGACGAACTGTCGCGTGAATGTGCCATCCGCTGCGCGACATCGGCAGACAGATCGCGGATCGACGCCACCTTCCCGTATAACTGAACCTGGCCGGATTCGAGCCCGCTGATCGAATCACCCACCTGCCCGATGGTGCCGCCAATGTCGGCAAATTCGCGCACAAAGGCTTCAAACCGCTGGGACGAACCCTGAACGGCCTGACGCGCCCGTTCGATCTCGCCTTCGATCGCCGCCGTCTCCCGCAGCGTGCTGGCGACCAGGACCGACATGTCACGCGTGCTGGCCATGATGTCGCCAGTGGCCGCCTTCACCTTCTCGGCCAGCTTGCGTACTTCGTCTGCCACCACCGCAAAGCCGCGTCCGGCTTCCCCGGCACGCGCCGCTTCGATTGCGGCATTGAGCGCCAGCAGGTTGGTCTGATCGGATATGCCGTTGATCAGATTGACAATCTGTTCAATTCCCCTGGAATTGCGGTCCAGATCACCCACGGTTCCGGTAAAGGAGAGAACCCGCGAGCGGACCGATTCGAGTTCCCCGATGCCCGCCTGCAATTCGTTGAATGAAGCGTGCGCGTGTTCGAGATGGGTCGCGTTGGCAGCAGTCAGCACTTCCGCGCTGGCACTGATCCGCGCCAGCCCCTGCCTGGCTTCCTCCGAAGCCCCGAAGATCTCGGTCGACAGCTGGTCCTGCCGCACCGCCAGTTGGGCCGACTGACCCACCTCGCTCGCGGTCTTGGCCGACTCGTAGGCCACCTGGATGCTCATGTGTCTTACCTGGCCGACGATGTCGCGCAGGCGCGCGGCAAAGCGGTTGTACCCTTCGGCCAGATCACGCAGTTCGTCCCGGGTTTGCAACGGCATGGTGCGGGTCAGATCGGCATCGCCGGAGCTGATTTCCTGCATCAGGCTGACCAGACGGGCGACCGGCCGCACAATCAGATGCCTGAGGTAAAGTCCGGCCGCAACAGCCACCACAACGGCCAGCAGCGCCAGGGTCCCGATCATCCATGCCTGCACCTGGACCGCATGGCTGATGCCTTCCAGCGCCGCCGGTGGCGTGCCGGAGGTCATTGCCGCCTGGAGCGCACCCTGCCCGCTCTGCCACGCCAGCCAGGCCATCGCCAGCGGAACGGCCATCAGCAGCAGCATGTTGGCTGCGATCTTGCGTGTCAGGGTGAAAAAGAAGCGCTCCTCGATCGCTTCGTACCAGCGCATCAATCGATCCATTCCGTTCTCCTCCCGGCGCCCGCGCGCCGCCAGCATCATCAGAAACACCTTCTTTGCTGCGGTTGCTGCTGTCCCTTTTTACGCGATGCCCGGTGCCACCGCGCCTTACTAGAGCGAATCCCCGAGCAGCTCGTGCAACTCCAGCACCAGCACCAGCACGCCGTCGCCCGACAGCGTGGCCCCGGTGACACCGCGCGGCTTGAGTCCCTCCAGCGGCTTGACCATGACTTCGTCCTGTCCCGCCAGGCTGTCCACCCCGATGACAAGATCCTTTTCGCGTACTGTGACCACCACGCCCACCGGCGATGGGGATGGGCTTGGCACGCCCAGCAGCCCGGCCAGCGGCAACACCGGCAAGACGTCACCACGCACTGTCACGCTGGGCATGCCGCCGACCAGCTGCAGCAGGCCTGAATCAAGCGGGATGATTTCCCGTACTGACGAAAGCGGCACCGCATACACCTGGGCGCCCGTCCGCATCATCAGGACCGGAAGGATCGCCAGGGTGAGCGGCAGCGCGATGCTGACGCGCGAACCACGGCCCAGATTGGATGTCAGTTCGATGCGCCCTTTCAGACGCTGGATGTTGGTCCGCACCACATCCATGCCGACCCCCCGTCCCGAGACCTCGCTGATATCGGTCTTGGTCGAGAATCCGGGCAGAAAAATCAGGTTCAGGCTCTGGCGCTCGTCCAGCGAATTGGCTTCGTCGAGCGAGATCAAGCCCTTCTCGACCGCCTTGCGGCGCAATATCTCCGGATCCATGCCGCGGCCGTCATCGACGATCTCGATGATGATGTGGTCCCCCGCCTGCCTGGCACTCAGCCTGATCGAGCCACGCGCGGGCTTGCCCAGGGCGGTACGCTCCTTGGTGGTCTCCAGCCCGTGATCGACTGAATTGCGGATCAGATGTACCAGCGGGTCATTGAGCTCCTCGAGGATGGTCTTGTCCACCTCGGTCTCGGCACCCTCGATGATCAGGTCGGCGTCTTTGCCCAGCTGCCGCGCCACGTCGCGCGCCAGGCGGGTGTACTTCTGGAACACCCGGCCCACCGGCTGCATGCGAGCCTTCATCACGGCCGTCTGCAGGTCGGAGACCAGGGTGTCGAGCCGCCCCAGTACCTGACTGATGGTCCGCACCGATGCGTTGTCGCCACCCAGACGCTCCAGTTCGGCGTTCAGGCAATTCAGGCGATTCTTGGTCAGGCCGATCTCGCCGGACAAATTGAGGATCTGGTCAAAGCGCGCGGTATCGACACGCAGGGTGTTTTCCTTGCTGGCGCCGGACTTGCCCGTCTCTGCCGGCAGTGGCCGGGGTGCCTCCGCAGCCCGCGGCGCCTCTGCCTTGACAGCCGGAGGTGCAGCGGGCGGCGCTGACGCCGCAGCGCCCGGATTGGTCAGCAGCCGGTGCAGCTCGGCCCAATCGGGCTCCGTTGCCGCTTGCGCGCCCGCGGCCGGGGCGGAGACTGCGCCGGCAGGTGCGGCCGCCGGCCGTTCGCCCTTGGCCAGCAGATCCAGCGCAGCCAGCAATTCTGCAGGGGCCGCACCAGGCGCAGAGTGTTCTCCCATCTCGCTCATCATCCGCTTGACGTGGGCGGTGGCTTCCAGGATCGCATCCATCATCTCCGGAAAGAGCTTGAGCTTGCCGCTGCGCAGGTGATCAAACAGATTCTCTGTCCGATGGCACAAGGCCACCATGGCCTGCGCATCGAGAAAGCCAGCCCCCCCCTTGATCGTGTGGAATCCGCGAAAGATCGTATTGAGCAACTCCATGTCTTCCGGCGCGTGCTCCAGCATGATCAGCTTCTGGTCCACGTCGTCCAGCATGTCGCCGGCTTCGGCCAGAAAATCCTGCAGCAGGTCCTGCATCTCACTCATGTCGCTCATCAGCACTTCTCCGTTTGGCGCGCCCCGTCAAAAGCCGAGGCTCTCCAGCAAATCATCCACTTGCGCCTGGTTTGTCACCACGTCAGTGCGGCCAGCCGCATCGATGACCGGGCCATTGAGCCATTCCTCGCCCACTTCCACCCGACGCTCGGGTGGAGAGGCATCAATCAGCAGCTTGACCAGCTGCGTTTCCAGGTTTTGGGCGACATCCACGACCTTCTTGATCACCTGCCCTGTCAGATCATGGAAATCCTGGGCCAGCATGATGTCCGTGAACAGGCTGTTGGCTTCGGCTGCGCGCCCGGGCAGCTGATTGAGAAAGGCGTGGGTCGCCAGCGCACTCTCGCGAAACTCCGATACGGACAAGGTCCCTGCCATCAGCGCGTCCCACCGTTCGGCGAGCACCTGCGCCTCGGCGCCAATCTTTTCCTGGATCGCCGACCCGGCCTCTGACTTGGCCAACGCCTTCTCCGCAGCCTGGCCCGTAAGGTTCGCGATGTAGCTCAAGCGCGAACGGGCGTCCGGCAGGGCGCCCACCGCACGCTCCACTTGCCGGTCATACCCCAACTCCCGCAGGGCGTCATGCAGATTGCGCGTCAGGCTGCCAATCCGCTGAAAGACGTCGTAGGGGTCGTTCGCACCCGCGGCCGGCTGCTCCTGAGCAGGGGCGGCCGGCGCTGGCTGCGGTTGCGCCAGGATTTCTTCACGGCGCTGGTCTGCGATCTGGTCAAACAGCGCTTCCAGATCTTCGGTTTCGCTCTCCACCACTTGGCTCATGATTCCTTACCCTTTCAGCTTCTGGATGATCTTGGCCACTTTCTCTTCCAGCACGGCCTTGGTGAAGGGCTTGACGATGTAGCCGGAAGCGCCCGCCTGTGCTGCAGTGACGATGTCTTCCTTCTTGGCCTCGGCAGTCACCATCAGAACCGGCAGTGCCTTCAGTCCTTCGTCTGCCCGAATCTGCCGCAACAGTTCGAACCCGTTCATGTTGGGCATGTTGATGTCGGAGACCACAAAGTCAAAGCGCGCGCCACGCAGCTTGGTCAGGGCCGCATTGCCATCTTCAGCCTCGTCGGCATTGCTATAGCCAATCTCCTTGAGAAGATTGCGAATGATCCGGCGCATGGTCGAGAAATCATCGACGATGAGAAATTTGAGTTCAGCAGTTGACATGGATTACCTCGGATTAACGCAGGATCATGCCGGTCAAGGCACGAGACAGATCTTCAGGGTTGAATTTCGGGATGTAGGCATCGACACCCACCTGCTGCCCCAGCTTCTGGTTGGCAGTCGATGACAGCGACGAGTGCATCATCACGGGGATGCCTTCGAAACGGCTGTCCTCCTTGATGTGCTTGGTGAGTACGTAGCCGTCCATTTCGGGCATTTCGGCATCGGTCAGAATCAGGTTGATCGTGTCCTTGAGAACGCCGTTCTCGTCTTCCACCCGTTTGGCGATCTTCTTCAGCTTCTCCCAGGCTTCGGCCCCGTTCTGGGCGTACTGGTAGGAAATGCTCATCTTGTCGAGCACTTCCATGATCTTCTTGCGCGCCAGACCGGAATCGTCCGCAAAGAAGATGCTCGCCGGTTTGGGGGCGGCAATCGGTTCCAGATGCGGCACCTCGGTCTCTCCGATAACGTTCGAGAGAATCTGCTCGACATCCAGAATCGACACCAGCTTGCCGTCCGAAAGCTGGGTAATGGCGGTGATCAGCCCCAGCGTCTTCGCGGCCAGGCTATGCGGTGTCTTGACCTGGTCCCAGTCAACCCGCACGATGCGATCCACGTTGGCCACGTAGAACGCCTGGGTGTGGCTGGAGAACTCGGTGATGATCAGCTTGGTACGCTCGCCGTCAAACGGCATCGAGAGGCAGGTGGCGAGGTCAATCACCGGAATGATGCTGCCGCGCAACGAGACAATCCCCTCCACACCAAGCGGCATGTTCGGCGTCTTGGTGATCTGCATGGATTCGCAGACTTCGCGCACCTTGAACACGTTGATGCCGAAGGTTTCCGCCCCGCCCAGGGAGAACAGCAGAAGCTCCATCTTGTTGGACCCTGCCAGACGTGATTTCTCGTTCACCATGTTCAGAAGCTGGTAATCGCTGTGACCCATTTGATTCTCCTTGTAGACGGTATGCGGTTTACTTGCGCGGTGAGGGGAGCGGGCTGGCAACCGGAGCCGGTGCGCCGGGCGCAGCGGGTGCCAGTTGCTGGCTGACGGCCTCCGGATTCGAGATGTCAAGCGCCGGGACAGGGCGCATTACGGCCTCTTCCGCCTTCTTGTTGAGCACAATGATGCTGATGCGACGGTTGCGCGGATCGAATGGATCCTCCGGAATCAGGGGAATCGATGAAGCCAGCCCCACCACCCGGACCATCTTCTGCTCATCAATGCCGGCCATCACCATTTCGCGCCGGGCGGCGTTGGAGCGGTCTGCCGAGAGTTCCCAGTTGCTGTAGCCACGATCACCGGAAACAAACGGCTGCGCATCCGTGTGGCCGGAAATCGAGATCTTGTTGTCCACCTCGTTGAGTGCACGGCTGATCTCGTGCAGGATGCCGCGCGAATAGTCCTTCAGTACCGCACGGCCGCTGTCGAACATCGGCCGGTTGTTCTCGTCGACGATCTGGATGCGCAGGCCTTCGGAGGTGATGTCAAGCCGGATCTGGTTCTGGAAGTTGCGCAGCAAAGGGCTGGTGGACAGCATGCCGTCGATCCGCTCCTTGAGCGCCGCCAGCTTGGCGCGATCAAGGCGTTCAATCTCCTGACGGGCTTCCGATACCTCATGCTTCTTGCGATCGGACTTGTTGGCACCATCCTTCACCTGCCCGGTTTCCCGCGTCAGATCCTTGCCGCCCCCCTTGATGATGCTGGTGGCGTCACCACTGCCGGTGCCGCCCATCAGCGACACTTTCAGCGGCGTATTGAAGTATTCGGCAATGCCTTTCAGATCTCCCTGTGTGGTCGAGCCCAGCAGCCACATCAGGAGGAAGAACGCCATCATCGCCGTCACGAAATCGGCGTAGGCAATCTTCCAGGCGCCGCCATGATGCCCGCCGGACACCTTCTTGATGCGCTTGATGACGATGGGCTGGATCTCGCCCGCTTTACCTTTTCCGCCGGCCATGGTGTTGGTCCTGTTGAGCCCTACTTGCCCTTGGACTGGCGCACATGGCTATCCAGCTCCGCAAAACTGGGGCGCTCGGTCGAGTACAGGACCTTGCGGCCAAACTCGACGGCAATCTGCGGCGCATAGCCATTCATGCTGGCGAGCAGCGTCACCTTGACGCACTCCAGCTGCTTGCTGTTTTCCGCCAGCTTGTGCACCAGCAATCCGCCCAGCGGGCCGACGAAGCCATACGCCAGCAGGATGCCGACAAAAGTACCCACCAGCGCCGCGCCAATCTTGGCGCCCAGGATGGCCGGGGGCTCACCGACTGAACCCATCACGTTCACGACCCCCATCACTGCCGCCACAATGCCGAACGCTGGCAATCCGTCTGCCAGAGCTGTCACCGCATGCGCCGGCACATGCCCTTCCTGGTGGTGCGTTTCAATTTCCTGATCCATCAGGGTTTCAATTTCCATCGGATTGAGGTTGCCGCTGACCATCATGCGCAGGTAATCCGTAATGAATTCGATCAAATGATGGTCACCCGCCAGTTCGGGGTACTTGCCAAACAAGGCACTGCCGTGCGGATCCTCGACATCCTTTTCGATCGACATCAAACCTTCCTTGCGCACCTTGGTCAGGATGTCAAACATGAGCGCCATCAGGGAGAGGTAACGGGCTTTGGTGAACTGCGAGCCCTTGAAACAGGTCGGCAGCGCTTTCAGGACACCCTTGAGCACCTTGCCGGTATTGGTTACCACCATCGAACCGATCGCAGCACCGCCGATGATCAGCAGCTCGAACGGCTGCCACAGTGCCGCCAGTTTGCCGCCGTGCAAGACGAAGCCGCCAATGACGGAGCCGACTACAACGATGTATCCAATAATGACGAGCATGCGCCAACCCTATGGGAAGCTGGTGAGTCCAGGCCGGCCGGCAGGCGCCGATCCGATCCGTTTGATTTGAGCCATACGAAGGTTATCAACCGGCAAATCTCCCCTATCGCCGGAAAAGCAGCATGATTCCGTCCCTGATTCGGCCTCGGGTCGCGCCGTCGCATCGGTCTCCACTGGCAGCCTGCCTCGCGTGGGGCGGCTGCCAGGTGTCTCCCGACGATCAGGCATCGACCGTCTCCAGTTCCGCCGGATGGGCGTCGTGAAGGCTGGCCACACGTGTCTTGCCGGCACGTGAAGGCATGTTGCACAGACCGCACACGTAGTCTTCGGTCAGTTCGTAGGTGTGGATCACGAAGTGGCCACCACATTCGGTGCAGGGGGTCAGCGTGATCATGCCGGCATCGAAGAATTTCAGGAGCCGCCAGGCCCGGGTGATGGAAAGCACTTCCGGCATTCCCATTTCGGTAACGTGCTCTCGATAGAGACGATAGGCACGGATCATCGCGTCCACCTCATCCAGCTCGGAGCTGGTAATCAGGGACTGATACAGATTCATGTACAGGGAGGCATGCACATTCGGCTGCCAGGTCATGAACCAGTCTGTCGAGAACGGCAGCATGCCTTTCGGGGGCGACTTGTGGCGGATCTCCTTGTAGAGCTTGAGCAGGCGCTCGCGGGACAAGGTGGTCTCGGACTCGAGCACCTGCAGACGGGCGCCCAGGTCGATCAGTTCGCTGGCGAGGCGGATCTCGCGCACTTCGCCCAATACCGTTTTCGCGCGCTTCATGCTGCCACCTCGGCGGAACGGCCGGCCATCAGGATGGCGGCATGCATGCGGTCCGAGGCACGCTCTTCCTTGGAGTGCGACAGCAGCAGATTCCACACTACGCTGTCGTCAAAGCGGAAACGGCACATCAGCATGCTGGACGCGGCCACCTTGAGAATCTGTGCGGGCGAAAGCGCCTCCACGATATCGGCCACCGCCTCCGACAGGCCCAGGCGCAGCAGCGCCTCGGCGCGATCATGGCGAATCAGGTGCTGAGCCAACATCAGGTAGGAAAGGTTGGCGTCGCGAATTTCTTCAGTCAGGTCTTTAGTATTCATGTGAGGCCTCCGTTATGTTTGTGAAACTGGCTGTGTGCCAGTGACCGAATCTTCGGCCGAAGCCCGGTTCGCGAACATCCGAATATGGATGGGAAGCATGTCCAATACAGCACGTGCTGATGGCTACGAAACCGGCTCGGTTCCCCTGTCAGCGGAGCAACTGCGCAAGCTAGGCAACACCGCCCTTGCGTTGTAGGCGCACTTCCTACATGCGTGAAGCCGAACACCTACCCCGGTTCATGTAATGCCGCAGCACTCGACTGAAAGACCCCTGATTTGCCTGGACCTTGCGGGATGCGCGATCTGCCTCAAGGCCGCCTGAAGCAGCACGCGAATCACGTCGTTGTGCACCTTCACCGGGCACCTGCGCACACGTGAAGACCAGTCGCATGCACCGGAAAGCGACGACGAAATCACCACGCCAATTGAGGATTGGGGCAGGAAAACCGCTCTGATCGGACGATCAGATCACAGAACGCGCCACTAATCTTGTCAATACATATTCATGGCGGCACAAAGGAAAGGCTTCAAATCCGGCGTGCCTAAAGTTTATGCAGAAGCAATCCGTTAAGAGGTCTGACGGCGGTTTGAATCCAGTGATCCGAACCGAAGTTGCGGACCTGAAGGGCGAAGAGCCTGACGGTCTTTCTAAATGAGCAGTATTGGACCATTTGGGTCCGCATCACTTAACTTTGGCTTTCAATCCGTTTAAAGGAGATTCACCATGCCCCAAACTATCAACACCAACATTGCTTCGCTCAATGCGCAGCGCAACCTCAACGGCTCGCAGGCAGCGTCGCAGACCGCCATGCAGCGCCTTTCTTCCGGCCTGCGCATCAACAGCGCCAAGGATGACGCCGCCGGCCTGGCCATCTCGGAGCGCTTCACCTCCCAGATTCGCGGCCTGAACCAGGCTGCACGCAACGCCAATGACGCCATCTCGCTGTCGCAAACCGCAGAAGGCGCGATGGCCTCCGTGGGCGACAACCTGCAGCGCATCCGTGAACTGGCGGTGCAGTCGGCCAATGCCACCAACAGCAACAGTGACCGTGCTGCCCTGCAATCTGAAGTGGCACAGTTGAAATCCGAGATCGATCGCGTTGCCTCGCAAACCGCGTTCAACGGCATCAAGTTGCTTGATGGCTCCTTCACTTCTGCCGCGTTCCAGGTCGGCGCCAACGCCAACGAGACCATTTCGGTTACTGGCGTACAGAACTCGACCATCGCCGGCCTGGGTTCGGTGTCGTCCGCCTCCACCCAATCGTCCGTCGTGTCCGGCCTCGGCACGGGTGTCGTTGCTGCCGGCAGCTTGACAGTCAACGGCACCGACATCGGCGCCCTCACCGCCGTCGGCACCAGCCAGGAACGTGCAGCGCAGGTTGTGGACGCCGTCAACAAGATCGCCGGCACCACCGGTGTGAATGCCTACATGGACGTTGCGACCAACAAGCTGGTCATGACCTCCGGCGCCACCATCACCTTGGCCGGTACGGACAACGGTGCGCTCACCGGCTTCAACGGTGCCGGTGGCGTGACGGCGGCAGCCGCCACCACGACAGGCCTCACCACGATGGACATCTCCTCGTTTGCCGGTGCCACGCTGGCGATCAAGCAGGTGGACAGCGCGCTCGGCCAGATCAACACCTCGCGTGCCACGCTGGGTGCCCTGCAGAACCGCTTCACCTCGACGGTCTCGAACCTGCAAACTGCTGCCGAGAACCTGAGCGCTTCTCGCAGCCGCATCCAGGATACGGACTACGCGGCGGAAACGGCCAGCATGACCAAGAACCAGATCCTGCAACAGGCCGGCATGGCAATGCTGGCGCAGGCGAATCAGGCGCCCAACAACGTCATGAGCCTGCTGCGCGGCTGATCAATCCGTGGGCAGCCGCTCACCCGGCTGCCCACGGCCTTGCTCAGAATGCGAAGGAAGGCACTCTCCCCATGAGTGCCTTCTTGCGTTGTTCTGATCTGAACTCTCCGCCTCCGGATTTCTGAGGCGGATCAACGGAAAGCACTGGCGGCCCTTGTCCGGCCGCGCCAATGTCATGGCTACCAGCAGCATCAGCTCCACCTCCTCCGGTTCCGGCCTGGACGTATCCAGCGTGGTGTCCCAGCTGATGCAGGTGGAGAGCCGTCCGTTGACCGAAATGCAGCGGCGGCAGAGCGTCCTGCAATCCCGGATCTCCGCCTTTGGCGCCATCAAGGGCGCTTACTCGGCCGTCGGCGATGCCGCCAAGAAACTGCAATCGGTCGACCTGTTCCGTGCTGTCACTTCTTCGTCAAGTGACGCCACCAAGGTTGGGGCAAGCGCGTCCGCCGGGGCGGCACGCGGAAGCTACAGCGTCACGGTGGCGCAACTTGCGCAATCGCAGAAGCTTGCTTCGTCGGCATTTCCGAGTACCGGTGCCGTGGTCGGCTCCGGCACCCTGAACATTCAGTTCGGCACCTTCGCCGCCGGTACCTTCTCGGCCAATGCGGCCAAGCCGGCGCTGGCTGTCACGATCGGACCAGGCCAGAATACTCTGGCAGGCGTGCGCGACGCCATCAACGCGGCCAACGGAGGGGTCGTCGCCTCATTGGTGAATGATGGCAGCGGCCATCGGCTGGTGCTGTCCAGCGCCGAATCCGGCACGGCCAACAGCCTGCGGATTCTGGTCAATGACGATGACGGCAACCACACCGACACCAGCGGCCTGTCGCAGCTCGCCTTCAACCCGGCGGCAGCATCCGGATCCGGCGCCAACCTCACCCAGCGCGCGGCGGCGCTCGATGCCCAGCTCACCATTGATGGCCTCGCTATTACCCGGCCCACCAACCAGGTTCAGGAAGCGATTGAAGGTGTCACGCTGAATCTGAATCAGGTCACCGCGGGCACCCCGGTGACCGTCACGGTCGGGCAGGATGCGGCGGCCGCACGCACGGCGATCAATGATCTGGTCAAGGCCTACAACAACATGGGCACCATGATCAAGAATTTCACCGGCTATAACGCCCAGACCGGTGCGGCCGGTGCGTTGAGCGGGGATTCGGCGGCGGCCGGGCTTCTGGCCAGGATGAAGACGGCGCTCACCACCGCTCTGCCGGGCTTGACCAACAATCCGGGCACCCTGAGCGACATCGGCCTCGGATTCCAGCGCGATGGCAGCCTGGGATTCGACAGCGCCAAGTTTGACCGCGTGATGCAGGATCCGGCCGCGCAGGTGGCGCGGCTGTTTGCCACCACCGGTGCGGCCAGCAATGCACTGGTCAGCTTTGCCGGTTCGACCGAAGCCAGCAAGCCCGGCACCTATGGTGTCACGGTCACCCAGGCGGCCAGTCGCGGATCCCTGACCGGCAGCGCTGCTGCCAACCTGACCATCGCCAGCGGCATCAATGACACGCTTGGCCTGTCCGTCAACGGCATCGGCGCCACCATCCAGCTCACGGCCGGAACCTATACCGCCAGCGCCCTGGCCGCCGAATTGCAGTCCAAGGTCAATGGTGTGGCGGCATTGCGCGCTGCCGGGGTCGCCGTCAGCGTCAGCGAGTCGGGTGGCACACTCAGCCTGACCTCCACCACCTATGGATCGGCTTCCGCAGTGACCAACGCGACCGGCAATGCCGCCGCCGATCTCTTCGGCGGCGCTCCCGTATCGCAGGCGGGGACCGATGTGCAAGGCTCAATCGGCGGCCTGACGACCAGCGGCCTGGGCCAGGAACTGACCGCCTCGAACGGCCTGCGCGTCAAGGTCACCAGCACCGCCCCGGGTGCATTGGGCAACCTCGAATTCCGGCAAGGCTATGGCACGCAGATTTCCGCCCTGGTCAGTGCCGCCCTGAAAAGCGACGGCACCATCGCCAACCGTACCGACAGCTGGCAGAAGTCGATCCAGGGCATCCAGGCCCAGCAGACGCGTTTCAACAACCGGCTCACGTTGATCGAGGCCAATCTGCGCAAGCAGTACACCGCCCTGGATCGCACCCTGAGCAGCATGAACAGTACCAGCACCTACCTGACCCAGCAGTTGACTGCCCTGCAGAAGCAAACTTCTTCCTGATTCACCCTCACCCACAGCGCCAGACTGCCGTTATAAGCCACATCACAATCAATACCCGGAAACCACTCCATGTTTGGTGCCTATCGCAACTTCACACAGGCCTATCGTCAGGTAGGACTGGAAACCGGCGTCGCGGCCGCCCGGCCAATCGACCTGATCCTGATGCTGTACGACGGTGCCATCGATGCCCTGACCTGCGCCTTGACGCGGCATCAGGCCAATGCCGGCGGCGCCCATAGTGCTGAACTCACCCGTGCGATCCGCATCATTGACGAAGGCCTGAGCGCCAGCCTGGACCCGAACGGAGGCGCCATTGGCGCACAGCTGCGGGATCTGTACGGCTACATGACGCGGCGCCTCCTCGCCGCCAGCCTGAGCCGCGAGGCGGCACCGATCGAGGAAGTGCGCAAGCTGCTGGGCGAATTGCGCAGTGCCTGGTCGGAACTGGCCACGAACCAGGCAAAAGGTGCGGCATGACCCACTCTGTCGAAGTACTCCGTCACTACGACAGCATCGCCGCCGCCAGCGCGCGCATGCTCGAAGCGGCGCGATCCGAAGACTGGGACGGCCTGATTGCCGCCGAGTCGCAGTGTGCTGAACTGGTGTCCGAATTGACGCGCCTGGACCCCGACTGCCGCGTGCGGATGCAGCCGGATGACAACCAGCGGCGTTTGCAGGCCCTCGGCGAAGTGCTGGCCAACGATGCCCAGATTCGATCCCTCACGCAGCACTGGATGCGTTCGCTCGAGAGCATGCTGGGGGCCACCGGGCAAGGGCATCGGGCGCACCGCTCGTACCTGGCGGTTGGCGCCGGCGAAGGATAAAGGGATGCTGCCGGTCGTCGAGCTTCGCTCCGTCATCCCGGCTGCAGTTCAGGCTGCCACCAGGCGGGTGGAGCCCCTTCTGGCCGTCCTGCGCATCGATGAGCAGACGGGAAGGGAGCTGTTGCAGCGCTATCCGACGCGCGTCTTCGACGGCCACGTGCTGGAATCGAAAGCGAACGGCGACGCCCTGATCGAGATCGATGGCCAAACCTACCGGGCCCAGCTGAGCATGCCGCGTGCCGCGGGCGAGCAGGTGATCGCCAAGTGGGTAGAGCGCCTTCCGGTGATGCCCCCCTCGCCCGGCATCGGCGATGCCACGGTACGGCTGGGCGGGGAGGCCAAAGTACTCAGTGCCTTCGCGGCGGCGGCCGAGCAGGAGACCACGCCTCTCAAGCTGATCACCCATGCCAGTGCCGCCGGCAGCGCGGTACAGCTGGCACAGGAGTTGTCGCGCGCAATCACCAACAGCGGCGTCTTCTACGAATCCCACCTGCGCCGCTGGGCCGCAGGCAGTTTTGCGGCAAAGGATCTGCTGCGCGAACCGCAGGCCCGGCTACCGGACATCCTCGTCAGGCAGGATGCCAGCCCGGCTGCGGCCACAGCGCTTGCCCAGGACACGGCGCCACTGCCGGTGCGCGCCAACGGCGCCCTTGAAGCGACGTTTCGTGAACAGTTTCGCGCCATCGAGCATGGGGAAACGCGTTTCGAACTGACCCCCTGGCCCGGTCAGGTTGCCCAACTGACTTTGTTTGATCCTTACCGTAACGGACAACAGCAGCACGCCAGCCAGGACGCACCGGTGCAGGCCAGCGAAGCAGCCCTGTCGCTTGAGCTGCCCGGCATGGGCCGGCTCGACCTGCGCCTCAGGTTGCATGCAACATCCGTGTGGCTGCATGCGAAGGCAAGCGAGGAGGACTCGATCCGCCATTTGCGTGACGCCACCAGCGTGCTCTCGACAGCCCTTGCCACCGCCGGATTGACGCTGGTCGCCACCGAAGTCTCGTTGCATGATGACTGAACTCGCCCCCGCCCCCCAGCATGCCGCAGTGGCGCTTACCTATGGCGGCGCCGGCACCAAGGCACCCCGGGTCAGCGCCAAAGGCAGTGGCCTGATCGCCGACGAGATCATCCGGCGCGCCCGCGAAGCCGGCGTCGCCGTACACGAATCGCGCGAACTGGTCAGCCTGCTGATGCAGGTGGACCTGGACGCCCACATCCCGCCGGCCATGTACGCAGCAATTGCCGAACTGCTGGCGTGGGTTCATCACATCGAGACGGGAATCTCGAACCCTGCACCGAGGAAACCATCATGACCGAATCACCTGTCGCCGCTGCGCCCGAGGAAGAAAGCGCGGAAACCGAAGGATTTCAGACCTATTCGCGGCGCGAAATCCTCGCCATCCTGCAATCGATGATCGAGCGGCGTTCGCTGGTCACGCTGCATTTCGCGCAAGGCGAGGACTATGTGGTCACCAACCTCCTGCACCTGAACCCGGAGTTTGAGGAACTCATTTTTGACGGGACGGAAGATGCCGAACTGAGCCGGCGCATCGTCCGTTCGCGGCGCCTGACCTTCGTCTCCTTTGTGGATCAGATCAAGATCCAGTTTCATGCCCAGATTGCCGAAGCCACCACCTTCGAGGGACGCCCGGTATTGCGCATCCGGGTACCCGATTCCGTGCTGCGACTGCAACGCCGCAACTTCTTTCGCGTGCACGCCCCCAAGTCCGGCCCGATCCGCTGCGAGATCACGCTCGCCGACGGATCGACCGCCCACTTCATGGTCGGCGACCTGAGCGTAGGCGGTATGGGTGTCATCGCCGGCCCGATGACGCCCGCGTTCACGCCGGGCGCCATATTCGAACATTGCACGGTCGAGTTGCCGGGCCACGGCAGCTTCACCACCGCCCTGGAAATCCGTCATGCCCACGGCAAGCGCAAGGACGCCCAGGGTGTCAGCCGTGACCACTACGGCTGCCAGTTCGCCAACCTCGCCGGGCCGGTTGTCAGCCTGATCCAGCGCTACATCAATTACCTGGAGCGTACACGTCGCGCCCTGGTCTGAATGGAACAGCTGGCGACCTGTGGCCCCGCCTTGGCCGGGCCATGCCGGCACATCAGTGCGCAGCCGGTCAGACCGGCATGTTCATGATGTCGTTGTAGGCGCTGACGACGCGATTGCGAACCTGCACGGCCGTCTGGAACGCGATGCTGGACTTCTGCATGGCGATCATCGTCTCCTCAAGGGACACCGATGTATTGCCCAGTTGAAACTCGCGAGACAGGGCCGATGCCTCGGATTGGGCGCCGTTCACCGCATCCAGAGCCTGCGACAGTGCCTTGGCGAAGCTGCCGCCATTGCCCATGCCTGCGACCTCGCTTGCCGCCGAGCTGCCACGTGCTGACGCGATGCCACTGAGGCCACCAATCGATCCGATCTTGTCCATGATGCGCTTCCTTGGCAGGGTGCCACGCTGCTGCACACCCTGATCGTGGTTGAAAGTGCCACCAGTCTACCCAGCCTGCCTGGCGCACGGCGGGGGAAACTGCGGCGCTTTTCGGCCCCTGCTCTTCGCATGGCGGTTCCGGCGGATTCGCATAATTGCCCTATTGACCCACTTGTGAACCCTGATTCATGGCCAACGCCGTCGCCGCACCCGCCACCTTTACTGCCGCCCCCCTGCTGACCCAGCTCAGGGCGATGCCCGTCCGCAATCTGATCGTCGTCATGGTCGGCGGGGCTTTGTCGATTGCCCTGCTGATTGCCGGCTGGTTGTGGAGCCAGGCACCGGACTACAAGGTGCTCTTCACCGGTATTGCCGACAAGGACGGCGGCGCCGTGGTGGCAGCACTGAACCAGATGAACGTGCCTTACCGCATTGGCGAAGGCGGCGGCGTGATCATGGTGCCATCCAACCTGGTGCACGAAACCCGCCTGAAGCTGGCATCGCAGGGATTGCCGAAGGCCGGCAACCCCGGCTTCGACCTGATGGAGAATCCGCGTTTTGGCATCACGCAGTTTCAGGAGCAGGTGCATTACCAGCGTGCGATTGAAGGCGAACTGTCGCGTTCGATCCAGTCCTTGTCCGTGGTGCGCAGCGCCCGCGTCCATCTGGCGCTGCCCAAGCAGTCGGTGTTCCTCAAGGAGCAGCAGAAGACTTCCGCCTCGGTATTGCTGACCCTGTATCCGGGCAAGAGCCTGGACCGGACCCAGATCGCCGGCATCACGCACCTGGTCGCCAGCAGCCTGCCGGACCTGCAGACCCGCAACGTCAGCATCATCGACGATGCCGGCAATCTGCTCTCGCAGCCGCCCGACGCGAATGCGGCCGGCCAGCTCGACGCCAATCAGCTTTCCTATGTCCACCGGGTCGAAGAAGGCTATATCAAGCGCATCCTGGACATCCTCACACCCCTGCATGGCGAGGGCAACGTGCGGGCCCAGGTCAAGGCAGAGGTGGACTTTTCCGAAAGTGAATCCACCTCGGAGGCCTTCAAGCCGAACCAGAATGCTGCCGAAGCAACGATACGCAGCA
This sequence comes from uncultured Burkholderiales bacterium, assembly GCA_964443245.1. Taxonomy (GTDB): domain Bacteria; phylum Pseudomonadota; class Gammaproteobacteria; order Burkholderiales; family JAEUOS01; genus CANJDH01. The sequence goes on along the minus strand of CAYUEG010000002.1, from coordinate 17,687 downwards.
TGCAGATCAGCGAAACCCCGAACGCCGGCAGCGGCGCCAGCGGCGTACCGGGCGCCCTGTCGAACCAGCCGCCTGCAACGCCGACCGCTCCGGTACAAGGCAATGCCCCGACCAACCCCGGTGCCGCCAGTGCCGCTGCGGCCGGCGCCGCCACCAAGCGCGACGCCATCACCAACTACGAGGTCGACAAAACCACGCGCCATGTGCGCACCCGGGTCGGGGCCGTCAAGCGGGTCACTGCGGCAGTCGTCATCAATCACCGCAAGAGCGTTTCCGGAGGCAAGACGCAATCGACGCCGCTCACTGCAGAAGAGGTCGCACAGATCAATTCGCTGGTGCGGGAAGCGATCGGGTTCCAGAAAGACCGTGGCGATTCCATCAATGTCGTCAACGCCCCGTTCACCCTGGTGGCACCGGAGGTGGTGCCGGAGCTGCCACTCTGGAAACAGCCCGAGGTGCTCGCCACGGCAAAGGATGTCGGGCGCTTCCTGTTGCCGGCCGCCCTCGTGATCTACCTCTGGCTGGGCATCATTCGCCCCGGCATGCGGAAACTGACGGCCACTGCCGTAGCGGCGCAAGCCGGTGACGAGGCAGCCGCGGATGCATCTGGCGAAGCCGCCGCTCCAGCCCTGCCTTCTCCGCTGGACAACGTACGGCAGCTCGCCAAGCAGGATCCGAGCGTCGTCGCCAATGTCGTCAAGAACTGGGCGTCCGGCAATGAGTGATACCGGGGTTGACGACAGCGCCATTCTCCTCATGAGCCTGGGGGAGGACGAGGCCGCAGAAGTGTTCAAGCTTTTGCCACCGAAGGAAGCCCAGAAGGTGGGCGCCGCGATGGCCAAGCTGAAGAACGTGCCACGCGAGAAGGTCGATGATGTGCTCACGCGCTTTACCGGGGAAGCCAGCAAGCAAACCCCGATTGGCCTCAATTCCGATGAATACATCCGCGGCGTGCTGAACAAGGCGCTGGGTGAGGACAAAGCCAAGTTTCTGCTCGATCGCATCCTGCAGGGAGACGATGCCAGCGGCATCGAGAGTCTCAAATGGATGGATGCCAACACCGTCGCCGAGATGATCAAGAACGAACATCCGCAGATCATCGCCTCGATCCTGGTGCATCTGGAGCGCGACCATGCGGCGGCCATCCTGAACCAGTTGCAGGATCGCGTGCGTGGCGACGTCGTCCTGCGCATCGCCACCCTGGACGGGATTCACCCGTCGGCCCTGCGCGAACTGAACGACGTCATCTCCAAAGCCCTCTCCGGTTCCGACCGGATCAAGAAATCCGCGATGGGCGGCGTGCGAACGGCAGCGGAAATCCTCAACTTTGTCGGCGGCACCTCCGAGACCGTCATCATGGAAGCCGTACAGGCCATCGACGGTGACCTGGCACAGGGCATCCTCGACGAAATGTTCGTGTTCGACAACCTGATCGACGTCGATGACAAGGGCATCCAGGCCCTGCTCAAGGAAGTCCAGTCGGATGCGCTGATCATTGCGCTCAAGGGTGCGCCGCCGGAACTGCGCGAGAAGATCTTCAAGAACATGTCGAGCCGCGCTGCCGAAATGCTGCGCGAGGACCTCGAATCGAAAGGTCCGGTACGGCTCTCCGACGTCGAGGCGCAGCAGAAGGAAATCCTGAAGATTGCACGACGTCTGGCCGACGAAGGCCAGATCGTATTGGGAGGCAAGGGTGACGACAGCTTTGTTTAACGCCGGTACCGGTACCGCCACGCTATCGGGCGCTTTCGAGCGATGGCAGTTCGCTTCCCTCGCCGACAGTACCAAGCCTCGGGCAGCACCCGCCGCCCCTCCCCCCACGCCTGCCGACAAGGCCGCGATGGAGCGCTGGCGCGAGGAAGCCAGGGCAGCCGGACATGCCGAAGGCATGGCGGCGGGGATTGCGGAAGGCCGGCAGCGCGCCGACACCGAACTGGCCCGTATTCGCGCCATGGCCGAGGCCATGTCCTACGCACTCAATACCCTGCAGGACGAGGTAGGCCTGGCGGTCACCGACCTCGCCCTGGAAGTGGCGCGCGACGTTCTGCGCAACGAACTGACGGTCAATCGCGAGTCGATGCTGGCCGCCGTGCGCGAGGCGGTCGATCTGGCAGGGTCCGGCCCCCATCCGCAGCTGCTCCTCAATCCCGAGGATTCTGCCCTGGTGAAGGAGCGCATCGGCGATGAACTGACGGCCGCAGGCTGGCGCATTGCCGAAGACGAACGCATCGATCCAGGCGGTTGCCGCGTCTCCACCAGCAACGGCTCGATCGACGCCACGCTGGCGGCACGCTGGCGTGCGGTGGTAACGGCATTGGGGCGGAACCATGCTTGGGAAAGGTAATCCCCACACGGCCGTCTGGGCAACGCACCTGGCCACGTGCGGGGTGCACGCCCGCGCCGTGCGCACCCTTTCGCCGCAGGGCCGCCTGACCCGCGTCGCCGGGCTGGTAATGGAAGCGGTCGGCTTGCGCCTGCCGGTAGGCAGTACCTGCCTGATCCAGCAGGACGGCATGAACCCGGTGGAAGCCGAGGTCGTCGGCTTTGCCGGCGACAAGCTGTTCCTGATGCCGTCCGGAGACGTCTACGGCCTCACCCCGGGTGCGGCCGTCACGCCTCTGGAAATGGCCACTTCACCGCCGGTCGTCGGCCGCACGCGCCACCCCTGGCGGCGCGCCGAGGATCGCACCAAACATCTGCCGGTCGGCGAATGCCTGCTCGGCCGGGTGATTGACGCCCAGGGCCGCCCGCTTGACAGTCTGGGCCCGATCAACTTCGACCAGCGCACGCCCCTCGCCAGCCGCCCGCTCAACCCGATTGACCGTGCCTCGATCAATGAACCGATGGATGTCGGCGTGCGTGCCATCAATGCCCTGCTCACCATCGGACGTGGCCAGCGGATCGGCCTGTTCGCCGGCAGCGGTGTCGGCAAAAGCGTGCTGCTGGGCATGCTGGCGCGGTACTCGAAGGCCGACATCACGGTCGTCGGCCTGATCGGCGAACGTGGTCGGGAAGTCAAGGGATTCATCGAGGAGAACCTCGGGGCGGAAGGCCTCAAACGTGCCGTGGTGGTAGCGGCACCGGCAGACGTGCCACCCCTGTTGCGCCTGCAGGGCGCGGCCTATGCCACCGCAATCTCGGAGCACTTTCGCGACCGTGGCCTGAGCGTGCTGCTGATCATGGACTCCCTGACCCGCTATGCAATGGCACAACGCGAAATCTCTCTGGCAATCGGTGAACCGCCGGCCACCAAGGGGTACCCGCCATCGGTATTCGCCAAGCTGCCCCAGCTGGTCGAACGGGCCGGCAACGGCACGGCCAGCGGTCCTGGCGGCAGCAAGGGCTCGATCACGGCGTTCTACACCGTGCTGACCGAAGGCGACGATCAGCAGGACCCGATCGCGGACGCAGCGCGGGCGATTCTCGACGGCCACATCGTGCTGTCGCGTGCCCTGGCCGACGCCGGCCACTACCCTGCGATTGACATCGAGCAGTCCATCAGCCGCGTGATGCATGCCATCACCGAAGAATCGGTCCTGCAGCGTGCGAAGGCCTTCAAGACGCTGTTCTCGCGCTACCAGCGCAACCGCGACCTGATCAACGTCGGGGCCTACGCCCGCGGCAGCGATCCGATCCTGGATCGCGCCATCGACACCTACCCCGCGCTGGAGGCCTTCCTGCAGCAGGGCATGAACGAAAACATCAGCATGGCCGAGAGCGTCGCTGCGCTTGTCAGCCTGACCAACCAACCCGCAGGACAGAACGCCTGAAGGAGACCGCCATGAAACGCAGCTTCGATACCCTGATTGAACTGACTCAGCGCAAGAGTGACCACGCGGCACAACGCCTGGGTGTGTTGATGGCACAGGCGCGCGACAGCGAATATCGCGGCGAAACCCTGAAGGCCTATCGCGACGATTACCGGGCACGGCTGGAAGACGCCATCCGGCGCGGCGTGGATGCGACCCAGCTGCGCAATTTTCAGGGCTTCCTCGGAAAACTCGATGAAGCCGTCAGGCAACAACAAGCCGAGCGCGAGCATTGGGCCGTGACGGTGGATGCAGCGCGCCAGACCTGGCAGCAGGAGCAAAAGCAGAACCTGTCGTACAGCACGATCGAAAGGCGCCGGCGCCAGCTCGAAGAACTGCATCAGGCGCGCACCGAGCAAAAGCGCACCGACGAAATCGCTGCCCGCAAGTTCGCAGCCGGCGGTGGCGCCCTCTCATTTGGTCAGTAATGCCCGCATAGGCCAATTCCGTGAATACCCAATTGAACGACATTGCCATCACCCCCCCGCTGCCGGGCAATCTGCCGGACGGTGCCAAACCGGCTCAGGCTGGCGGCGAAAATCCTGCTGGCGATGCGTTTTCGACCGCCTTTGCCCGGGCACGTGCGACGCAGGCGCCGCGCCCTCCCGGCCGCAGCAGCCCGGAAGTCAGCGATCCTGCCCAGGCAACCGCACCGCCCGTTGACGCCAAGCTGTCCGCAACCGCCACCGGAGAAGCAGCCGACACCGAAGCCGGCAGCGGCGGCCTGACGGCTGCCGATCCGGCGCTTGATCTGGCGTTGCTGCAATCCTTGCGCGACCAGATCGCCGCCCCGGATACCGAAGCCGCAGCCGCCGGCCTTCCCGTCACTGCCGAAGCCGCACCAACCGCCCCCCCGTTCAACATCGCCCTGCCGGTCGCGGGATGGGCACTGCCCGGCACGCCCTTGCCTGGGGCCAACCGCACCGGCAAAGACGTGCTGGCGGGGACAGGCCCTGCTGCACCAGCCGGCGGCATGGCATCGCCTGTCGCATCGCGCCCGGCGCCAGGCGAGGTCATGGCCGATCTGGGTGCCGGCATGCGCAGCTCACCGTTGGCAGGTGCCAATTTCGGCTCCGGCCTGCCCGCCGGTGTCGGCATGATGCAAGAACACGGGTTTGAAGCGGCCCTGGCAAAACTTGAGAAGCTTGAATCTGGCGTCTCCCCCGGCACTGCAGGCACACCTGCGGTCCCCAGCCTTTCCTCCTTGGCCCCCAACGCCCTGACGGCAGTGGCGCCGCAACGCGCAGCCGAGCCTCCCCCCGTGGTCACGGCAACCGTGCATGCCCCATTACCCTCCCCGGCGTTCCCTGATGAAGCCGCCCAGCGCCTGACGTGGCTGGTCAAGAATGGTGTCGAATCGGCGTCCCTGCGTGTTACTCCGCCAGACATGGGGCCGATCGAGATTCGCATCCGCCTCGCGCAGGATGAAGCCACCATTGCCTTTGCCGTGACCCAGCCCGAATCCGGCCGGGCGATCGAGGACGCCCTGCCACGCTTGCGGGAGATGCTCTCCGAGAGCGGCATCAGCCTGGGGCACACCAGCGTCGAATCCGGCGGCGGCGGCCAGTTTGCCGCCGAGGAAGAGCGCGCGCGCCTGCTCGCGTCCCAGCGCCTGCGCGAGACGCAGACTGCCGCGCCGGCCGCAACTGGCCAGCCTGTGGCCTTGCCGGTTGCGCGAGGCACGGGTCTGGTCGACCTCTTCGCCTGATCGGGCGCCGGCCGGCGCGGGCGAGAGCCCCGGCCGCGCGCCTTCGAACGCGGCCGTTCACACACGCCCGCAGACCGGGCGGGTCAAGCGAACACCCGGGCAATTCGGCGCCTAATTCGGGGTTTGGAAGCCCCGGACAAGCGAAACAATAGCGTTGTTGCCAAGGCTTTCCCCTCCGGAGAAGGGAGACGGAAGCCGCCAGGCGCGCACTCTTGTCCAAACGCAAAGGATTCGCCATGTCCAAAGACGCCGCCCTCCCCGCCCCGCCTGCCGCTGGCAAGAAAGGCAAGATCATCCTGATTGCGGTGGTCCTCCTCGTACTGCTGCTGGGTGCCGCCGGCGGCTACATCATGATGGCGCGCTCCAAGCACGCTGGCGCCGCCAAGGAAGAACCGAAAAAGGTGGAAAAGAAGGTCCGGGTGTTCGCTCCGCTGGACCCCTTCACGGTCAACCTGCGTGCCGTCACGCATGAGCAGTTCCTGCAGATCGGGCTGGTATTCGAGGTGAACGGCAACGAGATTGCCGATGCCATCAAGGCCGCCACGCCGCTGATCCGCGGCAAGGTGCTGCTGATCCTGACCAGCAAATCGGGCGAGGAACTGGCCAGCAGTGAAGGCAAGGCCCGGCTGGCAGCCGAACTCCTGGCCACGGTACGCAACATCGTGGGCGGGCCAGCCCCGGCCGTCAGCGCCAAGGGCGACGGCCAAGGCGAGCAGCCCGCCTCCGACCGCGGTGTCACCGACGTGCACTTTTCCTCCTTCATCATCCAGTAAGCCAGATGTCTACCGAATTCCTGTCGCAGGACGAAGTTGATGCCCTCCTGAAGGGTGTCAACGGTGAGGATGACCAGCCTTCCGATGAACAGGAAGGCAGCGGCCCGCGTGCCTACAACCTGGCCAAGCAGGAGCGCATCGTCCGCGGACGCATGCCGACCCTGGAAATCCTCAACGAGCGCTTTGCCCGCAACCTGCGCATCGGCATGTTCAACTTCATGCGCAAAAGCCCGGAGATCTCCGTCGCACCGGTCAAGGTACAGAAGTACAGTGAATTCATCCGCAATCTGGTCGTGCCGACCAACATCAACGTGGTCACCGCCCGGCCATTGCGCGGCAGCACGCTGTTCATCTTCGAGCCCACGCTGGTGTTCACGGTGGTCGACAACCTGTTCGGGGGCGACAGCCGGTTCCACACCCGCATCGAGGGCCGCGACTTCACCCTGACGGAACAACGCATCATCCAGCGCATGCTGGAAGTCGTGCTGGGGACCTATCAGCAGGCCTGGCAACCGGTCCATGCGCTGCAGTTCGAGCATGTACGCTCGGAAATGCACACCCAGTTTGCCAACATTGCCACGCCTTCGGAAATCGTCATCACGACAACCTTCAACGTCGAGCTCGGCGCCGGCGGCGGCGACATCCACGTCTGCATCCCGTATTCCACCGTCGAACCGATCCGCGACATTCTCTACAGCTCGACCCAGACCGACAGCTTCGAACCCGACCATCGCTGGCTCAACATGCTGACCAAGCAGGTGCAGCTGGCAGAGGTGGAGCTGGTCGCCAAGCTGGCCAATGCCGAAGTGACCCTCAAGCAGATCCTCAACATGAAGGCGGGCGACGTGATCGGCGTCGATCTGAAGCCAACCGCCGTGGCCGAGGTCGATGGCGTGCCCGTGTTCGAGTGCCGCTACGGCGTGCTCAACGGCAAATACGCCCTCAAGATCGAAAACACCCTGGCGATCCCGCCACACGAAAACTCTCTCGGAGATGAGCATGTCCACTGAAGATGCGGTAATGCAGGAGACCCCCGATGCCGACGCCGATTGGGGCGCCGCCCTGGCTGAGCAATCGGCAGCCGTTGCCACCACCGCCAATGTCGCCAGCGCGCCGATGTTCGAGCAGCTGGCACCAGGCAATGTGGCGGGTACCGCCAACGACATCAACCTCGTGCTGGACATCCCGGTCCAGATGACGGTGGAACTGGGCCGCACCCGCATCCCGATCAAGCAGATCCTGCAACTGGCGCAAGGCTCGGTGGTGGAACTGGACGGGCTCGCCGGCGAACCGATGGACGTACTGGTCAACGGCTGCCTGATCGCCCAGGGCGAAGTGGTGGTGGTCAACGAGAAATTCGGCATCCGCCTGACCGACATCGTCACTCCCTCCGAGCGCATCCGGAAACTGAACCGATGAAGTTGCGCCCCGTTTCGACTGTCGCCGCATGGGCGCTGCTGGCGCCTGTCCTGATCCCGGCGGCCGTGGCAGCAGAGTCAGCCGCACCGTCCACCGGCGCCGGATTTGCACAAATGCTGCTTGGCCTGGCCGCCGTGATCGCCCTGATCCTTGGCCTCGGCTGGCTGCTGCGCCAGACCCAGGCCGGCCCGATGCGTGCATCACGGATCCTCTCGGTCGTCGCCTCGCATGCCGTGGGCACCCGCGAGCGGGTGGTCGTGGTCGAGATCGAAGGTTCCTGGATGGTGCTGGGCGTCGCGCCCGGCCACGTCACGCGACTGGCACGCCTGCCCAAGCCGGCACATGCCGCCGAGAGCAGCGCGCCCCCCGCCAGCCCCGGTTTTGCGGTGTGGCTGGACAAGGCGCTCAAACGCTCATGACACGCTCCTACCGCCACTGGTTTGCCGGCATCGCCTGCCTGGGCCTGATGCTCGCCGCCTTGCCGGCATGGTCGCAAAGCCTGCCGGGCATGACTTCCACGCCCGGCCCGGGTGGCTCGACCACCTATTCGCTGCCGCTCCAGACCCTGCTGCTGCTGACGGCGCTGACCTTCCTGCCCGCCGTGCTGCTGCTGATGACCGGGTTTACCCGCATCGTCATCGTCCTCTCGCTGTTGCGCCATGCACTCGGCACCCAGACCGCGCCCCCCAACCAGGTGCTGGTCGGCCTGGCCCTGTTCCTCACCATCTTCGTGATGAACCCCACCCTCGACAAGGTCTACAACGAGGCCTACGCGCCGTATTCCGCCAACCAGATCAACTTTCAGGAAGCGGTGAAACGCGGCGAAGTGCCGATGAAGGCCTTCATGTTGAAGCAGGTACGCGAGCCGGATCTGGCCTTGTTCCTCAAGCTGTCCGGCCGCGCCAGCGCCGGCAAACCGGAAGAGTTGCCCCTGTCCGTCATCGTCCCGGCCTTCGTCACGAGCGAACTGAAAACGGCCTTCCAGATCGGCTTCATGATCTTCATCCCCTTCCTCGTCATCGATCTGGTGGTGGCCAGCGTGCTCATGTCGATGGGCATGATGATGCTCTCGCCGGTCCTCATTTCCCTGCCGTTCAAGCTGATCCTGTTTGTCCTCGTGGACGGCTGGAATCTCCTGGTCGGCTCCCTGGTGGCCAGCTTCCACGGCTGACCCCTTTTGCGTAAAGGCACCCGATGTTTACCACCCAGACTGTTCTGACCATCGCACAGCAGGCCATGGAAGTCACCCTGATGGTCTCGGCGCCGCTGTTGCTGGCCGCCCTGGTCACCGGCCTCGTCATCAGCATCCTGCAGGCGGCCACCCAGATCAACGAGATGACGCTCTCGTTCATTCCCAAGCTGATTGCCATGTTCCTCGTGATGGCGATTGCCGGCCCCTGGATGCTGACCACCATGGTCGATTACACGCGGCGCATGCTGCTGCAGATTCCGACCGTGATCGGCTAAGGCCGCTCCACCCCAGCCACCGCTGCGGCCATGATCAGCTTTACCAGCACGCAGTTGGCGGCCTGGATCTCGGTATTCCTGTGGCCGTTCATCCGCGTGCTGGCGATGATGTCGATCGCCCCCGTGCTGGGCCACCGCTCGATTCCGGCGCGCGTCAAGATCGGCCTGGCCGCCTCGATCGCCCTGATCATCGGGCCCACCCTGCCGGAAATACCCGCCAACGCCTATGCCGGCTGGAATGCCCTCAACATCCTGATGCAGCAACTGGCCATCGGCCTGACGTTCGGTTTCATCCTGCGCCTGGTGTTTGCCGGCATCGAACTGGCCGGTGACCTGGTCGGGCTGCAGATGGGCTTGTCTTTCGCCACCTTTGTCGATCCGCAGAATTCCAATCAGGCGCCACTCCTGGGCAGCTTTCTGGGCATCATTGCCAGCCTCGTATTTCTGGCGATCAACGGCCATCTGATGCTGATCGCCGGCATTGTCGACAGCTTTCGCGTCTTCCCCGTCGGCATGGGAGAGAGCAGCCTGCCGCCGGTGCGCGGCCTGATCGGCCTGGGCGGCGAAGTCGCCCGCATCGGTCTGCACCTGGCCTTGCCGGTCGTCACCACCATGCTGATCTGCAACATCGCACTGGGCGTGCTGACACGCGCGGCGCCCCAGTTGAACCTGCTCTCCGTCGGCTTTCCGATCAGCCTCCTGGCCGGGCTCTGGGCACTGGCGACCGGCATGCCCTGGACCACCCAGGCCATGCAGGGTTACCTTTCGATCTGGCCATCCTACCTGCCCTGGCGTTGAGGGACGACCGGCCGGACCTGGCTTAGCCTTCCAGCCAGAGGAAGGCGCCCATGCGCCCGGTGATGCGGTCGCGCCGGTAGGAATAGAAGCGCGACTCGCTTACCGTGCACATGCCGCCGCCGAATACGCGGGAAACGCCCGCCCGCGCCAGGCGCCGCCGCGCCAGCGCCTCCAGGTCGCAGAGCCATTTCCCCGGGCGCCCCGGGTAGGGAACAAAGGCCGACGCCGCCAGCGCATCGGCCTGCGTGAAGGCAGTGCGCACATCCTCGCCCACCTCGAAGTGTTGCGGGCCGATCGCCGGGCCCAACCAGGCCGAAAGTTGTGCCGGGGCCACCGGCAGGCGTGCCAGCAAGCTCTCGATCACGCCGCCGCTCATGCCGCGCCAGCCGGCATGCGCCACGCCCACGCAGGTGCCCGCACGGTCTGCCAGCAGCACTGGCATGCAATCGGCCACCAGCACCGCGCACACCACGCCTGCCTTGACCGTAAACGACGCATCCGCCTGCGGCTCCGGGCCCTCGGTGGCAACAGCGGCGGCATCCACCACCGTCGTGCCATGCACCTGGTGCAGCCAGGCCGGCTCCGCCGGTAGATGCGTGCGCAACCTCGCGCGGTTGGCCAGCACCGTCACCGCCTCTTCGCCGGCACGCAAGCCCAGGTTGAAACTGTCCCAGGGCGCCTGGCTGACGCCGCCGGCGCGCGTGGTCACCAGGGCGCGCACGCGCGCCGGCACATCCCATTGCGGTTGCAACCAGGGGGAGTGCGATCCGGCTGCTTGCGACGGTGCTGGCGTGGGACCAGAATCGATGGGCGGCTTCACATGGCCTCCAGCTTTTTCAGCAATGCCTCAAAATCGGCGGGGGCCGCGGCAGCAAACGAGACTTGCCTGCCGGTGGCCGGATGTTCAAATTCCAGCTGGCGCGCATGCAGCGCCTGCCGGCCGAACCAGCCGCGCGAAGGGAGGGTGCCGTACTGCTGATCGCCCACCAGCGGATGCCCCAGATGTTTCAGGTGCACCCGGATCTGATGCGTACGCCCGGTCTCGAGGCGGCACTCCACCAGCGTCGCGCTGGCACCGAGCGCACGCATCGGTTTGTAATGCGTGATGGCTTCACGTGCCCCGCTGGCTTCCGCTGCCAGCACCGCCATCAGCGTGCGCTGGGTGGGGTGCCGGCCGATCGGCGCCCGCACCGTGCCTGCTTTGCCGATCTTTCCCACGGCAACGGCCAGATAGGCCCGATGCACCGTACGCGCCTGCAGCTGCCGTACCAGCGCAGTCTGGGCTTCCAGCGTCGCAGCCACCACCATCAGGCCGCTGGTGTCCTTGTCGAGCCGGTGCACGATGCCGGCGCGCGGCACCTGCGCCAATGCCGGCCGGTAATGCAGCAGGCCGTTGAGCAGCGTTCCGCTCCAGTTGCCGGCGGCCGGATGCACCACCAGGCCCGGCGGCTTGTTGATCACGATGAAGCTCTCATCCTCTGCCACCACGTCCAGGGCCATCGGCTCCGCTGTATAGGCGGCATCCTCCACGCGGGGTTCCGGACGAATCAGAATCCGCTCACCGCCGAACAGACGCGACTTCGGCCCCGCAACCTGGCCATCGGCCTCGATCCGCCCGCCTTCCAGCCATTGCTGCAGCCGGGCCCGGGAAAACTGGGGAACCTGACGGGCCAACGCCAGGTCTATGCGATGGCCCTCCGGATTGGCCGCTGCAACGAGCCAGATCGCGGTTTCCTCGCTGCCCTCAGGGCTATAATCGGCGTCCTCGAAGGCACTCTCGCCGGCATCCTCGCCGAGTGCGGGTTCGTTGTCGTCGTGTCTGGCGGTTTCGCCCCGGGATGTTTGAAGGTGTTTGCGCATGAATTCCTATCGTAGCCTAGGCTTCGCCCGCTTGCTCAAGGCGCTCGCCGCAGGCTTCCTCTTTGCCACCCTCCTGGCCGGTTGCGGCACGCCCGCGACGACCGACGAAACCGCCGGCTAGTCGGCCCAGAGAATCTATACCGAGGCACGCGAGGAAATGCGTGCCGCCAGCTGGGACAAGGCCATCAAGCTGCTCGAAACACTGGAGTCGAAGTATCCGTTCGGCCGTTTTGCCCAGCAAGCCCAGATTGACATCGCCTACTCCTACTGGAAGAACAACGACCACGCCTCTGCCCTGGCAGCGGCGGACCGCTTCATGAAGCTGTACCCCAATCACTCGCACACCGATTACGTGATCTACCTGAAGGGCCTGATCGGGTTCAACGAGAATCTCGGCATGTTCGGCAAGCTTTCCAGGCAAGACCCGACCGAGCGTGACAACCGGGGTGCGCGCGATTCGTTCGACGCCTTCAAACTGCTGGTGACCCGTTTCCCGGACAGCAAATACGCCGAAGATGCGCATCTTCGCCTGCGCTATCTGGTCGATGCGCTGGCTCAATACGAAGTCCACGTGGCGCGCTACTACATGCGGCGTGGTGCTTTCCTCGCCGCCGTCAATCGCGCCCAGCAGGTCATCACCAGCTATCCCAACTCTCCTTCCCAGGAAGAGGCTCTGTTCATCATGTGGAAGGGCTATGACGCCATGGGCGTCAAGGATCTGAGCGCCGACGCCAAACGCGTGCTGGACCGCAGTTTCCCGAACAGCCTGATCGTCAAGAACAACGGGCCGGTGATCGTCGACCCGTGGTGGAAGCTCTGGTAACACGGCGCAGCAACCCCTGACGCCGCCATGGCGTCCGCGGCGCTGCCTGCGCCAGGCCGCGCCGAACTCAGACCTTGATCTTTTCGTCCTCGATGTACTCGGCGACGATCTGATCCATGGTCTTGCTGGTGGTAAAGCCCATTGACAGCGCGCGTGGCGTTTCCAGTTTGGCCGCCCAGGTCTTCACGATCGCCTGAATCCGCTCATCCTTGATGTAGGTGACGCGCTTTGCCGCCGCTTCGCCACCCAGCTTTCGCAGCGATTCGACCATCTCGGCCACGCTCACCACGATGCCGGGCAGGCTGACGGCACGCAGCACGCCCCAGGCTTCGCTCGGCAGATCGAACGCCTTGACCAGGTTGGACACCACATCGCGCGGGCCGCACATCCACATCAGCGTTTCCGGCGGCACCGGGCAGCCGTAGTCGATGCCGTTGAGCGGTTCGCGGATCACCGCGCTGGCAAAGGATGAGGCCGCCGCATTGGCTTTGCCGGGGCGTACCGATACCGTCGGAATGCGCACGGCGCGGCCGTCGATGAATCCTTTGCGGTGGTAGTCGGCCACCAGCCATTCGCCGATCAGCTTCTGCACCCCGTAGGAGGCTTGCGGTGTCGGCGTGGTGGCATCGGTAATCACCTCCGGCAAAGGCGTGCCGAACACGGCAATCGAACTGGCGAAGAGCAGGCGGGGCTTGGCACCAGCCAGGCGCGCCGCCTCCAGCACGTTGCGCAGGCCGTCCAGGTTGACGCGCATGCCCAGTTCGAAATCGGCTTCGGCCTGCCCGCTGACCACCGCCGCAAGATGGAAGATGCCGCCAAGATCCGCTCCCACCAGGGCTTTCACGGCGGCGGCATCGCTCACCTCGCCTTTGACGAAGCGCACGCGCGCATCGTTCAGCGGCGGGTTGGCCATGCCCGGCGGCTCGGCAATGTCAAACAGGGTGATCTGCGTAATGTCCTTGCGCTTGAGCAGTGACTGGGCCACGCGCTGCCCGAGAAACCCGCCGCCACCGGTAATCAGTATCTTCATGCTTGCTCCAGAGAATGGGCGTCCATTTTAGCGGGCGCCAGAAAGAAGGCTCGCGCTTCGTCCGCATCGCGGGTGCGCTTCATCGGCGGCAGCGCCTGCCAGATGCGCCGGCCGTAGGGTTTGTCGACCAGGCGGGTATCGCCGATCATGAGCACGCCACGGTCCATCTCGTCGCGAATCAGGCGCCCGGCGCCCTGCTTCAGCACAATCGCCGCGTGCGGCAACTGAAACTCCATGAAGGGGTTGCGCCCGGCTTCCTTCATCGCATCAATCCGGGCCGAGAGAACGGGATCATCCGGCGGTGCAAACGGCAGCTTGTCGATCACCACCAGCTTCAGTGCATCGCCCTTGACGTCCACCCCCTCCCAGAACGACTGGCTGGCAATCAGCACCGCGTTGCCCAGGCGCCGGAAGCGGTCCAGCAATTCCGTGCGCGAGCCTTCACCCTGCAGCAGCACCGGCAACTCCAGCCCGCGCCGCTTGAACTGGTCGATCACGAGGTCGTAGGCGCGGTTCATTGCCCGCAAGGTCGTAAAGAGCAGGAACGTGCCGCCCTGCCCGTTCTCGTTGGCCGCTTCGATCAGGGGAATCGCCTTGTTCAGCAGCGCTTCGGTGAATTCCGGCGCGAGTGCATCGGGCATGCCGGAAGGCACATACAGCAGTGCCTGCCGTGCGTAATCAAACGGGCTGGGCCAGCTGCGCGCCACCACGGGCGTGCCCTCCTCATCCTGCGGCCCATCGAGCCCGAGTTCGGACAGATAGTGCGAAAAGTCTTCCTTGACCGCCAGCGTGGCAGAGGTAAAGATCCATGCCCGCTTTTCGGCCGCCAGCTGCGCCCGGAACATCGGCGCCACCGACATGGGCGTCAGGTGCAGCTGGAACGAGGTGCCGAACACCTCCACCCACCGCACCGATGGGTTGGATGCGGGGCTGGCAGCCGCAGCAGCCGCGGCGCGAATGGCCTTGTCGTCGTTCGGCGTCTCTCCCGGCGCCCGCGGCTCCGGCCTGGCCGGCATGCTCACCTTGGGCGGCGCATCCCAATCCCCCAGCCAGCCTTCGATGGCGATTTCCAGCTCTTCGCAACGCGCCACCACAGCGGCAATTTCCTCATGCCGCTCGGCCTGCGAAGCGAGGGCACGTTGCAATTCCAGCAGCTTGGCCAGCATTACGCGCAGCGCATCCTGCAATTCGGCCTTCTTCTTCAGTTGCGCCGCGGCGATGCGCATGGCGTTTTCCGGCAGCACCAGGCGCGCATCGCGCACCGCATACTCCAGCGCGCGCGTCAGTGCCGGCCAGTCATGGGCTTCCCGTGCGTGCGCAATCGCCGCGCCCATGGCATCCCGCGCCAATTCCATGATCTGCCCGGCGGCGAGGCTCTTGCCGAAAAACATGCGCGCGGTTTCCGGCAATTGGTGCGCTTCATCGAGGATCACCGTGTTGCAGGCCGGCAGCAACTCGGCCATGCCTTCGTCACGCAGCATCACATCGGCAAAAAACAGGTGATGGTTGACCACCACCACATCGGCCTGCTGCGCATCGCGGCGCGCCGCCATCACGTAACACTCCTTGTAATGGGCGCATTCCTGGCCCAGGCAATTCTCGCGCGTGGAGGTAACGTGCTGCCAGATCGTGGCGTTCTCCGGCACGCCGGGAAACTCGGCCCGATCCCCCGAAGGCGTGGCGGCCACATCGCGCACGATGGTGCGCAGGAACTTCACGTCCTGCTTGGAAGAAAGCCTTCCCTCGGTGCGGGTGCGCTCCAGGTGGTGGTGGCAGACATAATTGGCGCGGCCCTTGAGCAGCGCCACCGTGACCGGCGCCTTGAGTGCGCGGCGCACCGCCGGAATGTCACGGTGGAACAGTTGGTCCTGCAGGTTCTTGGTGCCGGTGGAAATGATCACCTTGCCACCGGCCAGGAGGGCCGGCACCAGATAGGCCACCGTCTTGCCGGTGCCGGTGCCGGCTTCCAGCACGGCTGCGCCTTCACGTTCGATCGCTTCCAGAATGGCCTGGGCCATTTCCACCTGCTGCGGACGGTAGCGGAAGCCCGGAATCGCCTCGGCCAGGGGGCCGGTGGCAGAGAGCAGCGCAGGCAGATCGATTTCGGGCAATGCACACCTTGCGGGGCAGTCGTCAACCGCAAGTCAGGGAGGGAGAAGCGGTGATTTTAGCCCCTGCGCCCTCCGTCACGCCCACACCGTGCCGTATAGCCGCCCTATTCCACCTTGATGTTCATCGCCCGCACCGCCGGCACCCAGCGTGCGCGTTGCGCAGCGCCGAAGGCATCCGCCTGCGCCGGCGTGGAGCCACCCAGGTTTTCCGCACCAAAGGAGGCAATGCGCGCGCCGATCTCGGGCAGCGCCAGCGCGGCGTTGAGTTCGCGGTTGAGCCGCTCGATGATCGACCGTGGCGTCGCCTTCGGCGCAAACAGGCAATTCCAGGTGTAGGCCTCGTAGTTCGGCAGGCCGGCCTCGGCGAAGGACGGCACATCCGGATAACCCGGGTGGCGCTTGCCGTTGGTGGCCAGAATGCGCAGGGCGCCACTTTTGTGGTGCTGGCCGGAGGTGGAAAAGCCATCGAATACCAGATCAATGTTGCCGGCCAGCAAGTCTGCCGTGGCCGGGCCGTTGCCCCGGTACGGCACATGCATGATGTCGATGCCGGCCTCGCGCCGGAAACTCTCGCCGACGATATGGCTGATCGATCCGTTGCCGCCCGAGCCGTAGCTCACCTTGCCCGGATTGGCCTTGGCGAAGGCAATCAATGCGGCCAGATCCGGCCAGCCGCCCTTTTTGGAAGTGAGCACCAGAGGCGTGCTGGAAATCAGCCCGACGGTGGCGAGGTCGCGGTCAATGTCAAACGGCATGGTGCGAAACAGGGCCGGATTCATCACCAGTTGCGAGCTGGTGCCCAGGCCAATCGTGTAGCCATCCGGTGCCGCCTTGGCCACGGCGTCCGTGCCGATCACGCCACCTGCGCCGGTACGGTTCTCCACTGCCACCGGTTGGCCCAGGGCTTCGGCGAGTTTGGGCGCCAGCAGCCGCGCGATGACGTCATTGCCGCTCCCCGGTGCAAACGCCACGACGATGCGCAGAGGACGGGCCGGCCAGGTTTCCTGTGCGCGCACCGCACCCGCCAGAACGCCCAGCCCACCCACCAATCCGGCATTGAATGCACGACGATCCATGATTTCTCCCTCCGGGCGCGATTAGCGGCCGGTCCAGTTCGGCGCACGCTTCTCGATGAACGAAGCGCGCCCCTCCTTCGCATCTTCCGTGAGCGCCAGCGTCATGATCTGCGTTTCCAGATACGAAATGGCCTGTTCGAAGGTCATGTCCGCGGCAGCGCGCATCATCGCCTTGCCGCGCCGGTTGGCGGTGGGTGATTTGCTGGTGATGCGCTCCACCAGCCAGTTCGTCTTGGCATCCAGCTCGGCAGCCGGCACCACGTAATTGACCAGACCAATCCGCTCGGCGCGGTGCGCATCCACCGGTTCCCCGGTGATGCACATCTCGGCCAGGTGGCGCGGCCCGATCAGGTGCTGCAACACCGAGAGCACCTGCGCCGGGAACACGCCGATCTTCACCTCCGGCAGACCAAACGTGGCGTGGTCTGCCGCCACCGCCATGTCGCACATGCCGAAGAGGCCCATGCCGCCCGCGAGGCAATGGCCGTTGACGCGCGCCACCATCGGCAGCGTGGCCTGCATGGCAGTGCGCAGGAGGTTGGCGTAGCCCAGGTGCGGCTGCGAAGGGTCGTACTGGAACGAACCCGAACCCTTGGCCAGATCCGCCCCGGCGCAGAACGCCTTGTCCCCGGTGCCGGTGAGCACGATGGCGCGCACGTCCGGGTCCGCATGGGCGCGGGCCATGCCGGCGGTGATTTGGGCGACCACCTCTTCATTGATCGCGTTGCGCCGCTCGGCGCGATTGATCGTCAGCCAGAGCGCGGCGCCGCGCTTCTCGACCAATACCTCGTTGTTCTCGCTTGTCATGCGCTC
>CAYUEG010000001.1:19772-131148 GCA_964443245.1 uncultured Burkholderiales bacterium | reverse complement strand
AGTTGCTGCGCGAGGAGGCGGTGCCGGAATCGGCGCGGCTGACGCGCATCATTTCTGACAACGTGGCACGGCTGGATCGTATTGTGACCGAGGTGCTGCAGTTGAACCGCCGGGATCGCGCTGCGTTGGAGCGCGTTCATCTGGTCAGTTTTCTGGGTTCGTTGATCGAACAACTGGCTGCCAGCGAAAGGATACCGGTGGCCACCTTCGTATTGCACCTTCCCCTCGCAACATTTGTGAATGCTGATCGGCACCACTTGCATCAGATCATGTGGAACTTGATCACCAACGCCTGGCGACATTCACAAAAGGGTAATGGCAGTGTCAGGATGGGAGCCATGATGCGGCATGCAGGCAGGATCGAATTGCATGTAATGGATGACGGCGCGGGCGTCGATGAGTTGCAGGCAGAACAAATCTTTGAACCTTTTTTCACGACTGAATCTCGAGGGACTGGCTTGGGCTTGTATATCGCGCGCGAACTGGCCGAGGCAAACGGCGGCAAGCTCGACTACGTACCGCTGGCGGATCGGGAGTTTGGTGCCATGCAGTTCCCGACTCTAGGGGGGGCTGACTTTTGTCTGACGCTGGAAGGTGGTATGGTCGATTCGGTCGCTCTCCCACCTAACGAGGCGCCAAAGCCATGAGTCTGGGCCGTATCGAAAGCAAAAGGGTTCCAATCGTTCTTGTCGTGGATGACGAGGCCGATCTGCGTGAGTTGCTTGAACTGACACTGCTCAAAATGGGATTGCGGGTTGAGCAGGCAGCCGGGGTGGCGGAAGCACGTGAGAAGCTCGCACGGCAGGCGTTTGACCTCTGCCTGACAGACATGCGCATGCCGGATGGTGATGGCCTTGAGGTGGTGCAGTACATCCACGCTTCCGGCCTCGACGTGCCGGTAGCCGTCATCACGGCTTACGGAAGCACGGACAACGCGATCGCGGCGCTCAAGGCGGGGGCATTCGACTATTTGTCCAAGCCGATTGCACTTGACCAGTTGCGATCGTTGGTGCGCTCCGCCTTGCGAACGCCCGAGACCGTTGGTTCCAGCGGGGTGGACGAAGGGCGCTCCTTGTTGGGTACGTCGGCCCCCATTGTTGCTGTGCGCGACGTGATTGATCGGGTAGCAAAGAGCGTCGTTCCGGTTCATATTTCAGGGGAGTCGGGGAGCGGCAAAGAGCTTGCGGCATTGCGCCTTCATGACCTCAGCGGACGGGCCGGGCGGTTCGTTGCCGTCAATTGTGGTGCTATTCCGGAAGCCTTGATGGAAAGCGAGTTCTTCGGGTACCGCAAGGGAGCCTTTACGGGAGCCGAGCAGGACCGGGACGGATTTTTTCATGCCGCAGCGGGAGGCACGTTATTCCTGGACGAAGTGGCTGATTTGCCGTTGCCCATGCAGGTAAAGCTGTTGCGTGCGATCCAGGAAAGGAAGGTAAGGCGGGTCGGCAGCACGGCGGAGGAGCCGATCGACATTCGGATCGTCAGCGCCACGCATCGCGACTTGGCTGCGCGTGTATCCGAAGGGTTGTTTCGGCAAGATTTGCTTTATCGCCTGAATGTGATCGAGGTACGAATGCCTTCCCTGCGCGACAGGCGCGCGGATATTCCTCTTTTGGCAAATGCCACGATGGAGCGTTTGGCGGCGCGCGGCGCGCGGCGCGCGCCGCTTGCTCCTGACGCACTGTCGGCGCTGGTCCAGTATGATTTTCCGGGCAATGTGCGAGAACTCGAGAACATCATCGAACGGGCTATGGCCCTGTGTAGCGGCACCTCGATTGGCGCGGCGGAATTGCAACTCCAACCACGCGAAGAGAGCAGGGTAGAGCGTCTCTCTGGTGATGGGGCGAAAGGGGGGGCCTGCGCGATCGGGCTTCAGACTTACCTGGATGAAGTCGAGAGGGCGGCCATTCTGGAAGCCCTGGAAAAGACGCAGCACAATCGCACCGCGGCTGCTCGGCTTTTGGGGGTGACGTTCCGATCGTTCCGTTACCGCATGCAACGGCTGGGCATTGCCCGTGACGATGACTGATCATGGGTGGATCGGCAGATGTAATGGTTTCTCGTGCTGGCTGGCATCGACTGAGTCGACGTTGCAGATCCCCCAACTTTGACGCACGTCCAGACGATATTTCCATCGAGTTAATTGTCGTTCACTCCATCAGTCTGCCACCAGGCCAGTTTGGAGGAGATGAAGTAGAACGCTTCTTTCTCAATCAATTGCCTTCCACTGGGCATCCCTTTTTCGCGTCTATCGCCAACCTGCGGGTATCAGCGCATTTTTTCATTCGTCGCAGCGGTGAGCTGGTCCAATTCGTGTCGACGGAGAAGCGCGCCTGGCATGCCGGCGCGTCGTTTTGGAACGGACGAGCGCGCTGCAACGATTTTTCCGTTGGTATCGAACTCGAAGGAAATGACGCAACCCCCTTTACTACACGCCAATACAGTTGCCTGTCAGCCCTCACGCACAGCCTGCGGTTGCGCTATCCCTCGATAACGGCTGTGGCTGGGCACGCGGACATTGCTCCGGGCCGCAAAACGGATCCGGGCCCGCAGTTTGACTGGCCGAGGTATCTGGCTGAAGCCGGCTTGCCTCAACGGTTTCGCAAAGCCTGAGTTTTGTCAACCGTGCAGTGCGTTTCAGAATGATGAAAACCGCTTGCAAGCGGTGATTTCCTATACTAGACTTTGTTTTGCAGCGTGCTCCTGACACTACATATGGTAGTTGAAGGCGTAGATGGGGGGTTGACCACGATCCATTGGGAGATACTGGTCAGGCCGGACTGCCAAGCGAACATACAGTGGGAATAGGAGACTTCGGTCCATGCAATCGATTACGACGGCCGGCGCGCCGGTAGGTAGCGCCGGAATTGGCGCTGCACAGGAATTGGCAGGAGCGGTGACCCAAGGCGGGGTGAACGGACAGTATGCGCAATTCCGGATCATTCGCCGCAACGGCGCTGTGGTCCCGTTTGAGCCTTCAAAAATCACCATTGCGATGACCAAGGCGTTTCTGGCCATTAGTGGTGGCCAGGGGGCGGCTTCGGCGCGCATACGGGAAGTCGTTGCCGCCCTGACCGACAACGTCGTCAATGCACTGGTGCGCCGTCAGCCGGCTGGCGGCACCTTTCATATTGAAGATGTGCAGGATCAGGTCGAGCTTTCGCTCATGCGTTCGGGTGAGCACGAGGTGGCCCGCGCTTATGTCTTGTATCGAGAGCGACGCGCCGAAGAACGCGCCAAGGCCAAGGACGCGCAAGCTGTTCCGTCACAGTCCGAGCCCGGGCTCATGATTGTTGATGACGCAGGCCGTCGGGTTCCGCTTGACGTGCGGCGTCTGGAGACTCTGGTCGAATCCGCTTGTGAGGGGTTGCCGGAGGCGAAGGGGACGTTGATCATCGAATCGGCCCTGAAGAATTTATACGATGGCGTGCCTGCTGCGGAGGTGCGCAAATCACTCGTGTTGTCGGCACGCACGTTGATTGAGGCGGATCCGGCTTACGGATATGCGACTGCCCGCTTGTTGTTGCATGACATCCGCCGTGAAGTGTTGGGCGAAGAGGTTCTGCAGTCCGAGATGACTGCACGGTACGCGGAGTATTTTCCCAAGTTCATCCGGCGCGGCATCCAGGCTGAACTGCTTGACAGCCGTCTGGGCGAGTACGATCTTGTCCGTCTTGGTAAGGCGCTGGTGGCGCAGCGTGACTATCAGTTCGAATACCTTGGATTGCAGACGCTTTATGACCGTTATTTCCTGCACGAGCACGACCAACGCATCGAACTGCCGCAAGCGTTCTTCATGCGCGTCGCGATGGGGCTTGCACTGAACGAAGTGGAACGCGAGGCGCGTGCGATAGAGTTCTATGAAGTACTGTCGAAGTTCGACTTCATGTCCTCAACGCCTACCTTGTTCAATTCCGGTACTCTGCGTTCGCAGCTTTCCTCGTGCTATCTCACCACGGTGGCAGACGATCTCGACGGCATTTACGAGGCCATCAAGGAAAACGCGCTGCTGTCAAAGTTTGCCGGTGGCTTGGGTAACGACTGGACACCTGTACGTGCGCTTGGTAGCCACATTAAGGGCACCAACGGCAAGAGCCAGGGTGTGGTGCCGTTCCTCAAGGTGGTGAACGATACCGCCGTGGCCGTCAACCAGGGTGGCAAGCGCAAAGGAGCGGTTTGCGCCTATCTGGAGACCTGGCACCTGGATATCGAAGAGTTTCTCGAGTTGCGCAAGAATACCGGTGATGACCGGCGCCGTACCCACGACATGAACACGGCCAACTGGATTCCTGACCTGTTCATGAAGCGCGTGATGGAGAACGGGGAATGGACGCTGTTTTCCCCTTCCGATGTACCGGATCTGCACGACAAGTTCGGCAAGGCGTTCGAGAAGGCGTATATCGGTTATGAGGCCAAAGTCGCTAGCGGCGAACATAAACTGTTCAAGAAAGTGTCCGCAATGGCGCTGTGGCGGAAGATGTTGTCCATGCTGTTCGAGACCGGACACCCTTGGCTGACATGGAAGGATGCCTGCAACATTCGTTCGCCTCAATCGCACATCGGCGTTGTGCATTCCTCGAATCTTTGCACGGAAATTACGCTCAACACGAATGGTGAAGAGATTGCGGTTTGCAATCTGGGCTCGGTGAACCTGCGTGCGCATCTCAAGGATGGCAGATTGGACCTGGCAAAGCTCAGGAAGACCATTTCCACCGCAATGCGAATGCTCGACAACGTCATTGACATCAATTACTACGCCGTCAACAAGGCGCGTAACTCGAATGCCAAGCACCGTCCAGTCGGGATGGGCATCATGTCTTTCCAGGACTGCCTCCACGAACTGAGGCTCTCTTATGCTTCGCAAGAGGCGGTCGATTTTGCAGATCGCTCGATGGAGGCGGTGTGTTACTACGCTTACCTGGCTTCGACTGAATTGGCCGAAGAGAGGGGGCGCTATTCCACTTACAAGGGTTCGCTGTGGGACCGGGACATCCTGCCGCAAGACACGATCCGGCTGCTGCGGGAAGAGCGCGGCGGGTACGTTGATGTGGATGAGTCTTCGTCGATGGATTGGGATGCTTTGCGTGCGCGGATTCGCCAGCATGGAATGCGTAATTCAAATTGCATCGCCATCGCTCCGACAGCGACGATATCCAACATCATTGGGGTATCGGCGTGCATTGAACCAACTTATCAAAACCTGTATGTGAAGTCCAACTTGTCCGGGGAGTTCACCGTCGTCAACGAGTATCTGGTGCGGGACTTGAAGCGTCTCGGTCTGTGGGATTCGGTGATGATTGCCGACCTGAAGTATTTCGACGGTTCGCTCGCCAAGATTGACCGCGTGCCTCCAGAGATACGCAGCCTGTACGCAACTGCCTTTGAGGTGGAGCCAAAGTGGATCGTAGAGGCGGCCGCGCGGCGTCAAAAATGGATCGACCAGGCGCAATCCCTGAATATCTACATGGCCGGAGCTTCCGGAAAGCGTCTTGATGACACCTACAAGCTGGCATGGCTACGCGGGCTCAAGACGACCTATTACCTGCGTACGCTAGGCGCTACCAACGCAGAAAAATCCACTGTCAAGGGTGGCCAGTTGAATGCGGTAACGAGTGACGGTGGACTCGCCGGAATGGGCGCACTGAATGCATCGGCGGTGCCGTCGGCCACCCAACCGGTTCAGGAGGAAATAGTCGGCCAAGCGTGCATGCTCAGGCCGGGCGATCCAGGTTTCGAGGAGTGCGAGGCCTGCCAGTAACCGCAGCGGGTCGAAAAGGTAGCAGTGAAGTGGCAAGTATGGTGACGACACCTACAACATGCAGCCAAAGTCGTCTTGCAAGTCCGCGTTAGGCAACAAGACGTTAACACCTACAACACGTATCCAAAGTTAATAGACAGGAGTGATTATGTTGACATTTGAAGACGATGGCCAGGCTTTGGGCTCTGGTCGTCATACCCACGTTGGCGCAGGGCCGATGTTGGGATTGCAAGCGGTGTCGGCGGCCATGCCGGCATCTCCGCTAGCGGGGATGCCGCATCCGGGAGGAATGGTGGCCGGACGTAGCGTGTCTGCTGCCGACGTGAGGCGCGTCAATGCGGCTGACAAACGCATCATCAACGGCGCGACGGATGTCAATCAGTTGGTGCCGTTCAAGTACAAGTGGGCTTGGCAAAAGTACCTTGATTCGTGCGCCAACCACTGGATGCCGCAGGAAATCAACATGAATCGGGACATCGCTCTTTGGAAGGATCCGAAAGGATTGACCGAGGATGAGCGACGTCTGATCAAGCGCAACCTCGGGTTCTTCGTCACGGCGGACAGTCTGGCTGCCAACAACATTGTTCTCGGTACCTATCGCCATATTACGGCTCCTGAGTGCCGGCAGTATCTGCTTCGCCAGGCGTTTGAAGAGGCCATTCATACCCATGCGTACCAGTACATCGTCGAAAGTCTTGGTCTCGACGAAGCTGAAATTTTCAACGCCTACCATGAGGTGGCTTCGATTCGAGACAAGGACGAATTCCTGATCCCTTTCATTGACACGCTGACGGACCCGCATTTCCGTACGGGAACACTGGAGAACGACCAGAAGCTGCTCAAGAGCCTGATCGTGTTTTCGTGCCTGATGGAGGGGCTGTTTTTCTATGTTGGTTTCACTCAGATTCTTGCGCTAGGCCGGCAGAACAAGATGATGGGGGCGGCCGAGCAGTATCAGTACATACTGCGCGACGAATCCATGCACTGCAATTTCGGCATCGACTTGGTCAATACCATCAAGATGGAGAACCCTCATCTGTGGACACCTGAGTTCCGCGAGGAGATCCGCGGATTGTTCAAGCAGGCGGTGGAACTGGAGTACCGATATGCCGAAGACACGATGCCGCGCGGTGTGTTGGGCCTCAATGCGCCGATGTTCAAGGGTTACCTGCGCTTCATCGCGAACCGGCGCAGCCAGCAAATAGGTATTGACCCGATGTTCGCAAACGAGGAAAATCCGTTTCCGTGGATGAGTGAAATGATCGATTTGAAGAAAGAGCGCAATTTCTTCGAGACGCGGGTCATTGAATACCAGACTGGTGGAGCGCTCAACTGGGAATGACGTGCGGTGAATTCATGCGAAGACTTAAGGGATTGAATGCAGTCACACAGTAGAAATTCTTCTGATGCGGAATGGGCGATCAAGCCGGTGCTTGAGGGGGGAAACTCCCTCAGGCGAAAGGTGAAGTCCGATGACCATACTGCATTGCCTCCAGAAAAGACGCCGGGCGAATTCGCACCGGCGTTTTTTTTGGGGGGAACGCCCGCGCGCTGGTCTTGGGCCCCCTGGGTGCGCGGCGGTACGGCATTCATTAGCGCAAGCTAAGGCAAGTTCGGCTTGCGCCGATGAATAATCCGGGCTAGTTCAGACGGGTTTTTTGGTTGGTTGTTTTTTTGTAACTCTACGAAGGAGAATGACATGGCAACAAAGAAACCAGCAGCGAAAAAGCCCGCCGCCAAAAAGCCGGCGGCGAAGAAGGCAGCCAAAAAGCCGGCCAAGAAGGCGGCGAAGAAACCTGCGAAAAAAGCAGCAAAGAAAAAGCCCGCGAAAAAAGCGGCGAAAAAGAAAGCGGCCAAGAAACCGGCGAAGAAAGCAGCCAAGAAAGCTGCCAAAAAGCCGGCTAAGAAAAAGCCCGCGAAAGCAAAGCCTGCTGCAAAGCCGGCGGCGGCGAAACCATCAGCTGCGGCTGCTCCGGGCGCACGCCCGGCGCTGAATCCTGCTGCAGCGTGGCCATTTCCTACGGGAAGTCGTCCCTAAGCTTTGCGCACCAGACCGCTGTGTTTCCGACGGAAGCGCAGCGGTGTTTGAGTCCGCGAGTCGAGTGCACTACCGGTACTCGCTCGCGGATTTTTTCATTTCATTGAGCAATTGCGATGTGGCATGACACCGTTTCAATTGTCGTAAGGACCGTTTATTGGGTGTTGGTACCGGCGGCACTGTTGCGCCTGTACATGCAATGGGTTCGGGTGCCTTTCCGGAATCCGGTTGGATCTTTCGTTTGTGCGGTGACTGACTGGATCGTTTTGCCCCTCCGGCGCGTGGTAAAGGGCGGGAGCGGAATCGATTGGTCGAGTTTTCTGGCAGCGTGTCTCCTGGAGCTTGCCCTGGCGGCACTGTTTAACATTCTGGTTGGTCGGCCGTCTCTTTTTTCAGGCACAGGAATGATGTCTGCATGGCTGGTCAACGGCGCTTTTGGTCTGGTTGTCACTGCACTGACGATGGTGCTTTGGATCACTGTCGCTTGCGCGGTGTTCTCTTGGGTGCGCGCCGAGTCGCCGGTCGCGGATGTACTGGACGCAGTGTCTGCGCCCTGGCTCAAGCCGATTCGTCGGCGTGTACCGATGGTAGGGGGGTTTGATCTTTCCCCATTGGTGCTCCTGGTCGCGGTCCAGATCGCATTGGTTGCTGTTGTTCGTCTTCAGGCGCTGGTGCTCCAGGTGTTCAGGTGAACTGGTTTCGCATCGATGCGGCATCCGGCAAGGCGCGTCTAGTTGTTCATGTGCAGCCGGGTGCGCGCAGTTACTCGTGCGAGGCGACCGCAGAATGGCTACAGGTGCGTGTAATGGCGTCGGCGCTGAACGGCAAAGCCAACAAGGCGCTGTGCGATTATTTTGCGGCGCGGCTCAAGGTCTCGCCATCGAAGGTACGGATTGTCCACGGTCTGAGCAACCGCAAGAAACTGGTGGAGATCGAGGCGGCTTACTTCGACCCCGAAAAACTGTCTGCGTCAACACACGCCAAGTAAGTTGAGGCAAGTTTCGCGTACTTTGTCAGGCTGGGTGGCAAGGGTTCCCATTGGGACGCCATCTTGGCCATGACTTCCTCAGGCACATTGTGGATATTGGGCCAGCGCCCGGAAGCCTCAATGATGGTGAGTGGCATTTCGAGCACAATCGCGATGCCGACGTAGTCGACCATCTCCCAGATCCGCACAAAAGTATTGGCAACCACTACACCCTTGCCTTCAGTCAATAGACGATAGGCTTCGCGCCGGCACCAGGCATGGGCATCGGCAAGGCGCGCGGGATCATGGCGGTATCCTGAAGGGCCTTCGAAGTGGAAGTCCGCTTCGAGGTGGCGCAAATGCCTTCTGGCGGCCAGTCTTTTGGCCAGCGTGGACTTGCCACTACCTGGGAGCCCGCGGATCAGCACAAGACTCGGCGAGGGGGCATCCAGGCACTGCTGCTTCATCGACGAGTTTCAGCGCCGAATACGGACAACTGCTTGTCGACAGCTTAGCGGGTCACCCGAGTGATGCCGTTGCCGGAAAGCAGCCGCACGCGTTCGCCGGGCTTGAACTGTTCGTCGGCTTCCTGGGTGATGGCGCGCAACTCGCCGTTGTCCAGCTTGACAGTAATTTCAAGGCCAGCCTTCCGGCCGATGCCGCCTTCTACCGCCTGCCCTGCGACGCCTCCTGCGACTGCGCCCAGAACAGAGCCGATGGTCGCCCCCTTGCCCTGACCGACGTTACTCCCCGCAACACCGCCAATCACACCGCCGGCGACTGCGCCCACACCGGAAGGCGCGCGCTCAATGGTGACCTGGCGAACCCCCTCCACCACACCCATGCGTACGGTTTGTTCCCGCTGAGCCTGGGCCGGGGTGTAGACACTGCCGGAACTAGAACCGCCAGCACAACCGGATAACAGCCCGGCGGTGATCAGAAAGGCCAGCCAACGTAAAGCGTCTGGGCGCTGCACCATATTCACTTCTCCTTAACGGCGTCACTACCCGACGGCAGCCGCCCGGGTTACCACAAGCTGAATCCAAAGTGCTTCCCGTACAACTCCCCGATCTCATCGCGTGTCAGCCGGTGGTTCTGGGCGCCACTGTGCGCTATCTTGATCGAACCCATGATGCCCGCCAAGCGACCGACGTCTTCCCAATCGAGCTTGTTGACAATGCCGAACAGAAGACCGGCGCGATAGGCATCGCCGCAGCCAGTGGGGTCAACCACCTTCTCAGCCTTAACGCTTGGGATGTCCAGCCGTTGACCATCGGCATAAATGTAGGAGCCTTCCGCACCACGTGTCACTACGAAGGCCTGCACCAGTTTTGCCAGCTCTTCCACTTTCTGGCCCGTTTTGTCCTGAAGTAACCTGGCTTCATAGTCATTGACGGCAACGTAGTCCGCCATGCTGATGAAGTCCATCAGTTCCTCACCGCTGAACATGGGCAGTCCCTGCCCTGGATCGAAGATGAAAGGCACGCCAGCCTCGGCAAACTCCCGCGCGTGCTGGAGCATACCTTCCCTGCCATCCGGGGCGACGATGCCAAGCTTGACATCGGCGGCGTCTGCCACGTGGTTGACGTGGGAAGAGTTCATCGCGCCCGGGTGAAAAGCCGTGATCTGGTTGTCGTTGAGGTCTGTGGTGATGAACGCCTGCGCGGTGAAGGTTTCCGGAATCATCGCCACGTGTTTGGCATCCAGACCAAGGGATGAGAGACGCTCGAAATACGTATCGCTGTCCTCGCCCACGGTCGCCATGATTACCGGCTCCTCCTCCGGTTTGGCTGCGATCATTTTGAGGTTATAGGCAATGTTGCCGGCGCAGCCACCAAACTCGCGGCGCAGCTCGGGCACCAGAAAAGCCACGTTCAGGATGTGTACCTGGTCCGGCAGTATGTGATCCTGAAACTTGCCATTGAAAACCATGATGTTGTCAAAGGCCATGGATCCGCAAATGAGCACTGACATGAATACACCTTCCGAATGAACAAGTCTTGGATTTTAAGCTGCAAGCGTCAACGGCAGGCCGCCTGCGGCTGCCGATGCAGGTAGCCTTGGTTTTGGGGGCAATGCAAGCGGCGAGATGCGCTCAAAAGGCCTCGCCGGTCGCCGGCCGCTTCAGGGGTAGAACGCGTAGAGGCGGTAGCCGGACGCCCTGATCTGGCTGGCGTCGATGGAAAGACGCACGGATAGCTCGCTGCCTGCTGCCATGAAGGATCCGGCCATGTACTCCCTGGGCGGCAGGACACGGCGCGCGACGACGGCATCCTGCGCATCCGTCAGTGTCAATTCCAGGTGGGGCGAGTCTTGCGGCAACAGAGCACGATTGCGCAGGAGCGCCACCAAGGTCAGCAGATTGCGATTTGCCGGATCTGCCTGGAGATCTGAAGACTCGATGCTGATTGCCTGTGAATCGCGCTGGATCCGAGTGCTGCATGGAATGGCGCGACAGAACTCGTGCATCCATGGCTGCGTGCTTGGCCAGTAAGCCGTCAACTCATGGTGATATCGATGTGCCGCCTGCGCGCTGAGCGCGCCGACTGCAACAACGATCCCCAATACCGTCCACCAGGGGCGTGCCCTGTTGGATTTCTCCGCAGCAGGGGCGGAAGCGAAACCGGCTGGTGGGGCCAGCGTTGCGTCGATGGCGTCGTCGGACTGACGCAAGCTCTGGTCAAGGGGAGATTCGCTCTCTGATACAGGCGCATTCTCCATTGCCTGAGTACTGGTTGTCTCGTGCACCTCAGGTGTTGTCACGCCTAGCCTGATTGAGGCCGAAGCAGCATCCGGGACAGTCAGCGCATGCGAGACGTCATCGACAATCGGGTCTTGAAGGGCGTAGCCGCTCGGCAGTCGCTCAAGGGGTTGGGTGCGCGCGAGGTGAAGCGGTTCGGGAACGGCATTGACAATGCCGTTGAACACGGTGCCGCAGGAGCCGCACCGCACCTTTCCAGCGTGGGATGCGAGCTGCTCCTCGGTGACACGAAACGTCGTGCCACAGGCGGTGCAGCGAGTCAGCTTCGGCATGACTGGCAATCCTTCAGGGCTTGGTTCCGGTGAGGCAGACCCAGCCGTCTCGTCGCTGCCAAACCGCAAGCCGCATGAACGGAGCGTAGGTGTTGATCACCTCGTCGGCTTGTGATTCGAGAATACCAGATAGCGTGAGTGAGCCGCCGGGGCACACGCGCCCTGCCAATGCCGGTGCGAGCACCTTCAGGGGGTTGGTCAGAATATTGGCCAATACCACGTCGGCTTCCCCTGGAGGCATCTGGTCTGCGGCTGCCACTTCAAGCTGACAATGATTGGCGCTTGCATTGGCGCGGGTCGCCTCCAGTGCCTGGGGATCGATGTCGGTCGCCAGGACTTGAGCCGCACCCATCAGGGACGCAGCAATCGCCAGAATGCCCGATCCGCAGCCATAGTCGAGCACCCGCTGTCCGGCAAGGGGATGGCCTGCAAGCCACGACAGGCATAGATGGGTTGTTGGATGGCTACCCGTGCCAAATGCCAACCCCGGGTCGAGTCGGAGGGCGATCGCACCCGGATCCGGTATGTCATGCCAGGTTGGCACGATCCAGAGTTTCTCGGCGATATGGATGGGGTCGAACTGGGATTGCGTGAGTCGTACCCAGTCCTGCTCAGCAACATCGGTGAGAACCAAATTCTCGGGGATCGCCACACCGGCGGCACTGCAGGCCGCATGGACCATTGCGTGCGCATCCGTATCGGCCTCGATGAGGGCGATCATCGCATTTCGGGCCCATGCACCGCCGTCGCTGCTTCCTGGCTCACCAAACCGGGGACGTTCATGCGCGGTACCTGCATCCGCGTCTTCGACCGAAACCGACAGGGCTCCGGCGTCAAGCAGTGCATCGCCAATCTCGTCAGCGGCTGCTGCGTCGCAGACAAAACGCAACTCGCGCCAACGCATCGACTATGTGCTCGCGCGATTGGCCAGCTTCTGTTCCAGATAGTGGATGCTGGTCCCGCCGGCCATGAAGTTGGTGTCATCCATCATCAGGCGGTGCAGTGGCAAGTTGGTCTGAATTCCCTCGACCACCATTTCCGACAGGGCGATGCGCATGCGCGCAAGGGCTTGCGCGCGATCGCCGCCGTAGGCGATCACCTTGCCGATCATCGAGTCATAGTTCGGCGGCACCATGTAACCGTTGTAGGCGTGTGAATCGACTCGTATGCCGGGTCCGCCGGGTGGGTGGTAAGCGGTCAGGCGGCCGGGGCAGGGGGTGAATTTGAAGGGATCTTCCGCATTGATGCGGCATTCGACCGCGTGCCCCTTGAGCACGATGTCGCGCTGCCGAAAGCGCAGCTTCTCACCGGCAGCGACGCGGATCTGCTCCTGCACAATGTCCACGCCGGTAATCATCTCCGTCACCGGATGTTCAACCTGCACGCGGGTATTCATTTCGATGAAGTAGAAATCACCGTCTTCAAACAGGAACTCGAAGGTTCCGGCGCCTCGGTAGCCGATCTTGCGGCAGGCATCTGCACAGCGTTCGCCGATGCGCTCAATCAATCGGCGCGCAATC
Source organism: uncultured Burkholderiales bacterium (assembly GCA_964443245.1). Lineage (GTDB taxonomy): Bacteria > Pseudomonadota > Gammaproteobacteria > Burkholderiales > JAEUOS01 > CANJDH01. Next base: position 117,832 of record CAYUEG010000001.1, on the reverse strand, counting down.
CCGGGAGCGGGCGCTTCTTCAATGACCTTTTGGTGACGCCTTTGCATCGAACAATCGCGTTCCCCAAGCCAGATTGCCTGCTTGTGCTGATCCGCAAGTATCTGGATTTCGATGTGGCGCGGATTCTCGAGAAACTTCTCCATGTAGACCGTTGGATTGCCAAACGCCGCCTGGGCTTCCGAGCGCGTCATCGTGACGGCGTTGATCAACGCCGCCTCGGTATGCACGACACGCATGCCACGTCCGCCGCCGCCGCCTGCCGCCTTGATGATCACGGGGTACTTGATGGCTCGCGCTGTGGCGATGATTTCCTTGGGGTCGTCCGGCAGTGCACCTCCGGAGCCGGGCACGCACGGCACGCCTGCCTTGATCATGGCTTGCTTGGCCGACACCTTGTCGCCCATCAGACGAATCGATTCCGGGCGCGGGCCAATGAAGACGAATCCGCTTTTCTCGACCCGTTCGGCAAAGTCGGCATTCTCTGAAAGAAACCCGTAACCGGGGTGAATGGCCTCGGCGTCGGTGACTTCGGCAGCGCTGATGATCGCCGCCATGTTGAGGTAGCTTTGGGATGACGGAGCAGGCCCGATGCACACCGATTCATCCGCGAGCTTGACGTACTTGGCCTCGCTGTCTGCCTCTGAGTACACCACTACGGTCCGAATGCCCATCTCGCGGCAGGCACGCTGGATCCGCAGCGCAATCTCGCCGCGATTGGCGATCAATACCTTTTCGAACATGGCCATCGAAGATTTCCGGGAAGAGGTTATTCGATGGTAAACAGGGTCTGCCCGTACTCGACCGGCTGCCCGTTTTCCACCAGAATAGCCTTGATGACCCCCGCACGGTCTGCCTGAATCTCATTGAGGAGCTTCATTGCCTCGATGACGCACAATACGTCCCCCTCTTTGACCGACGAGCCGACATCCACGAAAGCCTTGGCACCAGGCGATGGGGCGCGGTAAAACGACCCGACCATCGGCGATTTGATCAGATGCGCTGTTTCAGGCGGAGGTGCCTCGGGCGTGGGCGGCGTGGGTGGCGCAGGCACTGCGGATGGCGGCATCATGCTCCCAACATGCCCCATCAACTGCTGATTTGGTGCCATCATGAAGGTATTTGCAGGTGTGGCGCCAGCCTTGACGATTCGAACCTTTTCTTCCCCTTCCGTGACTTCCAGTTCGCTGATGCCCGAGCCTTCCACCAGCTCGATCAGGGTCTTCAATTTCCTTAAATCCATTCTAAATCCCCCTAAATCCTGTCAATTATCGCCTAACCGCATCTATCGCGTAGCCAAGTGCCAGCAGATAACCTTTGCTGCCGAGCCCTACAATGGTACCCACAGCGATGTCGGAAAAGTAGGAATGATGTCGAAACGCCTCACGCTTGTGGACATTTGACAAATGCACTTCGATGAATGGCAGGGCGACGCCAGACAGGGCATCGCGCAACGCAACGCTGGTGTGGGTAAAGGCTGCCGGATTGATGATCACAAAACGGGTTCCGTCAGTACGGGCGGCATGAATCCGTTCGACGAGGGCGCCTTCGTGATTCGACTGAAAGGTTTCCACCCGCACACCCTCCCGCAATCCGGTGTCAATCAGCGCACGGTTAATGTCTTCGAGGGTTTCGTGCCCATAGACTGCAGGTTCGCGTGTACCCAACAGGTTCAGATTGGGCCCGTGCATCACCAGTATGGCGGCGTCAGGACCCTGCTTTGCTGAGGATTTTTTGGATGCCATTGTAATCAGGATGAGGAGATGTTCGCAGCATTTTATCCGAAATTAGGGTTTTTCCGCTGACTTTCTCTGTATCTGCTCCAGCAGTTCCTGCAATTCGCGTAAGTCCATCTTGCCCAATTTGGAAAAATGGGGCTTGCCGCTGGCATCGATGATCACGGTATACGGCAGTGCCCCTGATTTGTTGCCCGCCTGTTTCAGCAGGTCCAGACCGGCCGGACCAGCCTCCCAAAGGGGATAAGTGATACCGAGTTTTTTCGAAAAATCACGCATCTTGTCTGCATAATCGATGCCAATGCCAACAAATTGAACTCCTTTGGCGCTGGTTGCCGTGCTCGCCTTCTGGAAATCCGGCATTTCTTCAATGCAAGGTGCGCACCAGGTTGCCCAGAAATTGATGACGACCGGCTGCCCCTTGAACTGATCCAGGCGCACGGTCTGGCCATTCAAATCCTTCATCGGCGTAGAGAGCCAGCCAGCACCAGAAGGGGGCGTCGGGGCAAGCCTGGCTGAGTTGAACCAGAACCCAGCTACTCCCGCAATAATCGCGGCCAGCAGTAGCATCCAAACGGGTGAGGATGGTGTATTTCGCACGATGCGAACTTCCTTTAGAGAGGGTGGCGTGATTGACGCTGCATCGTCCGTCTTGCGTCGGTCTGCGCCGCCTCAGGTTTCTGCTCAAGTAACTGCAATACGGCAGCGGCGTTCCCCCGCGCTGGCAGCCCCGAAGCTTCCGGCTTCAACGCGCCACGCAGGTCGTCGGTCCGGTAAAGGGAAAGGCGTACCAGGAAGCCGTCGTATTCAAGCGTGAGTGCCGTGATGCGCCGCGACAAGGCCGGATTGAAATGCGGGTGTTCCATGGTGTCGAACGGGATTCCCTGCCCCAGCAACTGGATCTGGACTGTCTTTTCGTCATCCACAAACAACTCGATCTCGATGTTGTGTTCCCGGCCCGCCGTACCGCGCCAGGCCGGGCCGCATAAGTGGGGGTGATACCTTTCCCATTGCCGCATGACCCGCAGCGCCACCGTCCGCATGGCGTCCAGCCGCTCAATCAGCTCCTCGCGCTGGAACAATGATTGGTAAGTCCGCAGTTCGGCTTCGACCTCGTCATTGCTGGGCAGAGCATCCTTCTCGGAGTAACCCAAGTGGCGTGCTGCCTTGCGCTTGGCGACACCAAAATCGGCAATGCCGTCCTCGGCCATGAGACGCGCTGCCTGTGCGGCGATGGCCCGCCGGGAGGGGGTGCCTGGGAGCACGTTTCCGCTACCGTGGTGATGTTTCGATTGGCGGGATTTGCTCATGAGCGCGAATTGTAGCCCTGAGCCTGCGGCTACAATCGCGCCCATCTTCCCAGGCACGATGAATGCCGTGGGTGGCAACTTGTTACAACCCCAACCAGGCTGCGCTGGCATGCACATCCATATTCTCGGCATTTGCGGTACCTTCATGGGGGGGATTGCCGCTGTGGCGCAGGCTGCCGGGCATCGCGTGACCGGGTGCGATGCCAACGTCTATCCGCCGATGAGCACGCAGTTGCGCGCCCTGGGGATTGACCTGATCGAGGGGTTTGCCCCTGACCAGCTGCAGCTCGCGCCGGATCTCTTCGTGATCGGCAATGTCGTGTCGCGCGGCAACCCGCTGATGGAAGCGATTCTCGATGCAGGCGCGCGCTTCGTATCGGGGCCGCAGTGGGTCGGCGAAAACCTGCTCGCCGGCAAGCATGTCCTGGCGGTGGCCGGTACCCATGGCAAAACCACCACGTCCTCCATGCTGGCCTGGATTCTCGAATACGCCGGGTTCCGTCCGGGTTTCCTGATCGGCGGTGTACCCGACAATTTCGGGGTGTCGGCGCGCGCGGCTGCTGCCGCGACGTTCGTGATTGAAGCAGATGAATACGACACGGCGTTTTTCGACAAGCGCAGCAAGTTTGTTCACTATCGCCCCACTACGGCGGTGCTCAACAATCTTGAATACGACCACGCAGACATCTTTCCGGATCTGGCTGCGATCGAGACACAGTTCCACCATCTGGTGCGTACGGTTCCAGGGCGCGGCAAGCTGATCGTCAATGGGGCCGAAGCCAGCCTGGCGCGAGTGTTGCAGCGCGGGTGCTGGAGCCCTGTGGAGCGCTTCGCTGCTTCAGGTGCGGCGGAGTGGCAGCCCGGCCCGGCCGCGGGAGATGGCGCATTTGACGTGCTGCTCGCGGGTGAAAAGCAGGGAACGGTACGCTGGGAATTGAGTGGTGCCCATTCGCGCATGAATGCATTGGCGGCGATTGCGGCGGCGCGTCATGCGGGCGTCGAGCCCGCAGTCGCCATCGAAGCCCTGTGCAGCTTCAAGAGCGTCAAGCGACGCATGGAGCGTCGTGGCGTTGAAGCAGGTGTGACCGTGTATGACGATTTCGCGCACCACCCGACGGCGATTGCCACCACCATCGAAGGCCTGCGCCAGCAACTCGATGCGCGCGGGGAACCCGGGCGTGTCCTGGCGGTGCTGGAACCACGCTCCAACACCATGAAGTTGGGCGCGATGAAAGCCTTGCTCCCCGACAGCCTGAAGCTGGCAGATCTGGTCTTTGCCTACGGTGCGCGCGAGGGAAAGGATGCGCTGGGTTGGGATCTGGGTGCTTCCCTGGCACCCCTGGGCGCCAGGGCGCAGGCATTCGATACGCTGGAACCGTTGGTGCAAGCCATTCTTGGCGCTTCCCGGGCGGGGGATCATGTGTTGGTGATGAGCAACGGCGGCTTCGGTGGGATTCACCAGAAGCTGCTTGATGCGCTCAAGGCGCGCTGACGCCTCTGTTCCATATGGAATGGGCATGATCCTGTATCTGCACGGTTTCCGCTCGTCGCCGCAGTCGTTCAAGGCGCGCCTTCTGGGAGAGCGCATGGCCGCAGCGGGTCGAAGTGGTGATTACGTGTGCCCGCAACTGCCACCCGAGCCGGCAACAGCGATTGAACTGGCGGTGCGTCTGGCGCGGTCCGTGTCGCCGGACAGATTGTGCCTGGTTGGCAGTTCGCTGGGCGGCTACTATGCCACCTGGATGGCGGAGCAGTTGGGTTGCCGTGCCGTTCTGCTGAACCCGGCGCTGCGCGCCTTTGAGAAGCTGGCGACCCATGTCGGGCCGCAAGAGGCGTTTCACGCAGGTGGCGAGCCGTTCGAATTCAAGCCCGAGTATCTGGCGCAACTGCGCGCACTGCACATCGCGGCCATTTCACGCCCGGAGCGCTACTTCCTGATTGCGGCCAAAGGGGACGAACTGCTCGATTGGCGAGAGATGGTGCGCGCTTTTCCCCATGCGCGCCAGAAGATACTTGAAGGTAGTGACCACGGGCTTTCGGATTTTTCCGAGTACATGCACGAAGTCCTTGAGTTCGCAGAATCCTGACACGGAAAACTTTATAATTGCATCGCTGTCGAGGTGGGGAGCAGCAAACAATAACAATAGCCGTGCACGAGAGGGACATTGGCCGTGCTATGGGGAACCTATGAAAACACTGTATTCCATCCTCGGAGTTGAGCCTGGCGTATCGTTCGACGACCTCGAACAGGCGTATCTGCGCCGAAAAGTGGCCTATCCCCAAACCAAGCTGGATGCCGACGAAAATGCGCGTATCCAGTGGCAGGGCATCGAACAGGCCTACAAGACGCTCGCCAATCCTGATTCGAGAGCGCTGTACGACCGGCGTCTGGCCAACGCGGGCATGAAGATTGCCCCGGTTCAATCGATCCCGGAAGAGGGGCGCGGCTGGTTGTCGACACGCAATATCCTGGTTGCCGGCCTCATCCTGATCATCATTTCCGGTATGTGGTTCTACCAGGCGCGTGAGAAGGCCCGGATGCAGAAGGAGATCCTGGAGAAGGCGCTGCGCATCGCCGAGGAAGAGAAGAAGAAGCAGGCCGAGTTGCAAGCGGCGGAGGAAGAGCGGCGCCAGGCGCGCTTCGTGCAGCAACAGCAGCGTGAACAGGAGAACCGGGAGCGTGCCTTTCAGCGGGAGGCGCAGCAGATTGGCCAGCAAGTGTCACGCGAGAGCCAATATCAGTCGGCTCAGGCGCAGAACGCCGCGCGGCAGGAACAGTATCAGCGCGAGCAGCGCGAGCGGGCGGAGCAGGCGGCCAAACGTCAGGCACAGTATGACGCCGAACGCCGGCTTGCCAACGAAAAGGCACAGCTGCGGTCCATGTGCATGCAGCGCTACAACCGGCCTGATTGCTGAGCAGGGACATTCGCTACAATCCGCCGCTTTGGATCAATCCGGAATGGCAAATCTCATGCGTCTGAACCAGCGGGTAGCGATCATCACCGGTGGTGCCAATGGCATCGGCCTGGCCACTGCCAAGCGCTTCGTCTCGGAGGGCGCTGTCGTCGTCATTGCCGATTTGAAGCGTGACCAGATTGATGCCGCTGTTGCCGAATGCAAGGCACTCGGCGGTTCGGTTCAGGTCCTTGGCATGATTGTGGATGTGACGCAGCGCGCCAGCGTGGATGCGATGGTGGCAGCGGTCAAGCGCGATGCCGGGCGCATCGATATTCTGGTCAACAATGCCGGCATCACCAAGGATGCCCGGCTGGTCAAGATGACAGAAGTCGAGTTTGATGCTGTCATCGACGTCAACCTCAAGGGCGTCTTCAACTGCGCACAGGCGGTGGTACCGACCATGATCGAGCAGGGGCGCGGCGTGATTCTCAATGCGTCTTCGATTGTCGGGCTGTACGGCAATTTCGGCCAGACCAATTATGCCGCTACCAAATTCGGTGTGATCGGTTTCACCAAAACCTGGTTTCGCGAACTCGGGCCCAAAGGCATTCGTGTCAATGCGGTGGCGCCAGGATTCATCGCCACCCATATTCTGGATGCGATCCCGGAAAATGTGATGAAGCAACTGGAAGGCCGCGTCTCCCTCGGCCGCCTTGGCAAGCCGGAGGAGATTGCCAGCGTCTACGCGTTCCTTGCCAGTGATGATGCCAGCTACATCAACGGCGCGGTGCTGGAAGTCTCCGGCGGCATGACGGTCTAGATGCTGGCAAAGCCATCGCCCTGAAAGCCTTGTCTACCAAGGCTTTCAGGGCCGTCGATGTGGCCGCCCAGAATGCCGGGGCTAGTCGACCGCCGCGCCGGAAGCCTTGACCACGGCCGCCCAGCGATCAATCTCGCCTTTGAAGAACGCGCTCGCCTGCTCCGGCGTGTTGGCGACAATATCGAAGCCCTGATCGGCGAAGCGCTTGCTGATGTCTGCCGCGCGCAGCCCCCTGGCGATGTCTGCCTGCAACTTGACGATGATCTCCTTCGGCGTGCCCTTGGGTGCCGCCACCGCCTGCCAGGAGGTGACCTCGAAGCCTGTCAGCCCGCTTTCGATCGCGGTGGGCACATCCGGCAACTGCGGCATGCGCGACTTCGAGGTGACGGCGAGTGCCTTCATCTTGCCGGCCCGGATGTACGGCACGACGGTGCCGAAGTTCTGGAACGAAGCCTCGATCTGCCCGGCCATGATGTCGGTTTGGGCAGCCGCACCGCCGCGATACGGAATGTGCACGCCAAACGTTTTGGTCTGCTGCTTGAACAACTCGGCCGAGAGGTGATCACTCGAGCCGGAGCCGGAGGAGCCGTAGGAAATCTTGCCAGGGTTCTTGCGTGCGTGCTCGATGAATTCCTTCAGGTTGCTGGCCGGAAAGTTGGGCGGCGTGATCAATACGTTTGGGGTGCTGATGGCCACCGTCACGGCCTCCAGGTCTTTCATCACGTCGTATTTTGGGTTCTTGTACAGGCTCATGTTGATCGCGAACACGCCGATCGAGCCGACCATGATGGTGTAGCCGTCGGGCGGCGATTTGGCCAGCACTTCGGCTGCGATCGAGCCGTTGGCACCGGGGCGGTTCTCTACCAGCGTGGTATATCCGGCTTCAGTCAGTTTCTGGGCGATCGCACGCGCCACGATGTCGCTGGTGCCACCGGCCACGAAAGGCACGAGAATCTTTACCGGCTTGTTCGGGTAGGGCTGTGCCCCGGCGGAGAGCGCAGTACAAAGCGCCAGCAGCGCCAGAATGAGTCGATGCAGCATGTGGGTCTCCTTTGGTTGGTTCTCGTTGTTGTAGGTGGTGGTTGTGCCGCGCAGTTTACCCGCCGCGAAAGCGTTCCAGATCACGCCGGTCGCGCTTGGTGGGCCGGGCGTAAATCGTCTCCGCCGGCTCGGCGAAGTGCTTGCGGCGCAGTGCCTCATCTTCGCGCGCCTTGCGGCTTTCCGGCGTTTCCTCGTAAAGAAGCTGTGCCGCCGCCGCGTTGCCGCGATGGTCCGAAACCAGTTTGATTTGCACGGTGAACTGGCCACCGGGCGTGCGCACCTCAAGTGTTTGCCCGGCGCGGACTTCCTTTGCCGGCTTGACCGTTTCACCTTCGACACGCACCTTGCCGGACTCAATCGCCTGCGTTGCCAGCGAGCGGGTCTTGAAGAAGCGTGCGGCCCAGAGCCACTTGTCAACCCTGACGCGATCCATCAACTCAGTTGTCCGGGTGGCCGGGTGAACCCGGCGGCACGTACGTTGTGGTGAGGGCCGGCGACCCCTGGCTAAAGGCTGACAAGTGCTTTTCCAGTCGCTTGCTGCCACAGTGCGGGCACTGGATCACGGTTGAGGAACGCACCAGCAACTCGCATTCCCGGTGGCAGTCTGCACATTTGTATTCGTAGATTGGCATGTTGATCGGATGATGCGTGGGGATGTTCAGAATGCTGCGACGCCGCCATCGGAGCGCGGGTCAAAGCCGCCTTCGAAGTTGCCGTTCGGGTGCCGGATCACGCAGCCGGCATGCCCCAGTGTCTCGTCAAAGTCGGGGTATACCTCGACCTCGTGGCCACGGCGGCGCAATTCGTCCAGGGTCGTGGCCGGGAAGCGGCCTTCCAGCTTGAGCGAGTCGGAGGTTTGCCCCCAGGTCCGGCCGAGCAACCAGCGCGGCGCCGCGATCGCATCCTGCGGATTGAGCCCATACACTGCCGTGCGCGTAAATACCGCAGCCTGGCTTTGCGGCTGGCCATCACCGCCCATGTTGCCGTAGACCATGACGCGGCCATCGTTGAACAAGGCCATCGCCGGGTTGAGCGTGTGAAACGGCTTCTTGCCCGGCTCCAGCGTGTTGATGTGTTTGGGGTCGAGCGAGAAGGAGGCGCCGCGGTTTTGCCAGTTGATGCCGGTTTCCTTGAGCACGACGCCGGAGCCGAACTCGTGATAGATCGACTGGATCAGCGAGACGGCATTCCCTTGCCCGTCCACCACACCCATCCAGATGGTATCGGCCGGGCCCTTGCCGGCACCCCAGGGTGCGGCTTTGGCCATGTCGATCCTGGCGGCGTTGGCATCCAGGTTGGCTGCGTCGAGAAACGATTGTGGATCGGGGGCGCCATTTTTCGCCATGGCAGCTGGGTCCGTCATGTACTTGTCGCGCACGAGGAATGCGCGTTTGGTGGCTTCCACCGTGGCGTGCACATAATCGGCGGAGAGATGGTCGAACCGGTCAATGCCCAGGCGGTCCAGCTGGCCCAGGATCATGAGCGACATCAGGCCTTGGGTCGGTGGCGGCATGTTGTACACGCGCCCCAGGGAATGCGCCAGCTCGAGCGGCTTGCGGATCAGGGCACGGTGCGCCTCCAGGTCCGCCAGCGTGACTGGGCTGCCGGCCGTGGCCAGATCCTTGGCAATGGCACGCGCGAGATCGCCCTCGTAAAAATCAGCAAGGCCGGCTTCGGCCAGCCGCTGCAGGGTGGCGCCCATGCGCGGCTGGCGAAACAGGCTGCCGGTTTCAGGGGGCGCGCCGTTGACAAGGAACGCGTCGGCAAAGCCGTGGATGTCCTTCAGCTCCTCACGCTTCTTCGAGGTGTTCAGGTGTTGCGAGAGCGTGACGGCAATGCCGCTGCGCGCATAGTGGATCGCATCTTCGAGCAAACGCGAGAGCGGCAGTTTGCCGCCAAGTTTGTCTTTCGAATGCTGGTAAGCCGCATTCCAGCCCGACAGAGTGGCAGCCACCGTGATGGCAGCGGTTGGTCCGCGAAACGGGATTCCCAACCCTTGCGAAACGCGGTCCGCGTAGTCGGCGCGCGAGACATTGGCTGCCGATGCGCCACAGGCATCAATGCCGATCACACCGTCCTTGGGGGTGCGTACCAGCCAGAAACTGTCTCCGCCAATGCCATTCATGTGCGGATACACCACGGCGATGGTGGCGGTGGCGGCGATCATCGCTTCAACCGCGTTGCCACCCTCACGCAACACCGCCAGCGCCGATTGGGATGCGAGCGAGTGCGGTGCCACGGCCATGCCGCGCGTGCCGCGCGTCGGGTTCGCCATTACGCCGCCTCCGCCATGCGTGCAACCACCCGACCAATCACCGTGCCAGCCTTGAGCTGGTCGAGCGTGTGCGAAATTTCGCTGGCAGCCCGCACTTCCACCGGAATCGGCTTGAGCTTGCCAGACTGCGCGAGCGCCACCACTTCCTTCAATTCCTGCACGTTGCCCACATAGGAGCCCTGGATCGTCAGGGCTCGCTGGGCCAGTGGCACCAGTGACATCGGAATTTCACCTCCGTACAGGCCCACCAGCACATAGCGGCCACCCTTGCGCAGGCAAGCCATCCCCAGCGTGGCGGTGGCTGTTGCACCGACCAGATCGACCACACCCAACACGCCACCGGCGAGCGATTGCAATTTGGCCAGTGTGCCCGCGTCGGCCGGATTCATGAACTCCGCCGCGCCGGCGTTGCGGGCGGCTTCTCCTTTGGCCGCATCGATGTCGCATGACACGATGCGCTGGTGGCCCATGGCGCGCAGCATCGAAATGGCCATCAGACCCAAGCCGCCGGCTCCCATGACGACGAGCCAGTCATTGTCCGAAAATGGCTTGAGCTTGTTGACGGCGCTATAAGTAGTCAGGCCGGAGCAGGCCAGGATCGGCGCGTAGGTGGGGTCAATGCCCGTCGCATCGATCAGGTAGCGCGGGTGCGGCACCAGTACGTGATCACCATATCCGCCTGAGCGCTGGATGCCGATGTAGCGCGGCGCGGCGCACCAGTTGTCCTGCCCTTCCTGGCAGCGTGCGCACGTGCCGCAGCCGGTCCAGGGGTAAACCAGCATGTCCTTGCCTGCCAGAGCGGACGCCGTTGCCTGGTCTACATCGGGGCCCACACGGATCACGTTCCCGTACGGTTCGTGACCCATGGTTACCGGCGGCTTCATGCCGCGATCACTCATGTGAAATTTCTTGCCGCCACCCAGATCAAAGTAGCCGTCACGGATATGCACATCGCTATGGCACACGCCGCAGTACTTGACCTTGACCAGCACTTCAGTACCGGTCGGGCTCGGGGTTTCCCGCATCGCATGTTGAAGTGGTTTGCCCCATTCCGTCACGTCGTAGCTTTGCACAATGCGCCCTTTGAAAAATGTTTGTCAGAAATAGCGAATCTACCATTGTCTGTGCCGTTCCGGCACGCACTTCGATGGCGCTGCGTGCTACGCTCCTTGCGTGCCTGGAGAAAGGAGTGAATTCATGCAACTGGTTCGACCCCTGGAACATCGTTCTTGTGTGGTGCGCACGCTGTTCGCCCGGCTGCTCGCGGTGATGGCGGCCGGGTCGTTGCTCTTGGGTGGATGTGCACAGCGCCCGCCCGCGCCCGATGCGCCTCAGGCGACGGCGCCGGCCCCGGTGCCCGCCCCCCGGCCCGAGATTGCACCAGCGCCTGCGGAGCCGCCCAGTTCGCAGGCATCCAATCTGGAGGGTTACAAGCGCGAGGTGGCGGATCGCATCTACGTCACTGCGGCCGAGCGGATCTTTCCGGGTACGCCGCCGCATCTTTTGCGGTCTGTGATTGTGCTCAGGCTGACGATCGACGCCAATGGCCGGCTGGTCGATGCCCGGGTGTTTCGCGACAACGGGGACGCAGAAACCACCCGCACCGCACTTGACAGCGCACGGCAGGGTTCCCCTTATCCGAAGCCGCCACCGCGGCTACTCCGCGGTGGGCGCCTTGAAGTAAGCGAAACCTGGCTGTTTCAGGAGGATGGCCGATTCCAGTTGCGCACTCGCGCCGAAGCCTGGCAACAGTAGGGGTCCATCGTCGGCTTCAGGGTCGAGGCCGAAGAGGGCAGCGCAGCCGTTACCGAGGTGCGCGCCGCAATCAATCGGCCTGGATGCCTGCGCGCTTGATCACCGGCGTCCAGCGCTTCAGTTCCTCCTGCATGAAGCGGGCGAATTCTTCGCGCGAGGTCGGTGAGGCCTCCATGAACTGCACCTTGAGCTTCTCGATCACGCCAGGATCGTTCAGCGCTGCGGTGATCTCACGATTGAGCCTGTCCAGCAGGGCTGGCGGCGTCTTGACCGGCGCGACGAAGCCGGCCCAGGCGGTCGCTTCCACGTCAGGAATGCCGACCTCCTTGAAGGTGGGGATGTCGGGCATCAGCGGCGAGCGTTGTGCGGTGGTAACGGCCAACGCCTTGAGCCGGCCGGCACGCGCCTGCGGCATCACGGCTGCGGGCGGCAAGGTCCCCATCTGGGTATCCCCGGCAATGATCGACGTGACGGCCGCCGGAGAGGAGGTGTACGGAATGTGGACCACGAAGCTTGCACTCTTCATCTTGATCAGTTCCATCGCCAGGTGGGCCACGGTGCCGCTGCCGAGGGAGGCATAGTTGTACTTGCCGGGGTTCTTCTTCAACAGTTCCAGCAATTCCTTTGGCGAGTTCACGTTCAGCGAAGAGGACACGGCAAGCACGTTGCCTTGCACATAGCCGAGGGACAGGGGCGCCAGATCGGTAAACGGGTTGTACGGCATCCTGGGGTGGAACACCGTGTTGTTGACCAGCGGGCCGGTAATCGAGATGCCAAAGGTATAGCCGTCCGGGTTGGCCTTGGCGATCAGGTCGGTGCCCAGCATGCCGGCGGCGCCAGGCCGGTTGTCAACGACCACGGCCTGCTTCATGTTCTGCGACATGCGCTCGGCGACCAGGCGCGCGGCGATGTCCGGGGTCGCACCGGCGGCATAGGGGACGATCATCCGCAGGGGTTTGCTGGGAAATTCCTGTGCGGCGGCCGGCAGGGTGGGTGCCAGCGTCAGGAGCGTCAGCAGGGCGAGGAAGTTTTTCACGTTTAGTCTCCGGTCAATCCGCAATCGGTCGGGTGTTGAGGAAGTAGCTTTGTTCGTTGGCAATGAAGGCTGCCACCATCGAACGGTAGGCGGCTTCGACCACATCCGGCAGGTTCTCGAAGCCGCGATTATGCCGGTCGGCAAGGGCGCGCACCTTCGCGTACACCTCCGCCTGGCGCGCCGGTGCACTGACCTGATAGGCATCGCGCTTGAAGCGGGCCGCGTCCTTGACGTACATGGCGCGTTCCGCCATCAGCGCGACAATGGCATCGTCAAGGCGATCGATTTCGGCGCGAATTTCACCAAGACTCGCGCCAAGCGGCTGATAGGTGGGGTCGGTGAAGCGGCGCACCGGGCCTGAGTGGGGTGACGGTTCTGTCTGCATGGGTTTGTCCCCGTGTTGGTGTGAACTGGGTGGCGCTACTTGGGCAAGGCCGCCTTGATGGCCGCGTAGTCAACCGGCAGCGCCGGTGCGTTGCGTGCCGCTTCGGGCAGTGCCTTGATGGCGGCATCAATGGCGGCGAAGCGATCCTCGCTGGCCGGGTGGGTGGACAAGAATCCCAGGTTCAGCTTCTCCTGTGCCGCCATCTTGCGAAAGAAGGCGGCCATGCCATCCGGCCTAAGACCCGCTCCCACCAAGGCTTTCAGGCCTTCACGGTCAGCCTCGTATTCGTGATCACGGGAAAACTTCAGCCCCGCCAGATCGCTGCCGATCGATACCAGGCCACCCAGATCGCCAAACACCAGACCCAGAGTTGCCATCATGCCCAGTGATTTGGCCATCGCCTTCAGGCTGTGGCGTTTCTCGACGTGGCTGACCTCATGGGCCAGCACGCCGGCCATTTCTTCGGCGCTCTCGGCCAATTGCAGGAGGCCCGAATGCATCACCACAAAGCCTCCCGGCATGGCGTAGGCATTGACCACCTTGTCATCGGCGACGTAGAACTCGTACTTGTAAGCCGAGTTTTTGGTCAGCTTGCTACCCACTTCGCGCACCAGCTCGAGGGGTTTTCCCTCCACCAGCTTGAGCTTGGCCTTCTGCTGGGCGAACACCATTTCCCCCAGCTTGCGTTCCTGGTCGACCGAAATGGCGGAAACCGCCCAGCCCGCGATGCGGTCGTGTTGCCAGATCACCGCACCGAGCGCCAGCACCGGCAGCACGAAGGTGATCCAGACCAGTGCATGGATCCAGGCTCTGGTGGCGCCGTCGGTGCGCGCGCGCTTGACCGACTTCGCGCCCTTGGCGGTCCTGGCCATTGCTGTGACCGCGCTGATCGCCGCCTTGTCCGTCAAACCAATCGTGTAACGCCCGGCGCGGCCGGGCCAGGCGAGGCTGAGCTGGGAGCCGTCCCAGCCCCCGCGTGTGACCGTAATGTCGTTCCAAGGCGGCGCGCCATCGAAATCATCGGCAGTCACCAGGCGCAGGCCGTATTCCGAGATGTCGAATTCGATCCTGCTGCCGGCAGAGGCAAATCCCGGCCCGAAGGCCTGCCCGCTCAGGCGTTGCATGGGGCTAATGATGCAGCGTGCGGCCGTGGCGGTTCGGGGCTTCCTTAGTCATCGTCCCCGCCGAACAAGCCACCCACGCCACCCCCGCCACCGCCGGTGCCGCGCGGGGCGGACGCGAAGATGCGTGAGGCCAGACGCGAGAACGGCAGCGATTGCAGGATCACCGTACCTGGCCCGGTCAGTGTGGCGAAAAACAGGCCCTCGCCGCCGAACAGGGCGGTCTTGATGCCTGGCACCATCTGGATGTCGTAGTCGACGGAAGGCTGCAGTCCGACCAGGCAGCCGGTATCGACGCGCAGCGTTTCACCGGGAGCCAGATCGCGCTTGTGCATGGTGCCGCCGGCATGGACGAACGCCAGGCCATCGCCTTCCAGCTTCTGCATGATGAAACCCTCACCGCCAAAGAATCCGGCCCCCAGCTTCTTCTGGAACGCGATGCCGAGCGCGACACCCTTGGCGGCGCAGAGGAAGGCATCCTTCTGGCAGATGAAGGTACCGCCGATCTTCGACAGGTCGATCGGAATGATCTTGCCTGGATAGGGGGCGCCAAACGCGATCTTGCGTTTCGCCGAACCCTTGTTCGTATACAGCGTGGTGAACAGGGACTCGCCGGTGAGCAGGCGCTTGCCGGCACCCAGGACCTTGCCGAAAAACCCCGACTGCTGCGCGGATCCGTCACCGAAGATCGTCTCCATGGTGACGTCGTTCTCCATGTAGAACATGCTGCCGCCTTCGCCTACGGCGGCCTCGCCGGGGTCGAGTTCAATCTCGACAAACTGCATTTCAGCGCCGTAGACCTTGTAGTCGATTACATCCATTGCCATACGAATTCTCCGAGTGAAAATAAGAGGAAAAGCGGGGAGGAAGAGAGGGGGTAAAGCTATAATTGAAACGATTTTACCCTTGTGGAAATGACACTCTCTTGAATGTCTTTTATGAAGAAGACGGCGGATTCAAGGTCGGCCATGTGCTGACCGAAAATGATGCCTCTTTCCAGGTCGAAGCAGCGCATGGCAAACGCTCGAAGATCAAGGCGGCCAATGTGTTGCTCAAGTTCACCCAGCCGGGATTGAGCGAGTTTCTGCCGGCCGCAGAAAGCGAGGCCGCGAACCTGGACCTCGATTTCCTCTGGGAGGTTGCGCCACGCGAAGAGTTCGGCATCGACCTCATGGCGAGCGAGTATTACGGGCGGGCCCCGGCCGCAGTGGAAGCGGCGGCCCTGATCATGCGCCTGCATGGGGCACCCATCTATTTCCACAAGAAGGGCCGCGGCCGCTTCAAGCCAGCCCCGGAAGAAGCACTCAAGGCCGCACTGGCCTCGGTGGCGCGCAAGAAGCGTGAGGCCGAATTGCAGGCAGCCTATGCAGCCGCGCTGGCGCGCTTTGAAGTGCCAGACGATTTGCAGGGTCAGATCAAGTCGATTCTGTTCGCACCGGACAAGCAGTCGATCGGCTACAAGGCGCTGGATGCGGCCTGCGCACAAACCGGACTGGCGGCGCCGCGGCTGCTCCACCGGGCCGGTGTGTTCACCGATGCGTACGACTATTTCCTGGAGCGGTTCCTGTTCGAGCACTTCCCGGAAAGGCTTGGTGGGCGCGGCTTTCCGGCCGTTTCCCCGGGTGAGGCGGTGCCATTGAACGATTTGCCGCTTTCTGACAACGGGCCGGCGTTTTCGATCGACGATTCCTCCACCACCGAAATCGATGACGCGTTTTCGATCGGCACGGTGCGGCCGGGCGTCAAGCGCGTCGGGATTCACATCGCCGCGCCGGGCTTGGGCTTTCGCCCTGCATCGCCCATGGACGACATTGCCCGGCAGCGCCTGTCGACGGTGTACATGCCGGGCGACAAGATCACCATGCTGCCGGACGAAGTGGTGCAGCGCTACACCCTGATGGCCGGGCGTACCATGCCGGCCGTCTCGCTCTATGTGGATGTGAACGAAAACGACGGCGGCATCATCGCTACGTTCAGCCGCGTGGATCGTGTGGCAATGGCCGCCAACCTGCGTCATGACGAACTTGATGACCTGGTTACCCGGGAGAACCTGGAGGGAGGTGGCGGCGTTTATCCCTACCGCGATGAACTGGCGTTCCTGTGGCGCTTTGCCAATGCGCTCGAAAAGCTGCGTGGCAAACCGTCCACCGCCGCCCACATGCGGGATTACGCCTTCAAGGTCGATTGGGCGGCCGGCCGCACCGTGACCATCACCGAGCGCAGACGCGGCGCGCCACTCGACAAGATCGTGTCCGAGCTGATGATCCTGGCCAACTCTACCTGGGGCAAGCTGCTGGCCGACAAGGGCGCGGCCGGCATTTATCGCGTCAAGACCGGTGTCGGAATGCAGGGCAAGGTGCGCATGACGGCAGCCCCGGCCCCGCACATTGGGTTGGGGGTGACCCATTACGCCTGGTCGTCTTCTCCGCTGCGCCGCTATGTCGACCTGGTGAATCAGTGGCAGCTGCTGGCGGTGCTGCAGGAGGAGAAGCCGCCTTATGAGGCCAAGTCCGAAAACCTGTTGGCAGCGATTGCAGCGTTTGATGCCGCCTATGGCGCTTACGCCCAGGTGCAGGAGACCATGGAGACCTACTGGTCGCAATGCTGGCTTGAGCAGGGTGGCTGGCTCAACGGCGACACGCTGCAGGGTGAAGTCACCCGGGATGGCATGGTGCGGCTGGATGCTGCGCCCCTGCGCTTTCCGGCCGCCGGTCTGCCGGCGCTGCCGCCCTGGACGCGTGTGACTGTGCAGGTACGTGCAGTCGATCTGTGGAAGGGAACGGTCGATGCCGTCTTCGCAGGGGTCGTTGAGGAGCCCGCGCTTGCGGTGGTGGAGGCGGCGGCGGACGACGAAGAGGCGGATGCTTCCGATTAGAATGGGCGCCGCAATGAACCCACTCAGCGAGTGCGCTTACCCGGACCATCTTGACCCGTGAGCGCTGTCGACGCCTTTTTTCAGACCTTCCCGGCGCCGGCCTGGTGGCGCCGGATGGATTCATCCCAGCGCATTCTGGCGGTGGCGTTGATCATCTCGACGGCGGCGCATGCGGCCGTCCTCGCGGTCAAGTTCTCCCTGCCGGAATCCCCGCGCTTCAAGCCGCTCGAATCGCCTCTGGACGTGATTCTTGTCAACGCCAAGCACAACAGCAAACCCGTCAAGGCTGAGGCCCTGGCGCAGGCCAATCTGGATGGCGGGGGCGAAGCGGCCAAGGGCCGTGCCAAGTCGTTCCTGACCAAATCGCGGGCAGTTCAGGATGGCGACAAGCTCTCCGAGACAGCGGCGCGTCTGAAGCAGCTGGAAGAAGAGCAGAAGCGCCTCTTGAGCCAGCTGAAGGATTCGCCCAGTCGTGTTTCGGCAGCCGAGGCGAAGTCGGAGCAGACACAGGAAAACAAGCCGACCCCGCAAACCAGCGGCTTTGAGCTCATGGCCAGTGCACAAGCCATTCTGCGCCGTGAGGCCGAGATCGCCAAGCGTATCGAGGACGAAAATGCGCGGCCCAAGCGGGGTTACGTCACGCCTTCGACCCGCGAGGTCGAGTACGCCATGTATTTCAAGCAATGGGCCGAGAAGGTCGAGAGGGTAGGCAATGTCAACTACCCGGAGGCGGCACGCGGGCGCACGTTTCGCCTGGTCATGACGGTCTCGGTACTGGCGGATGGGCGAGTCGAGAAAATCGAGATAGACCGGCCCTCCGGAAACCGTGAGGTCGATGCTGCGGCGCGACGCATCGTGCGTCTGGCCGAACCCTTTGGGCGGTTTTCGCCAGCGATGCAGGCACGTTATGGCGTGCTCGATCTCACCATGACATGGAGCTTCACCCGTGGCGAGGAGTTGTCGGTCGAGTAGGCCGGCGCCGACGATTCCTTCCGCGCTATGATTCCGCAGCCATTCTGACCAGCGCACTTGACGGTCTGTACCTGCCAGTCTGCATCGATCCGCCGGCCCGCTTCTTACGCGATGACCCATCACAACAGCGACACCGTCACCGACCCCGCACAAAGAGAGCAACTGCTGCGTGCCCTCGCCGACCAGGTACCGGCACGCCTTGCGTATTACGAGATTACCGAGCTGCGCTGCCTGTATGCCAACAGCGGATATGCCGAAAGCTTCGGCCTGACCCCTGACGGCATCATCGGCAAGACCGTGCAGGAGATTGTGGGTGCCGCTGCATGGGACGTCATTCGCCCGCATGTGGAAGCGGCGATGCAGGGCAAGGTGGTGAACTACCAGCGACAGCTTGTTTTGGCGGACGGTTCGCAACAGTGGGTCGAGGTGAGCCTGATTCCCCACTTTGAAGGGGCTCGCCAGCTCGGTGGTTTCGTGTTGCATCTGGACATCACCAAACAGCATCAGGACCGACTGGCTTTGCGGGCCAGTGAAGAGCGCTGGGCCAAGCTCGCAGAGGCTTCCAGTGAAGGCATCTACTTTCATCACGATGGTGTGTACACCGATGTCAATGCGGCGTTTGCCAACCTGATCGGCTACTCGGAGCAGGAACTGATCGGTCGCAGGGCACTCGATTTCGTTCCGCAGGAATACCATCAGACGGTGCAGGAGTACATGAATGCCGGTCATGAACACCTGTATGAAATCGAGGCGCTGCACAAGAGCG
The DNA here is from genome assembly GCA_964443245.1 of uncultured Burkholderiales bacterium. Classification (GTDB taxonomy): domain Bacteria; phylum Pseudomonadota; class Gammaproteobacteria; order Burkholderiales; family JAEUOS01; genus CANJDH01. Next base: position 98,845 of record CAYUEG010000001.1, on the reverse strand, counting down.
GCATGCGGATTCCGGTGGAACTGGCGGGCAAGACATTGCACCGCAACGGCACCATCTACCGGCTGGGCGTGGTGCGTGACATCCGCGAACGCAAGCTGGCCGAAGCGCGCATTCATTTCCTCGCGCACCATGATGCCCTGACGGGGCTCCCCAACCGCGTGCAACTGCTCGAAAGGCTGGAGGCGCTGCTGGGGTTGGCGCGCCGCAACCGCAACCAGCTGGCAGTGTTGTTCCTCGACCTGGACCACTTCAAGACGGTCAACGATTCGCTCGGCCATCACGCGGGCGATCAGCTGTTGATCGAGGTGTCGCGTCGCCTGGCAGCCTCGGTGCGCGATTCGGACCTGGTGGCGCGGCAGGGCGGCGATGAGTTCATCGTGGTGCTGGGGGGCCTGGACGATCCCCATGCGGCGGCTGCGGTGGCTGCCAAGATCCTGGCTGCGGTGGCGCAACCGCTGCAGATCGACGGGCATGAAGTTGCGGTATCTCCTTCACTTGGCATCAGCATCTTCCCGCGCGATGGTGAAGCGCCGGGCGAGCTGATCCGCCATGCCGACAGCGCGATGTACCTGGCCAAGCAGAGCGGACGCGGGCAGTATCAGTTTTTTACCGAGGCCCTTTCGACGGCGGCGTTCGAGGCCCTGGAGAAGGAGGCGGCGTTGCGCGAGGCGGTGCGCCGCGGCGATTTCGTGCTCCATTACCAGCCGCAAATCAGCATGGCCACCAATCAGCTCACCGGTGTGGAAGCCCTGGTGCGCTGGCGCCGGGAGGACGGCAGCCTGACGTCACCCAATGACTTCATCGGTTTTGCCGAAGAACGTGGCCTGATTGCCTCGATCGGCCGCTGGGTGCTGGCCGAAGCCTGCCGTCAGAACAAGACCTGGCAAGACGCCGGCATGCCACCCTTGCCGGTGGCGGTGAATGTATCGCCGATGCAGTTCAGGAACGGCAACATCGTGGCCGATGTGGAGCGGGTATTGCGGCAGAGTGGTCTGGAAGGAAAGTATCTGGAAGTGGAGCTGACCGAAGGTGTGCTGCTCTCGGGCAGCGCACAGGTCAGTGAGAAGTTCGAAAAGCTGCGCGCCATGGGCGTCAAGCTGTCGATCGACGATTTCGGCACCGGCTATTCCTCACTCAGCTACCTGAAGCGCTATCACATCGACAAGCTGAAGATCGATCGCACGTTCATCCGAGACATCCAGCATGATGCCGATGATGTGGCGATCGCGCATGCGATTGTGCAAATGGGCAGGACCTTGAACCTGACCGTGCTGGCCGAAGGTGTCGAGACGCAAGAGCAGTTCAGGACGCTGCGCGAGCACGGTTGCGACGAGTTTCAGGGTTACCTGGTGTCCGAGCCGCTCACGGCCGAGGCGGTGGCCGAAGTCATCAGCCGCTACCCGGCAGACGACCTGGCGATCACCAAGCGCATGCGCGCCCTGACTGGCTGACCATGCCAGAACCGTTGGGACACAACGCTTTGCGGCCGTTTCCCGACTCCGGCCCTGGCTTGGACGCATGAAGGCACCACGCCGCACCTGGTGGCAACGCCTGGTGCGCTTCATGCTCTGGAGCCTGCTTGCGATCCTGTTGCTCTTTTGTGTCTGGCAGGCTTCGCTGTACGGTCGCATCTGGTGGTGGATTGACCACAATCCGGCCTCGACCAGCTTCATGGAGCAGCGCCTGTCCGCATTGCGGCAGAAGGATGCTTCGGCGCGCCTGAAGCACCAGTGGGTGCCCTACCGCGGCATTTCGAAACACCTGAAGCTCGCCGTGATTGCCGCCGAGGACACGTCGTTTGTCGACCACGAGGGTTTCGACTGGAAAGGCATTGAAGAGGCGCTGAAGAAGAACCAGAAGAAAGGCAAGGTCGTCGCGGGCGGATCGACCATCACCCAGCAGCTGGCCAAGAACCTGTTTCTTTCCGGGGAGCGCAGCTACCTGCGCAAGGGTCAGGAAGCCGTCATCACCTGGATGATCGAATCACAGATGGAGAAGGATCGCATCCTCGAGATTTACCTCAACGTGGTCGAATGGGGAGTTGGCGTGTTCGGCGCCGAAGCAGCATCGCGCCATTACTTTGGCATCAGCGCGGCCCAGTTGTCGCCGGAACAGGCGGCCCGACTGGCAGCGATGCTGCCGCGCCCGCAGTTTTATGATCGCAATCGCAACTCGGCTTACCTGGCCAAACGCATCCCGGTGATCCTGCAGCGTATGGCCCAGGTAGAGGCGCCCTGAACTGCCATTACGCTTCCACTCCGGGGCGCGTCACGAAAAATTCATTGGTCAGGCTGGGGGCAAGCGCCTAAAATCCCGCTCGCCATGACCGATCCCAAGCTCCTCGAACCCAGCAAAGCTGCCGACCTGTCGGAATCCAGGGTGGAGCCGAAGGCCGAGCCCATGGAAGCCGACCAGGCGCAGGAAGCGCTTGAGGAGGCACAGGGCCTGTTGGCGCGCTACCGGCTGATTGAGATCACGGCGGCCGAAAGCGATGCGGAAGCGGGCATCGAACACGCGGCACCCAACCCGGCCGTGCAGCCGATTCTGGACGAACTGAGCCGCCGGCTGGAGGAACTCCACCCGGCCGACATCGCCTATGTGCTCGAAGGCCTGCCGCTTGACGACCGGCTGGTGCTGTGGAGTCTGATCAAGACGGCCGAACGCGACGGCGACATCCTGGTCGAGGTATCCGATTCGGTGCGCGAGACGCTGATCGACTCGATGGATCGCGAAGACCTGGTGGCGGCGGCCGAGACCCTCGATGCCGACGAATTGGCAGATATTGCCGAGGACCTGCCGCGCGAGGTGATTGAGGAGGTGCGCGAAGGCCTTTCCCAGGAAGAGCGCGAGCAACTACGCGCGGCGATGTCCTACCCGGACGATGCGGTGGGCGCGCTGATGGATTTCGAGATGGTCGAGGTGCGCGAGGATGTCACGCTCGAAGTGGTGCTGCGTTACCTGCGGCGCCTTGATGAGCTGCCGGACCTGACTGACCAGGTGTTCGTGGTCGGGCGCGACGCGACCCTGAAGGGCGCGTTGCCGATCAACAAGCTCCTCGTCACGGATGCAGACACCCTGGTCAGCGAGGTGATGACCTCGGACATGCTGACCTTGAATCCGTGGGACAAGGCGGACGAGGCCGCACAGGCGTTCGAGCGGTATGACCTGGTGTCGGCGCCTGTGGTGGATGCCGACAACAAGCTGATCGGCCGGGTGACGGTGAACGAAGTGATGGACTTCATCCGCGAATCCCAGGACGAGGCAGCCCTCTCGCAGGCGGGCTTGAAGGAAGAAGAAGATATTTTTGCGCCGATCAGCCGGTCGGTGAAGAACCGCGCGCCCTGGCTGTTCCTCAACCTGATCACGGCGGCCGTGGCCTCCTACGTGGCCTCGCGCTTCGAAGGCACGGTAAGCCAGATCGTGATGCTGGCCTTCCTGATGTCGATCGTGGCGGGGATTGCCGGCAATTCCGGCAATCAGACGATGACGCTGATCATTCGCGCCCTGGCGCTGGGCCAGATCACCCGTGCGAATGTACGCCGGCTGGTGACCAAGGAGCTGGCGACAGCCTGCCTGATTGGCATCGGCGGGGGCCTGATTGCCGGCCTCTTTGCCTATGCGATTTCAATGCGCTTGAGTCTGGGGCTGGTGATGATGGCGGCGATGGTGCTCAATCTGCTGGTGGGCGCTACCATCGGCATGGTGGTGCCGCTGATCCGGCATCGCATGGGTCGTGACCCGGCGGTTGGCTCGTCGGTGCTGCTGACCTTCGCCACCGACACCATGGGATTCTTCATTTTTCTCGGGCTGGCCACGCTGTTCCTGGTATAGGAGGCGGAAAGCGGACGGCTCGCGCCCGCGCCGCAGCGACGGGCGGCGTGGCAGCAGCCGCCCCGGCTCCGGTCAGGCATGCTCAGCCAAGTGCGGCGAATCCTGCCTCGGCCGCCTTGAGGGTGGCGGCAATGTCCTCTTCCGTGTGGGCGGCCGAGACGAAACCGGCTTCGTAGGCGGATGGCGCCAGATGCACCCCCGCGTCCAGCATGTGGTGGAACCAGCGGTTGAAGCGTTCCTTGTCTGCCTGCATCACCTCGGCGTAGCTGGCCGGGGGCCTGGGGCTGGCAAAGATGCCGAACATGCCGCCCACGGCGGCGGCCGAAAACCCTTGGTGGGTGCGCTTCGCAGCCTGATTGATCCCTTCCGCGAAAGCGGCGGTGCGCGCCGACAGCGCTTCGTAAAAGCCGGGCTTCTGGATTTCCTTCAACGTCGCCAATCCGGCGGCCACCGAAACCGGATTGCCCGAAAGCGTGCCGGCCTGGTAGACATTGCCCAATGGCGAGAGATGCTCCATGACTTCACGCCGACCACCCAGCGCCGCCACCGGCATGCCGCCACCAATCACTTTGCCCAGCACGGTCACATCGGGCGTGATGCCGTACAGGGATTGCGCGCCGTTCAAGGCCACGCGAAAGCCGGTCATCACTTCGTCGAATACGCACATGGCGCCGTACTGTGTGCACAGCGAGCGCATGGTGTTGAGAAACTCGGCCGTGCCGGGCACCAGGTTCATGTTGCCGGCCACCGGTTCGACGATCACGCATGCAATGTCCTTGCCATGGGTTTTGAAAGCGTCGATCAGCTGCTGCGGGTTGTTGAAATCGAGCACCAGCGTGTGCTGGGTGACTTCCGGCGGCACGCCGGCGGAACTGGGATTGCCGAAGGTGAGCAGACCCGAGCCGGCCTTGACCAGAAGCGAATCGGCGTGGCCGTGGTAGCAGCCTTCAAACTTGATGATCTTGGAACGGCCAGTGGCGCCGCGCGCCAGCCGGATGGCCGTCATCGCGGCCTCGGTTCCGGAACTGACAAAACGTACGCGCTCCATCGAAGGCACCAGCTTGCACACCAGCTCGGCGATCTCGATCTCCGCTTCGGTGGGCATGCCGTAGGAGAGGCCGTTGACTGCCGCCTCCTGCACAGCCCTGACCACGGCGGGATGGGCATGGCCGAGAATCAGCGGCCCCCACGAGCCAACGTAGTCGATATAGCGCTTGCCGGTGACATCCCACACGTAGGCGCCCGCTCCTCTGGTGATGAAGCGCGGCGTGCCGCCGACCGAGCGGAAGGCGCGCACGGGGGAGTTGACGCCGCCGGGAACAATGTTCTGGGCACGTGCAAACAGGGTTTCGTTGGTCTTTTGGGTGGTCATGGGGTTCGGGGCAAAAACAGGGAGGAAAATTGCTTGGCGCGCACGCGGACATCGGGTGCGCTGAACAAATCGGAAATGACGGCAACTGCATCGGCACCCGCCGCCACGACGGCAGACGCATTGTCATGCGTGATGCCGCCGATGGCCACCATCGGCACACCCAATGCGCGTGCTTGTGCGAAGAGCGCCAGTTCGGCGCGCACGGCCCCTGGTTTGGTGGAGGAGACGAATACGCTGCCGAAGGCGATATGGTCTGCGCCTTGCGCCACGGCATCGCGGGCCAGCTCAACCTGGTTGTAGCAGGAGGCGCCCAGCAATTTGCGCGGGCCGAGTTGTTTGCGTGCGGCCCTGAGGTCACCGTCCGTCTTGCCCAGGTGCACGCCGTCGGCATCGACTTCCCGTGCCAGTGCGACGTCGTCATTGATGATGAACGTGGCACCCAGGTGCGCGCATAACGCGGAAAGGCCGAGCGCATGCTCCAGTCTGCGCGCGCCGTTCGACTGCTTGTTGCGATACTGGACGATGCGGGCGCCACCCTCAAGCGCTGCGCGCACCAGCGATAACAGGGCACCGGTATCGTCGATTTCCGGCGTGATCGCGTATAGCCCGGCGATGCGCGTGCGCGCGGATGACATCATTCTTCCTCGCCGGCTTTGAGCCGGGCCCAGAAGAAGCGGTCCGGAATGTATTGGCCCATGCCAGGGCGAAAGCCATGCTTGAGCGCGTTCCAGGTGTATTCCTGTGCTTCGCGAACGGCATCGGGCACGTCTTGCCCATTGGCGATGAGCGCGGCAATGGCGGAGGCCAAGGTGCACCCGGAGCCATGGTAGCTGCCGGGCAGGCGGGTCCATGCATCGCTGCGTACGAGGCCGACGGTGCCAGCCGATTCGGCGTCTTCGCCGTCCGCGCCCGGAACGGGGCCATACAGATTGTTGACCACCTGCGAGGTATTCTCGTGGGTGCCGGTGATGAGCACAAACTCGCTGCCCAGCTGCAAGAGGCGTTCAGCGCAGGCATCCAGCTCAGGGGCTTCATCCTCGGTGTCGGGCGCAACCAGACGCCGCGCTTCGAGGCTGTTGGGGGTCAGGATCGTGGTTTGCGGCAGCAACAGTTCGCGCATCACGGTGATCAATTCCTGGCCAGCCAGTTCGTCGCCATTGCCGGCCGCCAGAACCGGATCGAGGATCAGTGGGATATCTGGGTAGTCCGAGACGATCTCGGCGATCGTGGCAGCGTTTTCGGGGCTGCCGATCAGGCCAATCTTGAAGGCGTCGACGCGCATGTCTTCCAGCACTTGCCGCGCCTGATCCTCGACCCACGCGGCGTCGACGGGGTCCGCCGCTGCAACGCGCTCGGAATCCTGCACGGTGATGGTGGTGACCACGGTCAGCGCATGGCAGCCCAGGCTGGCCAGCGTCAGCAGATCCGCCTGCAAACCGGCGCCGCCAGTTGGGTCGGAACCGGCGAACACCAGCACAATCGGAGGGGACGCGATGGCGCCGGGAGGGCCGGAGGTCATGAATGCATTCTAGGGGTCTGCGGCATGGCCGGAATGGCAGCAGCCGGGTAGAGGAAAAACAGAAACGGTTTGGCTGAAAAGGGCCGCATGCGAGGCAAAAACAGGAGACCAAAACCGATGCTATGATGTACATTCTATCGAAAATTAGTGTTTTTCAGAGCGAAAATCGAAAAAATATGGATAACGGCTATAAAACCTGGATGTGCCTGATTTGCGGCTGGGTCTACGACGAGGAACAGGGAGCGCCCGATGAGGGCTTGGCGCCCGGTACCCGGTGGCAGGATGTGCCCATCAACTGGACCTGCCCGGAATGCGGTGCGCGCAAGGAAGATTTTGAAATGACCGAGATATGACATATTCATATCACGGCGTATAATTTGGCGAAAGAAATCTAAGACTGCGGCTACGCTGGCCCAGCTGGACCAGGTGGGTGAGCCGGCCGGAAGATTCGGAGACGATGGGGATGGCGGACGGGGCGAATCTGGCGGGTGTGAAGGTCATGGTGATCGATGATTCGAACACCATTCGGCGCAGCGCCGAGATATTCTTGCTGCAGGCCGGATGCCAGGTCATTCTGGCCGAGGACGGGTTTGATGCCCTCTCCAAGATTGCGGACCACGCCCCTGACGTGGTCTTCTGCGACATCATGATGCCGCGTCTGGACGGTTACCAGACTTGCGCACTGATCAAGAAGAACGCCCGTTTCGCGGGCACCCCGGTGATCATGCTTTCCTCCAAGGATGGTTTGTTCGACCGGGCCCGCGGCCGCATGGTCGGTTCCGACGAATACCTTACCAAGCCGTTCACCAAAGACAGCTTGCTCAAGACAGTGGGCGCGCACGCGCCGGCGAAGTAGCCTTCACGGATTCTCCAACACAGTTCACCAACTTGATCCATAAGACAGGAACGAATCATGCCAATCAAGAAAGTCATGGTGGTCGATGACTCCCCCACCGAACGGTTTTTTCTGCAAGACGTGCTGACCAAGAAGGGTTACACGGTGATCACGGCTGAGAATGGTGAAGAAGGCGTCGCCAAAGCTGCCAAGGAATTGCCGGATCTGATCCTGATGGACGTCGTGATGCCGGGTCTGAATGGCTTTCAGGCGACGCGCCAGATCACGAAGGCAGCCGAGACGGCACATATCCCGATTTTCATGTGCACCACCAAGGACCAGGAAACCGACAAGGTCTGGGGTGAGCGCCAGGGCGCCAAGGCTTATCTGGTCAAGCCCGTCAATCCGGATGAGCTGTTCGCCAAGATCGCGACTCTTGGCTGATTCCTGCAGATACTGAACCCCAGTCCGCGATGGCAACGAAGCTCAGCCTGAGGCAATTCCAGCAGGATCTCGCCCAGCGCATCTCTGCTGCGCGGACCGAGGGTGGAAGTGCGTCACGGCTGGGGGTGCAGTGCGGGTCGCGGTTCTGGCTGATTGGTCTGGAGGATGCGGGCGAGATCCTGCCTGTACCGGAAATGTTGCCGGTGCCGCTGACAAAGCCCTGGTTTCTTGGGGTTGCCAATATTCGGGGCAGCTTGTTCAGCGTGGTCGATTTTTCTGCATTTTCAGGCGGCGAACCCACCGCTCGCAGTACTGACAATCGCCTGGTTCTGGCGGGTAGTCGCTTGGGAATCAATGCGGCGCTGTTGGTGGGCCGCATGCATGGTCTGCGCAACCCATCCGGGCAAAGCGAGGCGGTGGAAGCCGACGCGCCTGCGTGGGCGGGCAAACGCTGGAAAGAGGCGGCCGGCGCATCCGGCGGTGAAGAGCGCCTGTGGCAGGAATTGCATTTTGAGCGGCTGGTCGAAGATTCGCAGTTTTTGAATGTTGGGAATTAGCGCACTGCGCGTGCGTTGGAGGAATCATGGCGTTGAATCTCAAGTTACCGTTCGGCAAAAAGGCTTCGCAATCGAAAGAGTCGGCTGCTGCAGCCACCACAACCATGGGCGCCTCTGCGGGCGCGGCTGGGGGTGGCACGGGCGTGCCAGTCATCGGAAAGCTTCCGCTGGCGCAGCAATATGCTGCGCTGGTCACGCTGTTGATGGCGGTGATTCTGATCCTCGGTGCCATCATCGCGATCGACATCAATCAAGCCAATCAGCTGACGGCAGGCGTGTCGGTCACGGGTGACACGCTGATGCACTCGCAGCGCCTTGCCAAGGCGGTGCCCAATGCCTTGCAGGGCAATCCTGTCGGCTTCAAGCAGTTGCAGGAAAGCCGCGACAAGATCGCCCTGAACCTGCAGGCGCTTTCCGGCGAGGGGGACAACAAGATCTCTACCCCGGGCCCAGTGCTGCCTGTACTCGACAAGGTGAAGGCGGAATGGACCCGCACTGAAGCCAACGCTTCGATCGTGTTGCAACAACAGCGCAACGTCACGCTTCTGGCGCAATCGATCCGCGCGATCAATGTGAACAATCCCCAGTTGCTGGAGTTGGCCGAACAGATCTCTGCGCTGAAGTTGCAGGGAGGGGCGGGTGCGCGTGAGCTTTCCGCCTCGGGCCAGTTGGTGATGCTGACTCAGCGCATGGCCAAGAACGCCAATGCGCTGGTGGCTGGCGACACGATTGACCCCGAAGTTGCGTTTCTTTTGGGCAAGGACACCAATACCTTCCGGGATCTGCTCAACGGTCTGACCAAAGGCAGCGAGACCATGCGCCTGTCTGCAGCGTCGGACGGCGAAATCAAGGAGCGTCTGGCCGAAGCGGAAAAGGCATTCGCCGGCTATCAGGCGGCGGTGGCAGGCATCCTGGGCAACATGCAGCGTCTGGTGAGTGCCAAGCAGTCGGCACAGGCGGTGTTCAATGACAACGAGAAGCTCAAGGATGCGCTGGCCGATCTGGGCGCTGCCTATCAGGCGCAGCTGGACGGGCGCAGTTTCAACTTCGGCGCGATGATCGTACTCGGTTTGCTGGCTGCAGGGGTGATTTATCTCCTGCTGCTGGTGTATCGGGCCGACCAGCGTTCACGCGAGCAGGAGGCCGAGCGCCGGCGGGAGGCGGCGCAACGCCAGGAAGAGGCGGCGAAGGAACTGAACAACGCCAACCAGGCCGCCATTTTGCGGCTGATGAACGAACTTGCCGAGGTGGCCGACGGCGACCTCACTGTGCAGGCGACGGTGACTGAAGACATCACCGGCGCCATTGCGGACTCGGTGAACTTCACGATTGAAGAGTTGCGCAACGTGGTGTTGCGCATCAACCAGGCGACGGCGCAGGTATCGTCGGCATCGGAGAGCGCCCAGCAAACCTCGGCACAACTGCTTGCAGCGCAGGAGCAGCAGTCCACCGAGATTCGCCAGACGGGAGAATCGGTCCTCAAGATGGCAGGCGACATTGGCCAGGTTTCCCTGGGCGCCAAGCAGTCCGCCGACGTGGCGCGGCAATCGCTGATGGCCGCCGAGAAGGGCATGGCCGCGGTGCAGAACTCGATCTCCGGCATGAACGAGATTCGCGAGCAGATCCAGGAAACTTCCAAACGCATCAAGCGCCTGGGCGAGTCCTCCCAGGAAATTGGCGAGATCGTCGAACTGATCTCGGACATCACGGAACAAACCAACGTGCTGGCGCTCAATGCGGCGATCCAGGCGGCGTCCGCAGGTGAAGCGGGACGGGGCTTCACGGTGGTGGCCGAGGAGGTGCAGCGGCTGGCAGAACGCTCGGCGGAAGCGACCAAACAGATCGGCGCCATCGTCAAGACGATTCAAACGGATACCCAGGATGCCGTATCAGCGATGGAAAAGTCGACTCAGGGTGTGGTCGAAGGAGCCAAGCTTTCTGATGCTGCCGGGCAGGCACTGTCAGAGATCGGTGATGTGTCGCGGCAGCTTTCCGGCCTGATTGACAATATTTCGACCACCACCTCCACCCAGGCACAATCGGCTGGTACGGTGGCAAAGAACATTGAAGGCATCCTGAAGATCAACGAACAGACGGCGGCAGGTACCAAGCAGACCGCAGAGTCGGTGCGACAACTGGCGGCACTGGCCCAGGAACTGAAGCAATCAGTGGCCGGCTTCAAGGTCGCCTGATTCTCCGGGCCTGGAAACCGCACGGGAACGATTGAGGGAAAGTCGCATGGGTGCTGCCGCAGAATTCGACATAGGGCCGCTGACCTGGGTCAAGAGTGAGATCGAGCAGGCGCTTGCGAAGGCCGCGGAGGCGCTTGACGCCCAGCTGGCCGAGGCGGGTGGATCGACGCACCTGAAGATTTGCCGCACGCATTTGCACCAGGCTCATGGCGCGCTGGAGATCGTCGGCCTGGATGGCTTGACGCGCCTTACCGAGAACAGCGAAGCGTTGCTGTTGCGGCTTGAATCAGGTGAGGTGGTGTTTGACCAGGCCGCTGCAGGAGCCCTCAAGGAAGCTTTCGTTGCGCTGACCGAGTATCTGAACGAGCTGGTGGAGGGTGCGCCGCACCAGCCGGTGCGCCTGTTCCCGGCCTACCGTCGTGTCATGCAGGTGAGTGGTGCCGAGCGGATCGCCGAGTCGGATTTGTTTTTCCCCGATCTTTCAGCGCGCCCACCGAAACGCGAGGTCACGGATCTGCCGGCGGACATGAAGGAGCATGTGCTGTCGCAGCGCCGTCGCTTCCAGGGCGGGTTGTTGCGGTGGCTGCGCAATCATGGCGATTCGGCAGCCCTGAAAGACATGCTTGAGTCGGTGCGAGCGATCGAACGCACCCAGGCGCTGCCGCAGCATCGCGCTTTCTGGTGGATCACCATCGGTTTTACCGAGACACTGCAGGACGCCGGCGATGCGGCGCCGCTGGAGGCCAAGCGTCTTTGCGCGCGGATCGACCTGCAGATGAAGCGGCTGATGGAAGGCTCGCAGAACGTTGCCGAGCGACTGATGCGCGATGCGCTGTATTTTGTCGCCAAGAGCAGGGCTGACACCGGCTCCGTCAAGGAGTTGCGCAAGTTCTATCACCTGGAAGGGGCCGTACCCGAAAAGATTCAGGACAGAACGCAGTCAGATCCGAAGGAGATCCATTTGCGCACCATCCGCGAGATTCTCGCCGGTGCGAAGGACAAATGGAACAAGTTCTCTGCCGGCCAGACGCACGAGCTGTCCGGCTTTCGCGATCAGGCCACTTTGCTCAAGGAAAAGACAGCTGCGCTGGGGCATCCCGAGTTTGCCCGCCTGGCAAATGCCATTTCGACTGTCACGGTCTGGATTTCGGAAAATCCCGGCAGCGTGACCGAATCGATTGCGCTCGAAACGGCTACCGCACTGTTGCTGGCCGAGAATGCCGCCGACAACTTTTCGCGGCTCAATGAGGAATTCACCGCCCAGGTGGCGGCGATGGGGGCTCGGCTCAAGGCGAGCCTGGCGGGCCAGGTGTCCGAAGCCGCCGCTGTTCCACTGCTCGACGAGATGACGCGCAAGGCGCAGGAGCGCCTGTTGATGGCGCAGGTCGTCAGTGAGATCAAGAGCAACCTGGGCAGCATCGAAACGACGCTCGACGGATTTTTCCGTGACGCCGGCAAGCGTACCGAACTTCCCGCGCTGGATACCCAGATTCGTCAGGTACTGGGTGCGCTGACAATCCTCGGGTCGGACAAGGCGGTGGCTGCACTGGCTGGCTGCCAGGCGGACATAGCCCGCTTCGCTCAGGCCGACTACGCGCCGGCGGCAGAGGATTTCGAGAAAGTTGCCCAGGTCATGAGCGCACTGGGCTTTTATGTCGAAGCCTTGCAGCACGGTGCGCCGGACTTCGATCAGATCATGCATCCTGCTGCGCCCGGGTCGCGGAGCGGCTCAGATGGTGACGCCAAGGATGGTCATGAACCCGGTTCTGTCGCAGGTTTGGAGGAGGGGGCGGACGCTCCGGAAAAAAAGTCGGCTGAACCGCGCGAAGCTCCAACGCAGACGGTAGAAGCAGAGCTGGAGCAGGAAAAGCGTGACGCGCGCGCCATTTTTGATGCCTGGCGGCTGCAACCTCAGGATGCGGTGCTGTCTGCCGAACTGAAGGCGAGCCTCGAGGCGGTAAAGAGCGACGCCGATCTGGTCGATGATCCTGCCCTGCGCAAACTGGCTGCGCAGGCTCTTGGCAGTTTGGGCCAAGGCGCGGACGCAGCTGCGATGGCCGATCTGGAACAGGTGATGGCGAAGATCGCGCCGGCCGGCGCCCGACTTGCGCCAGCTCCCGCCGCCCCGGCTGTCGAGCCTGTTGCCGCACCCGTTGTCGTAGCGGAAGAGCCACCGCCGCTTCCCGAAGAGGCAGTGGACGCCGAGTTGCTGGCCATTTTCCTCGAGGAAGCAGAGGAGGTGCTGCAGACCATCGCGGACCACGTTGCCAAGGTCAAGGCTGATCCGGGGCACAAGGAAAATCTGACCACCGTTCGGCGTGGCTTCCATACCCTCAAGGGAAGCGGTCGCATGGTCGGCCTGATGCGTTTTGGCGAAGCGGCCTGGAGCATCGAGCAAACCATGAATCAATGGTTGCAGGAGTCCAAGCCGGTCAACTCCACGCTTCTTGATCTGATCGAATCGGCCCATGCGCTGTTCGTTCGCTGGGTGGGTGACCTGGTGGCAAAGGGTGCCTCCAGCATCGACGGGCGCCAGCTGATCGCGGCTGCGCAGCAGGTACAGTCGGGAGCGGCCCCGACGGCCGCGGCAGCTCCCGCTGCCCCGCCAGCGGTTGCGCCTGCGCTTCCGGTGGAACCGGTAACGCCGGTGGAGCCAGAACTTGCACTGAACGTGGCAATCCCGGTCATCGAGGAAGCGCCACAACCGATGACCCTGCTGATTGAGGACGCTGCGCCTGCGCTGACATTGGGCACGAGCGCTGCAGAAGAACCGGCATCGGCGCCGGCGGTGCCGTTCGACAAGAGCATCGTGATCGGCGACATTCGTGTCAGTCCCGCGCTGTACAACATCTTTGTGGATGAGGCAGCCTCTCATCTCGCCACCATGCGCCGGGAACTGGCTTCACTGGCAGAGGAGCCGCAGCCGCCACGTGATGAATTCGTACGTGCTGCCCATACGCTGGCCGGCATTGCCGGCACGGTCAATTTCGCCAAACTCAACGAGCTTGGACGTGCATTCGAATTGATGCTGGTGGCTGCCAAGGGCGCAAGGCTTGCGCTGTCCGAGGCGGATTCCGTGCTTGCAGGGCGTAGCGTTGATGCGCTTGAGAGCATGGTGCAGGCAGTGCGCGAGTTGCGCGAGCCGCCGACGCATCCCGAGCTGCAGAAGCTGCTTGAACTGCGTCGTGCCGAGTTGTCGAGTGTGGCCGAAGAGGCTCCCGAGCCGCTATTGGCAAGCTTTGAGTTGCCGATGGCCACTGCTCCCGGGGCGCCGATCGAACCTCCTCTCCCGGAGGCTTCGGTGGCGCCCTCTTCGGGTGCGGAAGGCCTGCAGATCGATTTTGGGGCGCTTGCTGAGACGGTACAGCAGCAAGCTGAACCGACGGTATTGCCCTCCCCGTCGAACGACTTTACCCTCGACATGGGAGCGCTCGCTGCTGCGCCGAGTGCGTTGCCGTCCGAACCCGTGGCGGATCAGCCGGTCGAGACCGATGCTTCCTTTCACATTGAAAGCCTGTCCCTGCCGCTGGCAGAGGCGGCACCGATACCGGACGCAACACCCGACGACACCCCTCCGCCATTGGCGTTTATCGACGCGGTGGCGCCAGCGGCTCCGGTGGCGGCGGTTCCGGTGGCGGCGGAGCCTGGGTTGGGAGATCGCACGATTCTGGCAGCCGCAACCGGCGCACTTGCCACCGCTGCCTTCGAGCAGCTTGCGCGGCGCGATACTCCCCCGCAGGGAGAACCGGCAGCGGCGGAACAGCCAGCCAACCAGCCGCTTTCCGACGAGGAGTTGCAGGCGCGTGGCTTTGACACCAGCGAGCGGCGTCAGGAGCGTCTTGACGACGACATTGATGAGCAGCTTTTGCCCATTTTCATGGAAGAGGCGAACGAGCTGATGCCGCGCATTGGCGAAGAGCTGAGGGCGTGGGCCGAAGGTGGCGACGCCAAGGCATTGCAGCGTTCCCTGCACACGCTCAAGGGCTCGGCGCGCATGGCTGGGGCAATGGCCTTGGGCCAGCTGACCCACAGCATGGAAACGCGGGTCGAGAATGCGCTGGGCCTGCCGCAGATTCCGCCCGCAATTTTTGAAGGACTGTTTTCGTCTTACGACCGCACCACCATGCTGATGGAGCGGTTGCGCAATTACGATCCGGCGGACAAGGCGACCATGGCACAGGCCAGTCGCGAGGCCATTTCGGAAGATGATGCTTCCAAGCTGGTGCGTGCGTTTGACGCAGCTGCCCCCATCGTCGAGGCCGCCGCAGCTGCTGCGGCGGCGCCGGTGCATGCGGCGACCGCTTCGGCCAAGGCGGCCGAAGACGCGAAGGCGATGTTGCGCGTCCGTGCAGACGTGATCGATCGTCTGGTCAACGAGGCAGGTGAAGTGGCGATTGCGCGTAGCCGGATCGAGGGGGAGATGCGCGCGGTCAAGACCAGCCTCAAGGACTTGACAGACAACCTGATCAAGTTGCGCGCGCAATTGCGAGAGGTGGAAATTGCGGCCGAGACGCAGATGCAGTCGCGCAAGCGGGAGGTGGAGGAAAAGCACGGCGCCTTTGATCCGCTTGAGTTCGACCGCTTTTCTCGCCTGCAGGAGATCACCCGTTCGATGGCCGAGTCGGTCAACGATGTGGCGACGGTGCAGCAAAATCTCCTGCGCAACCTTGACGAAGCCGATGCGGCGCTGCTCTCTCAGAGCCGGTTGTCGCGAGACTTGCAGAACGACCTGATGCGCGTGCGCATGGTGCCGTTCAACAACGTTGCCGAGCGGCTGTATCGGGTGGTGCGCCAAACCGCCAAGGAACTGGGCAAACGTGCCAACCTGGATATCAAGGGGACCCAGACCGAAATTGACCGCTCGGTGCTTGAGCGGATGACCGGGCCTTTTGAGCATCTGTTGCGCAATGCGATTGCGCACGGCCTGGAGACGCCACAGGCGCGTACCGCAGCCGGCAAGGAAGAGATTGGTCAGATCGGCCTGTCGGCACGGCAGGAAGGCAATGAGTTCGTGCTGGTGTTCGAAGATGACGGCCAGGGCTTGAATGTTGCACGCATCCGTGCCAAGGCGATCGCCAATGGTCTGATGCAGGAAGGTGATGCCCTGACGGATCAGCAAATCGCCGAGTTCATCTTTGCCGCCGGCTTTTCCACGGCTGCTGAAGTGAGTGAAGTGGCGGGCCGTGGTGTCGGCATGGACGTGGTCAGGGCGGAGGTCACGGCCCTGGGTGGCCGGGTGGAGGTGGATTTCACCCCGGGCAAGGGGTCACGTTTCACGATCTACCTGCCGCTGACGTTGGCCGTGACCCAGGTGGTGCTGATTCGTGCCGGATCCAGAACGTTTGCGGTGCCCGCTGCAATGGTCGAGCAGGTTCGGCAAATCAAGGCCGACGAGCTGGAACGCAGTTATGCTGCCGGGAATGTCGAGTGGTTGGGGCGTTCCTACCCGCTCAATTATCTGCCGCGCTTGTTGGGGGATCCTGCACAAGCAGCCGAGTTGCAGCGCTTCACGCCGATTCTGTTGCTGCGTTCGGGCACCCAGCGTGCGGCGATCCACGTCGACGAGATGCTGGGTAACCAGGAGGCGGTAGTCAAGAATATCGGCCCGCAACTGGCACGCGTTTCCGGCGTAGCTGGGGCGACGGTTCTGGGTAGCGGCCAGATCATCCTGATCCTGAACCCGGTTGCGCTTTCCCTCATGTCTGCGGCATCTGCAGCGACAAGTCAGGATGCAGCCAATGCCGGTGGCGCAGAGGTTGCGCCCGCATCCGTTGCGCCGACCATCGCCGCGCCAATGCCTGTATCGACGAGGCCGACGGTGATGGTGGTGGATGACTCCCTGACGGTGCGCAAGATCACTTCGCGTCTGTTGGCGCGCGAGGATTACCAGGTGCTGACTGCGAAGGACGGTATCGATGCGCTCGAACAACTGGAAGAGTTGCGCCCCGACGTGATGCTGGTTGATGTTGAAATGCCACGGATGGACGGTTTCGATCTGACCCGCAATGTGCGCGGCAATGACAAGCTCAAGCGTATCCCGGTGATCATGATTACCTCACGCACGGCGGACAAGCATCGCAATTACGCGATGGAAATTGGCGTCAACGTGTTCCTCGGCAAACCTTATCAGGAGGAAGAGTTGCTTGAGCACATTGCGTATCTGGTCAAGAACCGCGCTGACGATACCGTCGTGGTCGCCTGAACCCATCGAAGCTGAAGGTGTCGAGAGCCCCGCTTTCGTCCTAGCGAGTGGAGGCTGAGGCGGTAACGAGGTGACCCGGTGATCAAGGTGGAAGGTCCAAGACAAACAAAAAGGGCCCAGGAAACCTGGACCCTTTTTGCTCCCCGAGAGGGGAAATCTTGGTAGGCCGTGTTGGATTCGAACCAACGACCAACGGATTAAAAGTCCGCTGCTCTACCAACTGAGCTAACGACCCAAAGAGCCAAAAATTATATCGTAGTTCGGGCTCGCCAGTCAATGGCTGAGAAGGGTTGGCCTTGAAAATCGCTGAGAAATAACCGCGCCCATCAGCCTGTTTTTTCGAGACGCCAGATCTGGTACTGGAATGCCGCCCAGGAGCCGGCGACGATCGCGGCAAGCGTCAGCACGGAGCCGACCGCGAGGGTCGAAACGCCGCTTAGTCCCTGCCCTACGGTACAACCCAGGGCAGTGACACCGCCAAAGCCCATCAAGGCGCCTCCAACCAGGTGATTCGCCGTGTCTTCGGCATCGCGGAACCCCTCCCAGCGGAAGGTTTTGCTGAGCATGGAATAGGCGAACGAGCCGGCGATGAGACCAAACACCGAAGCGATACCGAACGAGACGACCTTGCTCTTGTCGCTGTAAAGCATCAGCCATTCCAGTGTATAGGCGATCGGCGCTACGTAGGAAAGTGATTCCATGCGCCCCGAATTAGTGGCCAGAAAGGCCTCCTCTAGTGTCTTTGGGTCTTCGGCGATGTACCCGATCTTGCCCGACACATACCAACCACCCACGATCACCAGCCCAACTACCAGTGCAGAGCCAAGCGATTCAAGTGTGCGGAACTCGCGCGATGCCAGGGCGAATGCGAGCAGGCTACCGCCGATCAGGGCTGGTACAACCATCTGCAGCGTGGCCTTGCCGCCGAGCCCGGCGCGCGCGAGGATCGCCGGAAGGTCTTGCGATCCGGCAAGCGTGATACGCACGGGATCAAGCATGCTTACGCGCCAGACGCCAAACAAGCCTTTGAGCGTCATGTAGGCGGCAATACCGAGCGCCAGAAACACGACTACCGATTTCAGGCTGCCGCCTCCGATACGCAGCAATGTCTTGCTGCCGCAGCCGGAGGCCAATGTCATGCCAAAACCAAATGCCAGCCCACCGACTATGTGGGAGAGCCAGTTCAGGTTGGGCCCGGTGTAAATGGATTTGGAAAGGTCAATCGCGCCGCTCACTGCCAGCGCGTGAGTGCCGAGAATCGCCACCGCGATGGCTGTCAGCCACATGCGCATGCGGGTCCAGTCCCCCATGTTGACGATGTCTGACACCGCGCCCATGGTGCAGAAATTCGAACGCTGGGCGACCACGCCAAACACGAATGCCAAACCAAAACCACTCCACACGACGGTGGAGGCGAGTGTCGCGACGGCAGCCTCGTTCATCTGTGCACGACTACCGCAGGCGCTTGAGGCGATCGGCGCCGGTCTTGGCGGCGTCGCTCTGGGGATAGCGCTTGATCAGATCTTCAATCACGGCACGCGCCGATCTGATGTCCTTCATTTCGGTGTGGGCGGAGGAAATATTGAGCAGGGCATCCGGCGCTTTGGGGTCATCGGGCCAGAGTTCCACCACGCGTTGCTGGGCAGCAATGGCGGCCTTGAAGTCGCGCAGCGCAAAGTGCGAATTGCCGATCCAGTATTGCGCCGAAGGCGTCAACTGGCTGTTGGGGTAGAGGCGCAGGAAGGCGCCAAAGGCATCAAGCGCCGCCTTGAAATTGCTGGTCTTGACCAGGTTGAGGCCGTTGTCGTAACTTTTCTGCTCTTCAGCCGTCGGCGGCTTCGGCTTCTCGCCAGGTGTGGGCGGCGGCGGTGGCTCCACCTTGCGCAAGCGTGCATCCAGATCGGTGTAAAAGTCCCGCTGCCGTTTCTGGGCATTCTCGATGTCGTTGGTGAGCACCTCGATCTGCCCACGCAATCTGGCAATCTCGCCGCGCAAGGCCTCGATCTGCTGCGTCAGATCGACCAAGACCTTGGCCTGCTGCTCAGCGCGTCCCTCTTGGGCCGTGGCGCGATTTTCCAGCGTGGTCGCGCGATTCTCCTGCGCCTCGATCCGACGCAGATCTGCGCTGCGCTGCGCTTCCAACTGCCCGGTTCTCTTGTGAAGTTCATCATCCTTGAACAGCTGGGCATGGGCCGGTGTGACGGCAAGGCAAGCTATCGCCAAAACAACTGGTAGCGATGCCCCAAACGGGCGCGCCGGCGGGCGAGCGAGAAAGGTGGATCGTGGTGCCATAAGGAAGAATCTCGTAGAGGAAGGATCCTGCAAACAATCCCGACGAAGGTGATCGAAGATGAAGCGTTAGCGCGAGTAAGTGATGTCAGCGCGGCGATTCTCTGCCCACGCTGCTTCGTCACGGCCCGGCGCTTTGGGCTTTTCCTCGCCAAAACTGACCGCTTCAATCTGGGATTCCCTGGCTCCCATGGTGACGAGCAGTCGTTTGACCGCCTCTGCCCGCTTTTGGCCGAGTGAAAGGTTGTACTCGCGGCTGCCGCGCTCGTCCGTGTTGCCCTGTACTGAGGCACGCTGCGCCGGATTCTTCTGCATGTAGTTGGCGTGGGCGCGTACCGTGGCCAGATACTTGTCCGACACATCGTACTTGTCGAGCTCGAAGTAGATGCTGTACTCCTTGAGCGGGTTGAACTCGTCCCGCACCGTGGCATCGACCGGCTTGATCTGGCCGGTACTGGCGGGCGGCGCTTCCGGCTTTGGCGGGGTGGGTGTGCTGCCACTCCCGGCGTCCTTGATTTCGACGGGGGGCTGCGTCGGGGCGGATGAGCAGGCGGCGACGAGCAACGCTGCAACAATCGCGGCAATCAAGGGGCTTTTCATGGAGTTCTCCTGGTTGTTCTTGGTGGATGAAACGGTCGGACCAACTACTTTGCAAACGGACCCCAGGCAGGCTCACGCGCGTCGGCGGCGGTTACCGAGATGCGCTGCTTGACCAGGCCGTCCTTGGATACGGTGGCGAGTACACCGCGTCCGCCAATTTCAGTGGCGTAAAGAATCATGCGCCCATTCGGCGAAAAGCTCGGACTTTCGTCCTTTACCGTATCCGTCAGGGTGATTTCCTGTCCCTGCGTCTCGAGGCTTTGCGTGGCTACCTGGAACTGGCCACTGGTTCGCGTGACATAGGCCAATGTCTTGCCATCGGGGCTGACTCGCGGGCTGACGTTGTAGCTGCCCTTGAAGGTAATGCGGCGTGCCTCCCCACCGCCAGCGGCCATGCGGTAGATCTGTGGTCCGCCGCCACGGTCCGAAGTAAAGTAGATTGAGCCATCCGGTGCGTAAGTCGGTTCCGTATCGATTCCGCTGGAGTTGGTCAACCGACGCGGCTCACCCCCGGCGGCGGGTACCGTGTAAATCTGTGTGCCGCCGGTCAGTGTCAGTGCCATGGCGATGGTGGAGCCGTCAGGTGACCACGCCGGCGCACTATTGCTGCCACGGAAATTGGCCACCAGCGTGCGTTTGCTGGTATAGATCTCGTGCACCCATATCTGCGGCTTCTTGTTTTCGAAGGACACATAGGCCAGCCGCGTGCCATCCGGCGACCAGCGCGGTGAAATGATCGGCTCACGCGAGGTCAGTGCCGATTGCTCGTTCTGGCCATCGCTGTCGGCAACGATCAGGTCAAAGCGGGCTCCCGCTTTTTTGACATACGCAATCTTGGTGTTGAAGAAGCCCTTCTCGCCCGTGATCTTCTCGTAGATGTCATCGGCGATGCGGTGGGCAGTCGCGCGGGCCTGCTGGGTCGTGAGCGCGTAGGAAAAATTGGCAAGTTCCTGCTGCTTTGCGACATCCACCAATTGCACACGGGCCACAATCCGGCCGTCTGCGGCCGGGACGATCCTGCCAAAGGCGAGAAACTCGGCGCCGCGTGCCTTCCAGTCGGGAAATCGAACCTGGGTGGCGTCTGCCGGTACCGGCTGGTTGGAGGCATCGACCAGCTTGAACAGCCCACTGCGGTTCAAGTCATCACGGACGATCTGGGAAACCACGTGAGGCAGCGCGGCCTCACCGGGAAAATTGGTGACCGCGATCGGATACTGCTGCGAGCCGCCGCCAATGATTTCAATCGTGGTCTGGGCGTGCGAAGAAGATGCGGCCCAGGCCAGGGTCAGGAGGGCACCCGCAAGAAAACGGCGAAGGAAGAGGGTCATGGCCAGCATTTTAAGTCTTTGGACGGAATGGCAGGCGCAGGACACGTCCGGGCTCGACGCCGGCAGGGGGGGGCGGAAAGGGCGACGCTGCGTTGATCGCGCGCTCGGCCGCTTCATCGTAAGCCGGCACGCCACTGGGCCTCACCAACTTGACGGTCAACACCTCCATGTTGGGGAGAAGCGTCACCTCGAATACTGCCTCCGGATTGCCGGTCAGATTATCGGGTAGGCGAACGCGCGAGCGAACTTTGGCCGCAATCTGCGCTTCCCAGTCGCGCCGCGACTTGGCCGCGGCTGCAGAGGCCTCGCGTGCCGCAGCTTGCGCCAGGCTGTCCTGTTGCGCCTTGCGCTGAAGCTCTTCGCGCTGCAGGGCTTCCTTGATCGGGTCCGGCGCAGCGGGCACGGCCTCCTTCTTGGGCTCGGGTTTCTTTTTCTCCTCCTTGATGGCAATGTCAGGCTTGGCCGCCGGCTTCGGGATTTCCTTGGGCTCCTCCTTGACTACCGGCACCGGTTTGGGCTCCGGGGCGGGCTCTACTTTCGGTGCTTCGATGCGGGGTGCCGGCGCCACTTGTGCAGGCACCCAGAGCTCGGCCGCAATGCTCTCCGGCGGCTGGCTTTGCCAGCGTACCCCGAAGTACAGAAAAGCGAACAGCGCACAGTGCACCGCCAGCGCCAACGCAAAGGAGCGCAGCGTGCCCGCACCCTGGGCGCCAGGGGCGTATGGCAGGTGGAGAGCGCTGGCAGTCATGCAAATACTATGTAAACACTACTTTGTGGCGGGCTTGACGGAAAGGCCGATGCGCTTGACGTCGGCCTTTTGCAGTTCGTCCATCACGCCCAGCACGGCTTCGTACTTGACATTGCGATCCGCCGATATCACGATCGGAATGTCGGGCTTTTCGGTCTGGCGCGCACGTGCGTAGCGGACAATCTCTGCACGATCGGCTGGCTTGTCGAGCTGGGCGGCGCCACGCTCGCGCAGACGCAATTCGCCATCTGCGTTGATGATCACTTCGACTGGCTGGGTCGGCGCGTTGGATGACTTGGCCACCGACGGCAACTCGATTTGCCCCGGTGTGACGAGCGGTGCCGTCACCATGAAGATCACCAGCAGCACCAGCATCACATCGATGTAAGGCACGACGTTGATCTCGTTCATCATGCGGCGACGGCTGCCGCGACGGGACATGGTACCGGCCATGGTTAGCGCGTCTGCCTTTGCAGGATGTTCGAGAATTCCTCGATGAAACTCTCGAAGCGATTGGCGAGGCGGTCAATGTCGTGCGAGTAGCGGTTGTAGGCGACGACGGCCGGGATGGCGGCGAACAGGCCAATCGCGGTTGCCACCAGCGCCTCGGCGATGCCGGGCGCTACGCTGGCGAGCGTGGCTTGTTGCACATTGGCCAGGCCACGGAATGAATTCATGATGCCCCACACGGTACCGAACAGGCCGACGTAGGGCGATACCGATCCGGCCGAGGCGAGAAACGCCAGATGGGATTCCAGGAAGTCCATTTCGCGCTGGTAAGCGGCCCGCATGGCGCGGCGTGCCCCTTCCAGTTGCACGGCAGCGTCGGCACGTTGCGATGCCTTGAGCTTCATGAACTCGCGCATGCCAGCCTCGAAAATGCGTTCCAGGCTGCCGGCGCCGTGGCGATCGTTGGCCGCAGACTGATAGAGCGCATTCAAATCATTGCCGGACCAGAAGTCCCGCTCAAACTGCTCGGTCTGCTGTGCCGCTTTCTTGAGCACGAACCATTTCCTGAAGATGTAGGTCCAGCTCATCAGGGACACCACCAGCAGCAGTGTCATGACGGCCTGAACCGGTACGCTGGCGTTGGTGATCAGCGACAGGATCGAGAGGTCTTGGGTAACGGTCATGCGTGGATGTTTTCGAGGAGAAGTCCGGGAATGGGGACGGGCGTGAAGGTCGCAGCGTTGAGGCAAGCCACCTTGACGCTGGCGGCGGCGATTAATTCACCGCCGCGCAACGCAGACTGGTCAAGTGTAAACGACACGCGCCCGGCATTGGCGACCGCAACCGTCACGTCAATCAAATCATCAATCCGTGCCGGTTTGACAAAATCGATCTTCATGTGGCGCACGGCAAACACGATGCCCAGTTCGTCCTTGAGTGCTGCCTGTTGTCCGCCCATGGCGCGCAACCATTCGGTTCGCGCCCGTTCGAAGAATCTCAGGTAGCCCGCATGGTAGACAACCCCGGACATGTCGGTGTCCTCATAGTAGATGCGGCACGGCCATGAGAAGGCCGGGCCTGGCGGTGCAGGCCTGGAGACGGCAGGTTCGGGCTTGCTGTGAATGATCGTGTACTCCGTGCGGCAACGCGTATTTTATCCGACCGCACTCTTGCAACCGCGCCTACTTCCCTCTGGCGATGGCCTGACCAAGCAGGCGAATATCCTCGTGGGTCTGGGCAAGTTCGCGATTGAGGCGATCTATGCTGGCCTTCGCATCCGCAGCGCCGGTTTCGCTGTATCGGGCCACTGCCTCGATCCAGGCCCGGCGCTCCCGGGTGTAGCGCTGCATCAAGTCCAGCGATACTGCGGCAGGCGCTTTGGGTGACAGGCGCAGCTGGGCCAACTCCGCTTCCGCGGCCTGCCAGCGTGGCAAGGCTTCGAGCCTCAGTCTGCGCGCCACCTCGGCATTGGTGGTGGAACGGGTTTGACTCAAAATGTCGTTGACCTGCTTGACGAGCGCAGCTTCACTGGCGGAAAAGCGCTTCAGCGCAGCCTCCGCTTCAACCTGCTGCCGGTATGAGTAGAGCGGGGGCCCGACTTGCGAGAACAATCCGCCGACAAGGAGTCCGGCAGCCACGCAGCCGAGCGGCAGGCTCCACCACGCGGCGCTCCGGCGCTGGGCTTCCAGCGGCCGGGCGCTGGCCAGACCGACCACCAAGCCAGTTACCAGGCCACCCATGTGGGCCGCATTGTCGATACCTGATTTGGCAAAGCCATAGCCGACGCTCACCACGATCATGATGCCGGCATTGACGGCCAGGGCCTTGAGCGTGCGCGCCGGCAGTTCTCCCTTGAAGCGCAGCGCGTAGGCCAGCAGCGCACCATAGACGCCGAATACGGCTCCCGATGCGCCCACGCTCAGGGTGTCGTCGCCGTGCCATGCCAGGCTGGCAAGTGATCCCGCGAGGCCGGCAGCGAGGTACAGCCAGGTGAAGTGCAGGCTGCCGTACAGCCGCTCCGTCAGCTGCCCGCCATCCCACAGCGCCCACATGTTGAGTGCGACATGAAACACGCCCAGGTGCAGAAACATCGCGGCGCCCAGGCGCCACCATTCGCCATCTTTGGTGAGGGGGCCGAAGTTGGCGCCCCATTTGAGCAATACCTCGCTGGAACCTCCCCCCATCAGGCTGGCGCCGGAGATCAGCGTGGCCACGAACACGGCAATGTTGATGGCGACCAGGGAGTACGTGACCGGCGTGCGTGGCGTGGCGGCCCAGAGTTGCCGGGCGAAGCGCTGTTCGGCCAGCGCAGCGGCAGAGGGTTGCTCAAAGGCGGGCTGCTCGAAGCTGCCTCCCTCTCCGGTCATCAGAACAAGTCCTGATTCGGGGTGGCGGCCGGTGCAGTGATGCCGAAATGGCGGTAGGCGAGGGTGGTGGCCATCCGGCCTCGTGGCGTGCGCTGCAGGTAGCCTTGCTGGATCAGATACGGCTCGAGGACGTCCTCAATGGTATCCGCCTCTTCGCCGATCGCAGCAGCCACGTTATCCAATCCGACCGGCCCACCGGAAAACTTGTCGATGATCGCCATCAGGAGTTTGCGGTCCATCATGTCCAGCCCGATCGCGTCGACGTCGAGCATCTTCAAGGCCAGATCAGCGGTTTCACGGCTCACCTTGCCGTCCGCCTTGACCTCGGTGTAATCGCGTACCCGCCGGAGCAGGCGATTGGCGATGCGCGGGGTACCGCGGGAACGACGTGCGATTTCAAGTGTGCCGGAAGCTTCCGCTTCGACATTGAGCAAGCTGGCAGAGCGTTTGACGATGCGCGACAACTCTTCGGGGCTGTAAAACTCCAGACGCTCGACGATGCCAAAGCGGTCGCGCAGGGGGTTGGTCAGCATGCCGGCCCGGGTGGTCGCGCCGATCAGGGTAAACGGTTGCAGATCCAGCTTGACCGAGCGCGCCGCCGGCCCCTCGCCGATCATGATGTCGATCTTGAAATCCTCCAGCGCCGGGTAGAGGATCTCTTCGACGACCGGCGAGAGCCGGTGGATCTCGTCAATGAACAGGACGTCGTTGGCTTCCAGATTGGTCAGGAGGGCAGCGAGGTCGCCCGCACGCTCCAGCACCGGGCCTGAGGTTTGCCGCAGGTTGACGCCCATTTCGTGCGCAATGATGTGCGCGAGGGTTGTCTTGCCCAGCCCGGGCGGGCCGAACAGCAGCACATGGTCGAGCGCTTCCTGGCGTTTGCGGGCAGCCGAAATGAAGATGGAGAGCTTCTCCCGGACTTTCTCCTGGCCCACGTACTCGTCCAGCACCTTGGGGCGCAAGGCACGCTCGAACGCTTCTTCCTGTTTCGATACCGGTGCGGCCGAAATCACGCGCTCCGGGCCCGGCACGGTGGAGAGACGGTCGGGTTCAATGGCCATGGCGGAAGACTGCTACGCAAAGGGCGAGCCCGGCGCTCATGCTTTCGAGAGGGATTTGAGCGCGTGCCGAATGCCTTCGGACACAGACAACCCCTCCGGCATCTGCTTGATCGCCAGCAGGGCTTCCTTGTCGCTGTAGCCCAACGCCAGCAGGGCATTGAGAACATCGTTGCCCGCCGGGGCGGGCCGGTTCACGTCGATCACGCTGGACAGGTCGGCGCCCAGCTTGCCTTTGAGTTCCAGAAGAAGCCGCTCGGCGGTTTTCTTGCCGATGCCTGGCACCTTGGTGAGGCGCCCGGCTTCCTGCATGGTGATGGCTTGGGCGAGTTCCGCGACTGACATGCCCGAAAGCACCGCCAGCGCCGTACGCGGGCCGACGCCGGAAATCTTGGTCAGCTGGCGGAAGGCTTCGCGTTCCTGCGTGGTGCCAAAGCCGTACAGCAGGTGCGCATCCTCGCGCACGATCAGCTGCGTGAACAGCATCACTTTGGCGCCAGCTTCCGGCAAACCGTAGAGTGTGGACATGGGCACATCAACCTCGTAACCGACGCCGGCACAATCAACCAGCACATGCGGCGGGTTCTTCTCCAGGAGGGTTCCGGTGAGGCGGCCAATCATGTTGCCAGTTTAGCAGCGACAAGAGGCGTAGTTGATCGCCGAGCTAGGGCACTTGCCCGATTGTTGCCAGAATTGATCATCATGGCCAATCTGTACTGGCTGCCTTTCCTGTGCCACGATGTGCACCACGCGGCAAGAAGGGCTTTCTGGAGGGTGGCATGGCAGCAGTGCATGATGATGCGGGTATGCAAGTGGTGGATAGAGGGCACGGGAAACTGTTGGTGGGAGCTATTCTCCTTGGTATTTCCCTGTGCGCCAACCTGGCCGTGCCAGGCACTGCAGTGCACGCGGCAACCGTTGAGCGTTTCTCCCCGCAAGGCGAAATTCGCTCGGTACGCCAGGTGGCAGTGCGCTTTTCGGAAGAGATGGTCAAGTTCGGTGATCCCGGGTTGAAGAATTCGGCGCCGGTGCCTTTTGCCATCGAATGCAGCGAGACCGGACAGGGACGCTGGCTCGACGGCCGGGCCTGGGTGTTCGATTTCTCGCGTGACCTGCCGCCCGGCGTCAAATGCAGCTTCAAGCTCAAGCCCGAAGTGCGTTCATTGTCCGGTGGTGCGATGACCGGGAACGCGCAGTTCACGTTTTCGACCGGCGGCCCGGCGGTGCTGTCCAGCCAGCCGTACTCGGGACATCCTTCGATTGATGAAGACCAGACCTTCATCCTGCGCCTGAACGGGGCTGCCAATGAGGCCAGTGTTCTGGAAAAGGTCTGGTGCGTGGCGGAAGGCGTGGGCGAGCGGATTCCGGTCGCCATCACCGGTGGCCGCGAGCGGCAGGCGTTCTTCAAGGCGCTCAAGCGCGAGAAGGAGGCTGCGGACGACAGGAATCTCCTGCTCAAATGCAAACAGCGCCTGCCCGCTGGCGCCAATGTGACGCTGGTGTGGGGCAAAGGGATCACAACCAGTGCGGCCGACCCCAAACAACGCGTGGCCACCAGCCTTGACCAGCCGCTCAAGTTCAAGGTGCGGCCCGAGTTCAAGGTCACGTTCACCTGCGCACGTGACAACGCCAATGCGGCCTGCTCGCCTTACCAGGCCATGAGCTTGCAGTTCGTCGGGACGGTGTCACGCAGTTTGGCGGACGGCATTCGCATCAAGACGGCCGCTGGCGACAAGAAGCCGGCCTGGTCACAGGACGATAACGAGGCCGGCGTCGAGCGTGTGACCTTCAATGCGCCTTTTCCGGAGTCTTCGGAGATTACCGTTGTGCTGCCGGCGAAGTTTACGGACGACACCGGACGTGTGCCAGTCAATGCATCGAGCTTCCCGCTCAAGAGTCGCACCGGCGAGGGCGCACCGCTGGCGAAGTTTGCTGCCAACTTCGGCATCATCGAATGGGCGCAGCCGGTGCTGCCGGTGACGATCCGCAATGTCGAACCCCAGCTCAAGCAGTCGACGGTGAGCGTCAAGGCGGGGGACAGCCCGGCGGTCGGGCCTGCAGGAGCCAAGCCGGCAAAGCCCGGTGCACCGATGCAGCGCGTGCGCATCACCGAAGACACGCAAATCATTGCGTGGATGCGGCGTCTGCGTCAGGGATCGAATGACGAATACAAGTTTCGCGAAGCCCCGCTGTTGACGCGCGAGACTGGCGTCAAAAGTACAACCTTGCCGGCTCCGGCCGGCGGCAAGGCGTTTGAAGTGATCGGCATTCCCCTGCCGGAACCGGGCTTCCACGTGGTGGAACTGGAAAGCGAGCGCCTAGGCGCAGCCCTGCTTGGCAAACCCAAACCCATGTACGTGAGGGCCGGCGCCCTGGTGACCAACATGGCCGTGCACATCAAGATGGGGCGCGACGTCAGTGCCGTGTGGGTGACAGCCCTTGATACCGCCAAACCGGTCGCTGATGCGCGTTTGCGCATTTCCGATTGCGCCGGCAACGAAGCGTGGTCAGGCAAGACCGACCAGAACGGCGTCGCCATGGTGACGCGCTCGCTGCGGCGCGAAGCCGCGTGCAACGACGGCTCGCCCGCCTGGTTTGTCTCGGCCCGCAAGGGCGAGGATCTTTCGTTCACCCAGTCCGACTGGCAAAACGGCATCGAGCCGTGGCGCTTCAATGTCAGCCAGGGCTACGACGGGCAGTCGAGCATCGCCGCCCACACGGTGTTTGACCGCCCGCTGTTCCGTGCCGGTGAAACGGTGTCGATGAAGCATTTCGTGCGTTCGGAAACGCTGACCGGCTTTGCGCCGGTGCCGGCAGACAGCTTGCCGACCGGCGTGACCATTTCCCATCTGGGCAGTGGTACGGACTACCAGTTGCCGCTCAGCTTTGGTGGGCGCGGCTCTGCGGCGCATGCCTGGAAAATCCCGGCGGATGCCAAGCTTGGCGAATACAGCGTCACGCTGACCAGCAGCGCGCGCGGCCAGCGTGGCGGGCAATCGTTGCAGACCGGCAGTTTCCGGGTTGCCGAGTTTCGCCTGCCGGTCATGCAGGGGGCGGTGACACCGCCCAAGGAGCCGCAGGTCAAAGCCAGCGAAGTGCCATTCAATCTGGCGCTCTCGTATCTCTCCGGCGGCCCGGCTCCCGGCCACCCGGTCAAAGTGACGGCAGTGGTGCGCGGGCGCGAGGTGAACTTTCCCGATTACGAGGAGTTCACTTTTGGTCTGGCCGGCGACAGGGCGGAGGGGATGACCGAGGTCGACGCGGCGACCGATGCGCCGCAGACACCGGACGCCGACAAGCTGGTGGCCGACAAAAACCAGCTCAAGCTGGGTCCGGATGGCACGGCGAAGTTTGTCGCCAAGAATCTGCCCAAATCCGACCGCCCGCGCGAACTCCTCACCGAGATGACTTACCGCGATCCAAACGGCGAGGAGCAGACCCTGCGCGGCACGGCTGCCCTGTGGCCCTCGGCCGTGATCGCCGGCATCAAGTCGGAGAGCTGGGTACAGGTCAAGAAGGTGGCGCGGCTTCAGGTACTGGTGCTCGATCTGGCCGGCAAGCCGAAAGCCGGTGCACCGGTCAAGGTGACAGGCGCGCTCAGGACCACGATATCGACGCGCAAGCGCACCGTCGGTGGTTTCTATACCTACGACAACAAGACCGAAGAAAAAGATCTCGGCACGCTGTGCTCCGGCAAGAGCGATGCGCGCGGCCTGCTGTTGTGCGAGGCCACGCTGGCCGAATCCGGCAATGTCACCCTGACCGCGCAAGCGGAAGATGCCGGCGGCAATTTGTCGCGCGCATCGACGTCGATCTGGGTGTCGGGCAGTGAGTGGTGGTTTGGCGGCGAGAACGCCGACCGCATGGATGTACTGCCCGAGAAGAAGCGTTATGCCCCGGGCGACACCGCCAAATTTCAGGTGCGCATGCCGTTCCGTAGTGCCACCGCCTGGGTGGCCATCGAGCGGGAAGGCGTGATCGAAACGCTGGTGGTGCCGGTATCCGGCAAGGACCCGGTCATCAGCGTACCGATCAAGGCTGGCTACGCACCCAATGCATTCATCTCGGTGCTGGCGGTGCGCGGCCGGGTGCGCGATGTGCCGTGGTATTCCTTCCTGCAATGGGGTTGGCGTTCGCCGCTCGACTGGTGGAACGAGCGCAAAGATTGGAGCGACCTTTACAACAAGGGCCAGCCGACTGCGCTGGTCGACCTGGCCAAACCGGCGTTCAAGTTCGGCATCGCCGAAGTGCAGGTGGGCACGGCTGCTTATGAGCTCAAGGTCAGCGTAGCGGCCGACAAGCCGGTGTACCAGACGCGCGAAACAGTCAAGGTGAAGGTCAGTGTCAAAGGGCCGGATGGCAAGCCAGCCCCCAAAGGCACGGAAGTCGCATTGGCTGCAGTTGATCAGGCCCTGTTGGAACTCATGCCCAACGGTAGCTGGAACATTCTTGAAGCCATGGTCAAGCGGCGCAGCTACTTTGTCGATACGGCGACCGCGCAGATGCAGGTGATCGGCCGGCGCCACTTTGGCAAGAAGGCCGTGGCGCCCGGCGGCGGTGGCGGGCGTGCCCCGACACGTGAACTGTTCGACACCCTCCTGGTGTGGAAGCCCGATGTGCGCCTGGATGAGAAAGGCGAAGCTCTCATTGATGTACCGCTCAACGATGCACTGACCAGCTTCCGCATTGTCGCGGTGGCCGATGGCGAGCCCGGTCTGTTCGGTACCGGCGATGTCACCGTGCGCGCCACCAAAGACCTGCAGCTCTTGCCCGGCCTGCCGCCGCTGGTGCGCGAAGGTGACCAGTTCCGTGCCGGCGTCACCGTGCGCAATACCACCACGCGGCCGATGCGCGTGATGGTCAACGCCAAGGTTGAGGGGCTGGATGCCGCACCACCAGCACAGGAAGTCAGCGTACCCGCGGGTGCCGCGCAAGAGGTGTTCTGGCCGGTGACGGTCCCCGCCAACGCCACAGGTCTCGCCTGGACCATCGAAGCCATCGAAAAGGCCTCGGGTAAACCTGCACGGGACGCCATGAAGGCCGCACAAAAAGTGGTGCCGGCTGTTCCCGTGACGGTGCAACAGGCCACGTTGCTGCAACTCGACAAACTTTTCGCGTTGCAGGTGGCGGCTCCGACCGATGCGATCAAGGATGGTGACGTGCTGCGCGGCGGCCTGCGCGTGGCACTGCAACCGAAACTGTCGGGCTCGCTCGACGGCGTGCGCCGCTACTTCGAGCAGTACCCGTTCATCTGCCTGGAGCAAAAGACCTCCAAGTCAATCGGCCTGCGCGATAAGGCGCTGTGGGAGCCGGTGGCCAATGCCATGCCCAACTACCTGGATGACGACGGTCTGGCAGCCTATTTCCCGGGGGGGCGTGGCAGCGACACCTTGACCGCGTATCTGCTGGCGGTGACGCACGAGGCTGGCTTCGCAATTCCCGACAATGCACGGCAGCGTATGGAAGGCGCACTGGTGGCATTTGTCGAAGGGCGCATCCAGCGCAATTTCTGGTCGCCCACCAAGGATCTTGATGCGCGCAAGCTCGCTGCCATTGAAGCCTTGTCGCGCACCGGCAAGGCCACGCCCAAGCTGACCGAGTCACTCACCATCCAGCCCAATCTCTGGCCGACCCATGCGGTGATCGACTGGTTGCAAATCCTGCAACGCGTGCCCGGCATTCCGAAGCGCGATGACCACATGGCGAATGCCGAACAAATTTTGCGCGCCCGCCTCTCGATGCAGGGTACCAAGCTGGTGTTCTCGACCGAGCGTGATGACTACTGGTGGTGGCTGATGGTGGGAGGCGATGTGAATGCCGCGCGACTGATTGCCGCCGTGGTGGATCGCCCGTCGTGGCGCGATGACATGCCGCGCCTGGTGAGCGGCCTGGTGATGCGCCAGCAAAAGGGTGCGTGGGCGACGACCACCGCCAACCTGTGGGGTAGTCTCGCGCTCGACAAGTTTGCGGCCAAGTTCGAGAGCGAACGCGTTGCCGGTACCACCCGTGCCGTCACCGAAGAAAAGGGCGAAGCCCGGGCCAATCAGTCCCTCGCTTGGGCCAGCCAGCCGGCGGGAGGGTTGCTCAACCTGCCGTGGCCGCGCGCCAACAACACCGCCGAGGGCAGCCTCAAGGTCACGCATGAAGGGGCAGGCAAGCCGTGGCTCACGATCCAGAGCCTCGCGGCGATCCCGCTCAAGGCGCCCTTTGCGGCCGGCTATCGCATCAACAAGAGCGTGAGTTTTGTCGAGCAAAAGACCAAAGGGGCATTCACGCGTGGCGATGTGTTGCGCGTCAAGCTTGAGGTCGATTCATCGGCCGACATGACTTGGGTTGTAGTCGCGGATCCGATTCCCGCCGGGGCCACGATTCTGGGTGCCGGATTTGCGCGCGATTCGGCAGTCGCCCAGCAGGGTGAGCGCAAGGCAGGTGACGCCTGGCCTGCCTATGAAGAGCGCAGCTTTGAAGCGTTCCGGTCGTATTACGAATACGCGCCCAAGGGCAAGTGGATGGTCGAGTACACCATGCGCCTCAACCAGGATGGCGAGTTCTCGCTGCCGCCGACCCGCGTGGAAGCGATGTACGCCCCCGAGATGTTTGGGGTGACGCCGAACGCCAGGATGAAGGTGCTGCCATGAGAATTCCGCACGTCACTCGCCCGAAGAAGCCCATGAATCGGACCTCTGCACGGCATGTCGGCCTGAAAGCCTTGGTGGGAGCCGCTTTCGGCGTGATGCTGTTCTCAGGCGCAGCACTTGCAGCGGATCTGCCCTCCTATAAGCAGGTCAGACAGGAATGGCGCTCGTCTGAATCGTGGCTGCTGGACCGCAATGGCCGCGAGCTCCAGCGCGTGCGCCTTGACAACACCGTGCGCCGCTTCGAATGGACAGCGGTGGCTGACATCTCTCCAGCCCTCAAGGATGCGTTGCTCGCCTCCGAAGATCAGCGCTTTTTCGAGCACGAAGGCGTGGACTGGATTGCTGCCATGAACGCAGCGGTGGGCAACGTGGCCAACCGCAACATGCGCGGTGCGAGCACGCTCACCATGCAGCTTGCCGGCTTGATTGACCCGGAGCTGAAACGCGCCGAGGGGGGGCGCAGCTTTGCGCAAAAGGTGCAGCAGGCGCGCGCCGCCCTGACGCTCGAGAAGACCTGGAAGAAAAGTGAAATCCTCGAGGCCTACCTTAATCTCGTGGCGTTTCGGGGGGAGCTGCAGGGCGTATCGGCGATGTCCTACGGATTGTTCGGCAAGGCGCCGCACGGGCTGGACCGCCGCGAAGCGGCGATCGCCGCCACGCTGATTCGTGCGCCGAATGCGGACGCCAAACGCGTCGCGGATCGTGCCTGCTGGCTCCTGACCCAGCAAGACAGCATGGGCGGCAAGCGGCCCGCGTCAGCCGCTTCGTGCGACGGGTTGCCCGGCGAGGTGAAGAGCATTCTGGCGCGTGGCTACGAGCGCTTTCCGTCGACCGACGCGGCACCGCACGCTGCACGCAAGCTCCTCACCCGTGCCGGCGAGCGTGTGCCCAGCTCGCTCGATGCGACGGTGCAGGCCGTCGCACGCCGCGCCCTGCGTACCCGCCTGGGGGAACTGGCCGGCCGCAATGTGGAAGACGGTGCCGTCGTGGTGCTCGACAACACCAGCGGTGAAGTGCTCGCCTACGTCGGCTCAAGCGGTGATCTTTCGCAGGCGGCGGCGGTCGATGGTGCCGTGGCATTGCGCCAGGCCGGCTCGACCCTGAAGCCGTTCTTGTATGCGCTGGCGATTGAAGAGCAGCGCCTGACCGCCGCGTCGATTCTGGATGACTCGCCGGTGCAGCTCAAAACCGATAACGGCCTGTACATCCCGCGCAATTACGCCGCGACGTTTCGTGGCCCGGTGTCGGTGCGCGCCAGCCTGGCCGGCTCGCTCAACATTCCCGCCGTGCGCACGCTCGTGATGGTGGGGACCGATCGCTTCACCGAGCGTCTGCGCGCTGTGGGTCTCGAGAGTGTCAAGGAGTCCGGTGATTACTACGGCTTCAGTCTCGCGCTGGGGAGTGCGGATGTGACCCTGTTATCACTCACCAACGCATATCGCGTGCTGGCCAATGGCGGCCAATGGTCGGCGCCCGTCTTGACGCGACAAGGTCATGCGGGAGCGCCGCGCCGTGTGATGTCGGCCGCAGCCAGCCATGTGGTGAGCGACATTCTTGCCGATCAGGCGGCGCGCGGCGTGGCATTCGGCATGGGCAATGCGCTCGATACGCCGTTCTGGACGGCGGTGAAAACCGGCACCAGCAAGGACATGCGTGACAACTGGACCATCGGCTACTCGAGCCGCTATACAGTGGGTGTGTGGGTCGGCAACGCCAGCGGCAGCCCGATGCATGATGTATCGGGCGTATCGGGCGCGGCACCGGTCTGGCGGGACGTGATGCTCCACCTGCACAAAAGGATTCGCAGCGAGCCGCCGGCGATTCCCGCAGGCGTGGTCACCCAGGAGATCCGCTATGAGCCGGCGATCGAGCCTGCGCGTCGGGAGGTGTTCGTCGCGGGCTCCGAACGAGAGGTGATTCGCTCCGCTGCGTTGGGCCCGGCCGGTAATGCCCAGGCTCGCATTGTTGCGCCGGTTCCCGGCTCAGTGATTGCGCTGGACCCGGACATTCCTCCCGCCAATCAGCGTCTGCAACTGCGCGCCACGACAAAAAGTGCCGGCATCTGGGAGCTCAATGGCAAGACAGTGGGCCATTCCGCTCGCCCGGTTTCATTGTTTCCAATGCCCGGGACGCATCGCCTGCGACTGGTGAGTGCGTCGGGCGAGGTTCTGGATGAGGCCGTATTTGAAGTGCGGGGTGCACAAATCCGCTCTCCCGGGCTTGCCACGGCGACGAGGTAGCCTGCGAGGGCTTCGTGCGTTCTGCGGCTCGGGCACCCGGATTTCGTGCGAACCCCGACCAATTCGTGTAACCGTTTGTTTAGTAAAAGAAAAAAATCTGTCAACGCGTCCAGCACGGGCGGCGTTAATTGACATGACCGAGGAGGTCAATTTGCAAATTGATGCAGTATCTTCAAACACATTAAAGGGAATGACCATGAACAAGCTCCTGTCCGTACTGATCGCTGGCGTCTTCGCCGTTGTTGGCACCACCGCCATCGCTCAAGACAAAAAAGCCGATGCCCCCAAGGCTGACGCCCCGAAAGCCGAAGCGAAGAAAGACGCGCCGAAAGCCGATGCCAAGGCCGAAGAGAAAAAAGCCAAAGCTGAAGCAATGAAGAAGGAAAAGGCTGAGAAAGCTGCTGCCGCCAAGAAAGCCAAGGAAGAGAAGGCTGCTGCGGCCAAGAAAGCCAAAGAAGAGAAAGCGGCTGCTAAGAAGGACGCGAAGAAAGACGCACCGAAAGCAGAAGCCAAGAAAGACGAAGCACCGAAAGCCGACGCCAAGAAGTAATCTCGGCCTTCATGAAAAAGCCGGGCAGATTGCCCGGCTTTTTTTCGTCTGTCGCAATCGCGTATGGCTTCGTCTCTGCTGTCTAAGGGAGGCTCTTTCCGCGGCGGTTGAAGTTGAGAGGTTAGCCGTCAATGCGTTTCTGGAACACCAGCCCGGCGTGCTCACGCAGGGCATGAAAGTGGATCTTGTCCCACATGCCTTCGACCGCCCTCAGCTCGGTATGGTGCGCGGCGAGCAAAGTAGGGGCATCCACAGCGTCGTAGGCAATGCGATGCGCATTCGCGTCGATGAAGCGCTTGAGCTCGGCAGGATCATCCGCAGTGACCCAGCGCGCCAACTGGTACCGGGAAGGCGCCATGCGTGCCGCCGCACCGTATTCGTGCTGCAGGCGATGCGCAACGACTTCGAACTGCAGCGTGCCAACAGCGCCCAGCAACAGCATGCCGCCACCCAGCGGACGAAACACCTGAATGGCGCCTTCTTCTCCCAGCTGCTCCAGCCCCTGGCGCAACTGCTTGCTCTTCATCGGATCGACCATCTCGACCGTCTGGAACAATTCAGGGGCAAAGAATGGCAAGCCGGTGTACTGCAGCAACTCCCCCTCGGTGAGCGTATCGCCCAGTTGCAATAGCCCATGGTTGGGAATGCCGATGATGTCTCCGGCATAGGCATCTTCCACCAGTTCACGGCGTTGCGAGAGGAACGAGACCACCGTATTGGTCCGGATGTCCTTGCCGGTGCGGCAGATCTTCAGTTTCATGCCGCGCTCGAAGCGGCCGGAACACATCCGTACAAACGCAATGCGGTCACGATGCGCCGGGTCCATGTTGGCCTGGATCTTGAAGACCACACCGGTGAATTTGGGCTCGGTCGGCTCTACCTTGCGTTGAATCGCGGTGCGCGCAATCGGCGCGGGTGCGAGGTCCACCAGAGCGTCGAGCACTTCGCGCACGCCGAAGTTGTTGATCGCCGAGCCGAAGAACACTGGCGTCTGCTTGCCGGCAACGAACGCTTCGCGGTCGAACTCGGGCGAGGCGCCGGTGATGAGTTCGATCTCGTTTTTGGCCTGCTCGAAGGCATCGCCGTAGCGTGCAGCGATCTCGGGATTGTTGATGCCTTCGATCACGCCGTCGTCATCCCCGACGCGGTCTTCGCCTGCGGTGAACACACGCATGCGATCCCGCTTGAGATCGAATACGCCGCCAAAGCGTTTGCCCATGCCGATCGGCCAGGTGAAGGGGGAGGCGGGCATGCCCAGCACCTTCTCGATTTCGTCGACCAGTTCGAGCGGTTCCTTGACCTCGCGGTCCATCTTGTTGATGAAGGTGAGGATCGGCGTGTTGCGCGCGCGGCACACCTCGATCAGGCGCAGGGTCTGTGCCTCGACGCCGTTGGCGGCATCAATTACCATCAAGGCGGCGTCGACGGCTGTGAGCACGCGATAGGTGTCTTCGGAGAAGTCCTGGTGGCCGGGTGTATCGAGCAGATTGATGACGCAATCCCGGTATTCAATCTGCATGACCGACGAAGCGACCGAGATGCCGCGCTGCTTTTCGATCTCCATCCAGTCGGAGGTGGCATGGCGCGATGCCTTGCGCGCCTTTACGCTGCCGGCGATGAAGATCGCGCCGCCAAACAGCAGCAACTTTTCTGTCAATGTGGTTTTGCCGGCATCCGGATGGGAGATGATGGCAAACGTGCGGCGGCGGGCAACTTCAGTGGCGACTGACATGGCAGCGAAATGGTGGGGCCTGGCAACTCCGCCATGCAGTCCCGTACTTGCCGCGCACTCAGTGGGTGGCGGAAAGAATCGAAGTCGTGCGAGTGAAAGAGTGCTGCATAAACAACGGCAAGGGCAGCAGTTTAACGGAGTCGGCCGCCCGGCCGGTTGGCGGAGGGGAATCTACCCTGCCGGACACATGTGCCTTCCGGGTTCGAAACCCGAGACCATCCGACAAAAGCCAGCTGCCTGTCCGATTGTTGAGGGGGCACTGCGGTAAACTTGCGCCCTCTTTGATTTCTCCAAGGTACCGCCATGTCGCAGCGTCTCGCGGTGGTGTCAGGCCCGTCCGCCTCCAACTTGCCCGGGGCCATCAGTTCCAGTGCAGAGATCATCGCCGAGCTTGCTGCCGGGCGCATGGTCGTGGTGGTGGACGATGAAGATCGCGAAAACGAGGGTGATCTGTTGATGGCCGCGCAGTTCGCCACGCCCGAAGCCATCAATTTCATGGCCAGGTTTGGGCGCGGGCTGATCTGCCTTACCCTGACGGAAGCGCGCTGCCGGCAATTGAATCTGCCTTTGATGGTGTCGAACAACGGCACCAAGCACGGCACCAATTTCACAGTGTCGATTGAAGCGGCCGAGGGCGTGACCACGGGCATCTCGGCGGCGGATCGCGCACGCACCGTGCTGGCTGCCGTGGCGCCCGGCGCGAAGGCTGAGGATATTGTCCAGCCCGGCCACATTTTCCCTCTGATGGCACAGCCTGGGGGAGTACTGATGCGCGCCGGCCATACCGAGGCCGGCTGCGACCTGGCACAGCTTGCCGGGGCCGAGCCTGCGGCGGTGATCTGCGAGATCCTCAAGGATGACGGCACCATGGCACGCCTGCCGGATCTGGTGGAGTTTTCACGCGAGCATGGCTTGAAACTGGGCACCATCGCGGACCTCATTCACTATCGCAGCCAGAATGAAAGCCTGGTGGAGCGCGCCGGCGAACGTGACGTGGTGACCGCGCGTGGTCCGTTCCGCGCGATCGTCTATCGGGATCGCGCGAGCGGCGCATCGCACCTGACGCTGGTTTGCGGAAAGATTTCGCCCGAGTCGGAAACGCTGGTACGCGTGCATGAGCCACTTTCGGTAATGGATTTGATCGACACCGGTTCTGGCACCCATTCCTGGAGCGTGGATGCGGCGATGCACACGATGCAGAAGCACGGCAGCGGTGCACTGGTGTTGCTGAACACCAGCGAGACCGCCGAAGCCCTGGTGGAAAAGATGCGGGACTTGAATACCGGTGTGCGTCCCAAGGTCAAGATGGATTTGCGTACCTATGGCATTGGTGCCCAGATCCTGCGTGACCTCGGTGTGCGGCGCATGAGGCTTCTGTCGAATCCGCGCAAAATGCCCTCCATGGCCGGGTTTGACCTGGAAGTGACAGGCTATCTTTCTCCGGAGCAGCCATGAGCGGTGAAAAGTCCATGTTCGATGAGGCGCTCTCGGGCGAGGGGCTGCGCATCGGCATTGTCCAGGCCCGCTTCAATTCACACATCGGTGACGCGCTGCGTGAGGCTTGCGTGGCGCAATTGAAGGCTCTTGGCGTCGCTGAAGACGACATCGAAGTGGTTTTGGTGCCGGGTGCGCTGGAAGTGCCACTGGCTCTGGAACTGCTGGCCGAATCGGAAGATTTTTCCGCATTGGTCGCGATTGGCTGTGTGATGCGCGGCGAGACCTACCATTTCGAACTGGTGTGCAACGAATCGGCGCGCGGCATCACACAAGTGCAACTGGCGCACCGCATTCCGATCGCCAATGCGATTCTGACTGTGGAAAACGAAGCGCAGGCCCGCGCGCGGCTCGACAAGGGTGCGGACGCTGCGAACGTCGCGGTCGAAATGGCCCTGTTGATGGATGATCTGGCCGAATGAAAAGTGCACGACGCCGCTCGCGTGAGTTCGCGATGCAGGGCCTGTATCAGTGGCAGATTAATGCCACTGACCCCACCTTGATTGCCGACGACATGGCCCAGACCAAGGGCTTTGAGCAGGCCGACGAAAAGCATTTTCGCGCCCTCTTGCATGGAACCATCGAGCAGGCTGCCAGCTTGCGCACCGATCTTGGTCCGTGCCTGGACCGGCCGGTGGAGGGATTGAGCCCGGTGGAACGGGCCATCCTTTTGCTGGCTGCGTATGAATTGAAGAATCATGTCGAAATACCCTACAGGGTTGTGATCAACGAGGCGGTCGAGCTGGCCAAGACCTTCGGCGGTACCGATGGGTTCAAGTTCGTCAACGGCGTGCTCGACAAGCTGGCGGCCGGGCTGCGCACCCACGAAGGTGCCGATGATCGCGGCAAGCGCTCCGCGCGGGCCTAGCAAATCGCTCTCCTGGTAGCCGAGTCCGCTTTTGTCGAACCTATCAGTGCCTGGCGAGTTCGACATCATTGCCCGGTACTTCAAACGGGCGGTTCGCCCCGGTCCGCAGAGTGCTCGACTGGGTATTGGCGATGACTGTGCGCTGATCGGGTTGGCGCCGGGACTGGAATTAGCGGTATCGACCGACATGCTGGTCTCAGGCACGCATTTCTTCCCTGATACCGATCCGGAGCGGTTGGGCCACAAGACCCTGGCGGTGAATTTGTCCGATCTGGCTGCCATGGGTGCGCTGCCGCGTTACGCGACCCTGGCCGTGGCCATGCCGGATGCCGATGAGACATGGATCGCGTCGTTTGCACGGGGGTTCTTTCGGCTCGCTGACGAACACCGCGTGGAACTGATCGGCGGTGACAC
The DNA here is from genome assembly GCA_964443245.1 of uncultured Burkholderiales bacterium. Classification (GTDB taxonomy): domain Bacteria; phylum Pseudomonadota; class Gammaproteobacteria; order Burkholderiales; family JAEUOS01; genus CANJDH01. The sequence goes on along the minus strand of CAYUEG010000001.1, from coordinate 59,118 downwards.
CACGCGCGGACCTTTGACCCTGTGCGTGACCGTTTTTGGTGAGCTTCCGCAAGGAACGGCGATCCGCCGTGATGGCGCGAATGCGGGCGATGACATCTGGGTTTCCGGCCAGCTCGGTAGCGCCGCGCTCGGACTTGCCCACTTGAAGGGAGAGTCGACGCTAACGCAACCGTTGTCGGAGCAGGAAGTGCGGGAAGCGGTGCAAAGTCTGGAGCAACCCTTGCCGCGCCTGGCGCTGGGAGCCGCCTTGCGGGGGGTCGCTACGGCAATGCTGGATGTCTCGGACGGGCTGGTCGGTGATCTGGCGCACATTGCCGTAGCCAGTGGGCTGGACGCCGAGTTGATTCGGGATGCGGTGCCGATCCAGCCCATGTTGGCGCGACAGGATGAAGCGTTGCGTTGGCGCTGTGCATTGGCCGGCGGGGACGACTACGAGTTGTGTTTTACAGCGCCACCCGATCGCCGAGCGGACGTGCTGGCCACAGGCCACGCTGCGCAAGTACGGGTCACCCGAATTGGCCGGATGTCAGCCGCAAGAGCGGCTACTGGTGCGGTTCTCGTGGTAGATAACGATGGAAAGCCTTGTGCACCAACGGTTTTGGCGTACGACCATTTTCGGGCCACGCCATGAAGCCGACCGTGCGCTGGATGCTGGGCCACCCGGCGCGCATCATCGCGTTTGGCTTGGGCAGCGGCCTTATCCGGCCTGCGCCCGGCACGTGGGGCACGTTGCTGGGCTGGGCAACGTTTGCGCCATTGACGAGTGCGCTGAGCTTGTCCGGGGTGAACGTACTGCTGCTGCCGGCTGCGGCATTCTTGCTGGGCATCTGGGCTTGTGACGCGGCCTCCCGCCATCTGGGGGTGGCAGATCCAGGTGGCATTGTCTGGGACGAAGTGGCGGCTTTTTGGTTAGTGCTCACTTTTGCGCCCACAAGCTTCAGCAGCCAGCTCGCGGGGTTCCTGCTGTTTCGCGCGTTCGATATCATCAAGCCTGCGCCGATCCGTCATTTTGATGCCCGATGGAAGGGAGGATTCGGCGTGATGTTTGACGATCTTCTGGCAGCCGGCTATACGCTGTTGGTGATGGCACTGTGGGCGCGTTTGAGCGCGGGATGGTAAGGGGGCAGCATGCAATATGACCTGCGGGACGACCAAATGCAGAACCTGGCCGCAGAGGTCGGTGCGCAGCTGGCAAAGCGCCAGTGGATGCTGGCGACGGCCGAATCCTGTACCGGTGGCTGGGTTGCTGCCACCATGACGGCCATTGCCGGTAGTTCCGTCTGGTTTGAGCGTGGCTTTGTCACCTATTCCAACGAGGCCAAGCGCGACATGCTGGGCTTACCGGCAGAGTTGATCGAGCGCCATGGCGCGGTAAGTGAAGAGGTAGCGCGGGCGATGGCGGACGGTGCCTTGCGTCACAGCCGGGCGCAGATTGCCCTCTCGATTACGGGGGTTGCCGGCCCGAGCGGCGGGACCGCCGAGAAGCCGGTCGGCATGGTGTGCTTCGGGTGGGCATCTGGCAATCTGTCGCAAGCCGTTGAAACAAAAAGGTTTTCAGGGGATCGCGAGGCTGTGCGCAGGGCCTCCGTGATGCATGCTTTGCAAGGAGTGCTTGCGCAATTGAAAAAACCTGTATAGAGTGCTGTATAAACGTACACTTGATGATTGATACAGTAGTAGTTCTGGCCGGTTGAAGTGGCGCGTCTGCTCGGGGCAACCAGAGATGACAAACCAACCAGAGCTACCAGTCACTTGAGTGGCGCATCTGCCCGGCAGCGGGGTCTACACAGGAGAATCAGGATGAAAGCAATGGACGAAAACAAAACCAAGGCCTTGAGCGCAGCACTGGCGCAGATCGAAAAGCAGTTCGGCAAAGGGTCCATCATGAAGCTCGGCGACAAGGGCATCGTGGAAGACATCCAGGTGGTTTCCACCGGGTCGCTCGGGCTTGATATTGCACTCGGCATTGGCGGGTTGCCGCGTGGCCGGGTAGTGGAAATCTACGGCCCAGAGTCATCCGGAAAAACCACGCTGACGCTGCAAGTCATCGCCGAAATGCAGAAACTGGGCGGCACCGCCGCATTTATTGATGCCGAACACGCGCTGGACCCGACCTACGCCCAGAAGCTGGGCGTCAACGTGGGTGATCTGCTCATTTCCCAGCCGGACACCGGCGAACAAGCACTGGAAATTGCCGACATGTTGGTGCGCTCCGGCTCGGTGGACGTGGTTGTCATCGACTCGGTCGCGGCGCTGACCCCGCGGGCCGAAATCGAAGGGGAAATGGGCGACCAGCTTCCGGGTTTGCAGGCGCGCCTGATGAGTCAGGCGCTGCGCAAGTTGACGGGAAATATCAAACGCACCAATACCCTGGTGGTGTTCATCAACCAGATTCGCATGAAGATTGGCGTGATGTTCGGCAATCCGGAAACCACCACCGGCGGCAATGCGCTCAAGTTCTATGCGTCGGTTCGCCTGGACATCCGTCGCACCGGTTCGATCAAGGATGGCGAAGAGGTGGTTGGCAACGAGACGCGAGTGAAGGTTGTCAAGAACAAGGTGGCCCCACCCTTCCGTGAAGCGCATTTCGATATCCTGTACGGACAGGGCATCTCGCGCGAAGGGGAGATTATCGAGCTGGGCGTGGAGCACAAGGTCGTTGAAAAATCGGGTGCCTGGTACAGCTACAACGGTGAGCGGATCGGCCAGGGCAAGGACAATACCCGCAATTGGCTCAAGGAGCATCCAGTCGTGGCGGCGGAGATCGAATCCAAGGTACGCGAGATACTGGGTGTGCGTGCCGGCATCTCGACGCAAGGTGCAGCGTCAGACGAGTAGTTCCGCCGTCTATCCTGGAGGCAAGCGGAATGGCATGGGGACGCTCATCTCGCGAGGGCGCGTCCCCATTGCTGACGACATCCGCCGATGTCCGCGCGAAGGCCGTGGCGTACCTGGCGCGGCGTGAACACTCGACGACCGAATTGCGGGCCAAGTTGATGCGGCGCTGCCCGAACACCGAGATGGTGGATGAAGTCCTCGCCGAACTGGCTTCCATCGACCTGCTCTCCGACGAGCGCACGGCGCACGGCTTGGCGCGCGTGAAGGGTGCGCGCATGGGCGTCATGGCGGTTGAACGCGAACTGCGCACAAGAGGTATTGATGGCGAACTGGCGTCCACAGTGCTGGCGCAGTTGCGTCCTTCCGAAGTGGCCCGAGCCCGGGAGATTTGGAACCGCAAGTTCGGAGAAGCAGCCAGCGACGCGGCTGGCCGTGCCCGCCAAATGCGGTTTCTGCAAAGCCGGGGATTTGGATCTGACGCCATCCGCGCCGTCGTTCCCCCGTGCGCCAAGCCGACCACCGGTCGCTGAGCCGAGCGGGCAGGGCGAAACAGCCCCTGTGCTAACATCTTAGGTCTTTGTCGATAGCCTCTGGGCGTGCTTCCTGGAGCTCGCCGCCTCGCTATTTCTCCGATCATGACCGCCGTCAGCTCCACGACGGGTGCGAAAAGCACACCGCCCCATCGCAGCCGGATGCATACTCGCTCGATCACGATTGAAGCCTTCGAAAGAACCGACGGTCTGTTTGATCTTGAGGCGCGCCTCCTGGACGTCAAGGATCAGGATCTGGATTTGGTGTCAGGTTTGCGCAGGGCTGGCAGCCCGATCCATGACATGACGCTATGTTTCACCATCAACCGGAACCTGGATGTTGTCGCCGTCGCTGCCGGTACCAGCGCGGTGCCTTATCCTGGTGCATGCGAAGGTTCTTCGTCGGGTTATGCCCAGTTGGTCGGCCTGAATCTGCTTGATCGGTTCCGCAAGCGCTCGCTGGAGCGGGTTGGCGGGATCAGGGGATGCACGCACATGACTGAACTGGCTGCCATCTTGCCGACTGCCGCAGTTCAGGCGTTTGCGGGACGGGTAAGCGCACTTCGCACGGACGGCGTGGCTGAAAAGCCTTTTCAGCTTGATCGTTGTCACGCCCTCGTAAGCGATGGGGACAGTGTGAGGCAGTTTTACCCGCTCTGGTACCGCCCGCAGCAAGCGGTGGCAGGTTGATCTTTGCTAATGATTTTTCTGGGTTGCCGGATATGCTTCGTGCCGGCGTGTTGAAGACGAGGGGGTCGCTTTGAAGATACACGAGTACCAAGGCAAGGAAATCTTGCGCAAGTTCGGCGTTCCGGTGCCGCGAGGCATTCCGGCGTTTTCGGTTGACGAGGCCGTCAAGGCGGCGGAGCAGCTTGGTGGGCCGGTTTGGGTGGTCAAGGCGCAAATTCACGCGGGTGGACGCGGCAAGGGCGGCGGCGTCAAGGTGGCCAAATCCATTGCGGAGGTGAAGGAGAAAGCGAGCCAGATTCTTGGCATGCAACTGGTTACTCACCAGACCGGGCCCTCGGGCCAGAAGGTGAGGCGGCTCCTGATCGAAGACGGCGCTGACATCAAGAAGGAATACTACGTCGCAGCGGTCACCGATCGCGGCACGCAGCGTGTGGCGATGATGGCCTCCAGTGAAGGCGGGATGGACATTGAGGAAGTGGCGCACAACACGCCGGAGAAGATCATCAAGGTGTTTGTGGATCCCGCTACGGGCTTGACGGACTCCCAGGCCGGTGAACTGGCAAAGGGGATCGGCGTTCCGCCAGGCTCTCAGGCGCAGGCGGTGGACGTTCTCAAAAAGCTGTACGCGACCTACATGGACACGGACGCGTCACTGGCCGAGATCAACCCCCTGATCCTGGAAGGCAACGGCGGCATCAAGGCGCTGGATGCGAAGTTCAACTTTGATTCAAACGCGTTGTTTCGGCACCCCGAAATCACCGCCTATCGCGATCTGGATGAGGAAGACCCGGCCGAGATTGAAGCTTCGAAGTTTGACCTTGCCTACATTCAACTCGATGGCAATATCGGTTGTCTGGTCAATGGTGCCGGATTGGCGATGGCAACCATGGACACCATCAAGTTGTTTGGTGGAGAGCCAGCGAACTTTCTTGACGTTGGAGGAGGGGCGACGGCCGAAAAGGTCACCGAGGCGTTCAAGATCATGCTCAAGAACCCGAATCTGAAGGCAATTCTGGTGAATATCTTCGGTGGGATCATGCGCTGTGACGTGATTGCCGAAGGGGTCGTTGCAGCCTGCAAGGCGGTGAGCCTGTCTGTTCCCCTGGTTGTCCGAATGAAGGGCACCAACGAGGAATTGGGCAAGAAGATACTGGCCGATTCAGGTCTGCCCATCATCAGCGCTGACACCATGGCCGAAGCCGCGACCAAAGTGGTTGCGGCCGTCAAGTGATCCCCGCCCAGTGAGCATGGCCTAACAGGAAACCATCATGAGCATTTTGATCAACAAAGATACCAAGGTCATTACCCAGGGGATAACGGGCAAGACCGGACAGTTCCATACCCGTGCTTGCCGCGATTACGCCAACGGAAAGAATTGCTTTGTAGCGGGCGTCAATCCGAAAAAGGCGGGTGAGGACTTTGAGGGGATTCCGATTTACGCGACGGTCAGCGATGCCAAAGCTGCAACCGGTGCCACGGTAAGTGTGATTTATGTACCCCCGGCAGGGGCTGCGGCTGCCATCTGGGAAGCCTGTGAAGCAGACCTTGACCTCGCGATCTGCATCACCGAAGGCATCCCGGTGCGCGACATGCTGGAGATTCGCAATCGCATGAAAGCCAAGGAAGCGGCGGGTGGCAAGAAAACCATCCTGCTTGGGCCGAATTGCCCAGGCTTGATTACGCCCGAAGAGATCAAGATCGGCATCATGCCGGGCCACATCCACCGTAAAGGGCGCATCGGCATCGTCAGCCGCTCCGGTACGCTGACCTACGAGGCGGTTGGCCAGGTCACCGGCTTGGGTTTGGGTCAGTCAAGCGCTGTGGGAATCGGTGGCGATCCGATCAACGGCTTGAAGCATATCGATGTCCTCAAGTTGTTCAACGACGATCCGGAGACCGAAGCGGTCATCATGATCGGGGAGATCGGCGGCCCGGATGAGGTCAACGCCGCGCGCTGGGCCAAGGACAACATGAAAAAGCCACTGGTCGGATTCATTGCCGGTGTCACTGCCCCGCCAGGCAAGCGCATGGGCCATGCGGGGGCGTTGATTTCGGGGGGCGACGACACGGCCCAGGCGAAGCTTGACATCATGGAGGCCTGTGGCATTCGGACCACCAAAAACCCGTCCGAAATGGGCAAACTGCTGCTGGCGGCGCTGAAGTGATTTCCATAAAAACAACGGAGAAAAAAAATGAGTTTTGACAGCCCCGCATTCTGGCTCGCGCTGGGTCAGATTGTCTGGATCAACATCATTCTTTCTGGCGACAACGCCGTCGTCATCGCATTGGCGGCACGCTCACTGCCGCCCAAGCAGCAAAAAATGGCAATTGCCTGGGGATCCGGCGCTGCCGTCGTGCTGCGGATTGTTCTCACGTTTATTGCAGCCTATCTGCTCAAGTTGCCCTACCTGCAGATCATCGGTGGTCTCCTGCTGCTATGGATCGGCTACCAACTTATCAGCGAGGAAGGTGGCGAAGGGGAAGGCGACGGCCATGCCAAGGAGGGCGGCAACCTCATGGTCGCCGTCCGGACCATCCTGATCGCTGATCTTGTGATGAGTCTGGATAATGTGATTGCCGTGGCGCTGGCTGCCAAGGGAGATTTCACGTTACTGATCATCGGTCTGGGGATCAGCATCCCGTTGGTCGTGTTTGGCAGCACGCTGATGATCAAGCTGATGGAGCGTTTCCCGGTGATTGTCACACTTGGCGCGGCCCTGATTGGATGGGTGGCGGGCGACGCCATATCGCATGATGTGGCAATCAAGGCGCACTTTGAGGACAATAACGTGCTCACCTATGGCCTGAAAATCGGCTGCGCGGTGCTGGTGGTGGTGGTTGGCAAATGGCTTGCCGGTCGGGCGCACAAAAAGGCATAAGGTTGCAGGCACCGGGTCGCAGGGTCAGGGCATTTGCTTTTGTGGCGGTATCGGTTGGCCGGATACCGCCATTTTGTTGGGTTTTTGCACATTTGCCAGCAAAACGCTCTTGATAGTCAACTACAAGAATGCGTATCATCATGCTGTTTATTTTGCGAAATTCCCTCTTTTTTCCAGTTTTGCCGTAGAATCTTGAGCGTTACGCCCTGCTCTTTGCCGGTTTGGCGGCTTCATCAGGGCGTGGCGAGGTAGTTGCAGTCCGAAGTGATGCAGTGGCGCGTTCCGCGAGAAAAACACAAGCGCGAGGAGGACACGATGGCGAAAATCAAGTCGGATTTCTGGAAATCAGATTGGTTTCTGGGGGTGGTCATCGCGCTCGTTTTTTTGTTCTTGCGCGGTGGTGACCTGCTGCAAAGCCTTGAGCGCAAAGCCTACGATCTTGGGGTCAAGGCTTCTTCCAAGGAGCCGAACAAGCAAATCGCGATCATCGCGATTGACGACCAGAGCATCAACAATATTGGCCGTTGGCCCTGGAGTCGTGACATCCACGCCAAAATGACCGACTTGCTCGCCGGAGCAAAGGTGAAGGTTATCGGCAACACCGTGTTCTTCTTTGAAGCGCAGCAAGATCCCGGTCTGGTTTACATCAACAAGTTGATCGAGCTGTACGGCGGAAAGCCGGCAGGTGCCCAAGCGGCCCCCGCTGTCCCCGGGGCAGTGGCCGTGACGTCGGCCCCTGCAGTGGAAGCGGCGGCCCAACCTGTTCAGGGTTCGGCGGAACTGGCTCAATTCGGTGCTTTGCTCAAGGAAGCCGAAGTCGCGCTCAATACCGACCGCAGACTTGCGGAAAGCTACACGAAGGCTGGCAATGTCATGTTGCCTCTGGTGTTTACACTGGGCGACCCGCGCGGCAAGCCGGACAAGAGCCTGCCGAAATTTACCGAAAAGAGCTCGTTTGAGGACAAGGGGGGCAATGCGGTTCCCTCTGCGGCCATTCAATTGCCGATTGAGCAATTGGGTACGGCAGCTGCGGGTCTTGGACATCTGAACGACTTGCCTGACGTCGATGGCGGCGTACGCACCGAACCCTTGGTGGTGCAGTACTTTGACAGGTACTTCCCGTCTTACTCGGTGATGATCGCTGCCAAGAGCCTCAATCTCGGTATTTCCGACATCAAGGTAAATTGGGGCGAGCAGCTCAAGCTCGGCAAGCTTGCCATTACCACAGATCCCCTGAACCAGATGTACACGTACTACTACAAGGATCGGGACGGCAAAAAGGCCTTCCAGCTGGATTCCTTCTATGACGTGCTGTCAGGGAAGATCAAGGCGGAGAACTACGCTGGCAAGATTGTGCTGATCGGCCCCACGGCGGCGGGTGTCGGTACCAGTTTTCCGACGCCGATCTCGGCCGCGATGACCCCGGTGGAGAAAATGGCACACTCCGTGTCCAGTATCCTTTCCGAGCACTTTTTTGTCGCGCCGACCTGGGCGATCTGGGTTGAGCTCCTGATATTCATTCTGATCGCTGCCTACCTGATCGGGATGCTGCCAAAACTGAAAGCCAAGCCTGCCGGACTGATCACGCTTGGATTGCTTGCGGGTTTGCTCGTAGTCCATTTTCTGCTGATGACGTCCGCAGGCATGTGGATCCAGCTGATGGTGCCGGCCACGCTGTTGCTCGTTGGTCATCTTTTGCTCACCACCAAACGCTTCATCGTGACGGAGGCCGGCAAGCAGAAGTCCGATGTTGAGTCTGCTGAGTCAAACCGCATGCTGGGTCTGGCGTTTCAGGGGCAGGGTCAGCTTGATATTGCGTTTGACAAGTTTCGCAAAGTGCCATTTGACGGCGCCTTGATGGACAACCTGTACAACCTGGCGCTCGATTTCGAGCGGAAGCGGCAATTCAACAAGGCTCAGGCCGTGTATGAACACATGCACGGCTACGATCCGAAGTACAAGGATCTGGAGCAGAAGATCGCCCGTGCCAAGAACCTTTCTGAAACGGTGATTCTGGGCGGTGCCAGCGGTCGCAGCAATGCGAGCATCCTGGATGCGACCGGTCAGGGCGAGAAGCCCATGCTGGGCAGGTACCAGATCGAGAAGGAACTCGGCAAGGGTGCCATGGGCGTGGTCTATCTCGGCAAGGATCCGAAGATCGGTCGCTCGGTTGCCATCAAGACGATGGCGCTCTCCCAGGAGTTCGAAGCAGACGAACTGGCGGAAGCAAAGGAGCGCTTCTTCCGCGAGGCAGAGACCGCCGGCCGCCTCAATCACCAGAACATTGTCACCATTTACGACACTGGCGACGAGCACGACCTGTGCTACATCGCCATGGAATTGCTCAAAGGGCAGGATTTGGTGCCCTACACCAAGCCGGAATCGCTGTTGCCAATTCCGCGCGTGGTCTCGATCTTTGCGAGAGTCGCTGATGCACTCGGATACGCACATCGCCAGAATGTCGTGCACCGCGACATCAAGCCGGCGAACATCATGTATGACCTTGAGGGCGATAACCCGAAGGTCGCTGATTTCGGTATCGCACGGGTCACAGACTCGTCCAAGACCAAGACCGGGATGGTGCTCGGTACGCCGTCTTACATGTCGCCCGAACAACTCTCGGGCAAGAAGGTCGATGGGCGTTCCGATTTGTTCTCCCTTGCCGTCAGCATTTACCAGATGCTGACCGGCAGGTTGCCGTTTGTTGGCGATTCGATGGCCCAGTTGATGTTCAAGATTGCGAATGAAGAACCTGCAGACGTTCGCACGTTGAATCCGGACGTGCCTGAAGGACTTGCAGAGGTGCTCAAGCGCGCCATGGCAAAGGACGCCGATGAACGCTTTCAGACTGGCGAAGAGTTCGCGGCCGCGCTCCGGCCCTTCGGTGAGAATCCTGCATCGTCAACCGGCATGAACATTCCGGCGGCGCGGCCCGTGACTCCCAAGCCTGCTGCTCCTGCGGCTCCGGTTGCGCCGAATCCGCACGCCGGCGGGACCGTGCAGATGCAGGCAGCGCCTGCCGCGACGTCAGACGCCGACAAGACGGTCATCCTTCCCGCGGGTGGTGCTGCCGCCAAACCCGCAGGTGCCAAACCTGCTGGCAAGGATGACGACGTAGACATCTCCCTATAGGATCGAGCATGAGCCTTTCTGACGCGATCGAGATCGTCGGCCATACCGATCCGGGTATGGTGCGGTCTCATAACGAGGACTCGATAGCGAACGATGTACGCCACGGGTTGGCGATTCTGGCCGATGGCATGGGCGGTTACAACGCTGGTGAAGTCGCCAGCGGTATGGCAACAACAGTGCTGATGACGGAACTGCAGGCCGCCATGGCGCAGCATGCACCCTTTGAACCCGACCCTCAGGGGGCGGAGGCGGGAACCATGGCGGCGCGGATGTTGCGCGAGCAGATCACCAAGGCGAATACGTCAATTTATTCAGCGTCCCAGTCGCAACCGCAATACTCAGGGATGGGCACCACGCTGGTGATGGCTGTCTTTTACGATAACCGGATGACGGTTGCACATATCGGCGATTCACGTCTTTACCGAATGCGTGATGGTGTCCTCTCGCAGGTTACACGGGACCATTCATTGCTGCAGGAGCAGATTGACAGCGGCATGATCACGGAAGAAGAGGCGAAGCATTCCCAGAACAAGAATCTGGTCACGCGCGCCCTCGGCATTGACCCGACGGTAGAACCTGAAATTCACGACTACGACACCCAACCCGGGGATATCTATCTGCTCTGCTCGGACGGCTTGTCCGACATGGTGGAAGACCCTGAAATCGGCCTGGCATTGGAGTCGCTCGGTGGAAATCTGAATCTGGCCGCGCAGCAGCTTGTACAGATGGCTAACGACAATGGCGGGCGTGATAACGTATCCGTGCTACTCGTCAAGATTTTGAAGGAATACCCGGCTGCAAAAGGGATGTTTGGCAAGTTCTTGGGATGGTTCAAGTAAACTGGCTGTAACAAAATGCAATAACAAGTGAAAGAGAAAAGGATCGGGCTATGGCAAAGCTAATTCTCAGCATGGATGGCTTGGTGCTCAAGGAAATTACCCTGAGCAAGGAGCGCACCACGATCGGCCGCAAGCCGCACAATGACATCCAGATCGACAATCTGGCTGTCTCTGGCGAGCATGCGGTCATCGTGACGATCCTCAACGACTCATTCCTGGAGGACTTGGGGTCGACCAATGGAACATTGGTTAACGGCCAGCCGATCAAGAAGCATTTCCTGCAACCCAATGACGTCATTGAGTTGGGCAAATACAAGCTCAAATACATCAATGAGGCGCCAAAGGCTGCTGCTGCTGCCGATTTCGAAAAGACGATGGTGTTGCGTCCTGGTTCGATGCCGAAGCCGGCCCCAGCTGCTGCCGCGCCGGTGGCTGCCAAGGCCGATGACGACCGTACGGTCAAAGGCCCGGCTGCCGCAGCGGCTGCCCCGGCGGCAGCTGCTGCCCCGGCCCCGGCCGCTGCGCCCGCGAAACAGGGGGCAATCCAGCTGTTGTCGGGTGCAAATGTGGGCAAGGAACTTGTGCTCACCAAGGCACTGACAACCTTGGGCAAACCGGGTGTGCAAGTGGCCGTCATCACTCGCCGCCCGCAGGGCTTTTTCATCACCCACGTGGAAGGTGCGACCTTCCCGGTCGTCAATGGCAAGGCGCTTGACGCCCAGGCGCATCCACTGAACGACCACGACGTGATCGAGATCGCGGGCACCAAGATGGAGTTTTTCTACAAGTAGACTCCCGTCCGCAGAGCCTCGGGAGGGGCAGCGTGGGAGACCTTGACGGGAGGCAGGCTTGAAGCAGCACATCGTCCGAATCAGCTTAGGGATTGCAGTGCTGCTGGTGTTTCTCGCCCATGCAGCCGAGATTTTCAATATCCGCTTCATCAGTCAGCTCGACGCCATCATCTACGATGCGCGCATGAAGTTGACGATGCCGTCCAAGCTTGATGACAGAATCGTCATTCTTGATATTGACGAGAAGAGTTTGGGTAAGTTGGGCCGTTGGCCGTGGAATCGCGACAAAATGGCCAAACTCATGAACAAGATCATGGGTGACGGCAAGGACGATTACGGCGTTGCGATGGTGGGCTTCGACGTCGTATTTGCCGAACCTGATACCAGTTCTGGCATCGCAACACTCGAGGCGCTCGCAAAGACCGAATTGCAAGGTGTGCCCGAGTTCCAGGCCAAGTTGCAGCAATTGCGTCCCAGCCTGGATTTCGATGATCAGTTTGCGAAATCGATTGCCGGCAAGCCTGTGGTGCTGGGCTATTACTTGTCGAGTGAAGCGGATGCAGAAAAGAGTGGCGCGCTCCCGGCCCCTGTGATGCCGGCCGGTTCCTTCAAGGGACGCAACATTGACTGGTTCCAGTGGAATGGGCACGGCGGCAACCTGCCGGCGCTGCAAAAGGCGGCTTACTCTGCAGGCCTGTTCAACCCGATTGTCGATCATGATGGCGTGGTGCGCAGGGTTCCCATGCTCTCCGAGTATCGCGGCGAGTACTACGAGTCCCTTTCCCTTGCCATGTTCCGCACGCTCTTGGGATCGCCCAAGGTGCAGCCGGGTTATCCACCGGAACGCTTTCTATCCAAGAATTACAGCGGGATGGAATGGCTGGAATTGAATGCTGCCAATCGGACATTCACGATACCGGTCGACAAGACCGTGAGTGCCCTGGTGCCCTATCGGGGGCGCGGTGGGCCCACAGCCAACAGCTTTCGTTATGTGTCATTGGGAGACATTTGGGAAGGCAAGGCGCGTAAGGAAGATCTGAGAGGGAAGATCGCCATTTGGGGCACTACCGCACCAGGCCTGCTGGATTTGCGCTCCACGCCTGTGGGTGAAGCCTATCCTGGGGTAGAGATCCACGCCAACCTCCTCTCCGGCATGTTGTCCCAAAACTTCAAACAACGGCCTGCCTTTACCGTTGGAGCAGAGGTGGTACTGCTCCTGATTGGTGGCATTACCCTGGCAATGCTCATGCCATTTCTGTCCCCGTTGCGTGCAACCCTGGTGGCAGTGGTGGCTATGCTGTTGATCATTGCACTCAACTATGTGATCTATACCCAGGCAGACACTGTGATTCCGCTTGCAGCCTCGTTATTGATGACTGCCGGGTTATTCACATTGAATATGGCTTATGGCTACTTCGTGGAGAGTCGCAGCAAGAGGCAGTTTACCGAGCTGTTTGGCCAATACGTGCCTCCAGAACTGGTTGACGAGATGGCCAAGGATCCCGAAAAGTACAGCATGCAGCCGGCAGAAGCCGAGTTGACGATCCTGTTTTCGGATGTACGCGGCTTCACGACCATTTCCGAAAGTCTTTCGGCGGCGGACTTGGCGCTCTACATCAATGATTTTCTGACGACCATGTCGGCAATCATTTCGAGCCATCGTGGCACGCTGGACAAGTACATAGGCGATTGCATCATGGCTTTCTGGGGTGCGCCGGTTCCGGACCCGGAGCATGCCCGGCAGGGCATTGTGAGCGCGCTCGAAATGCAGAAGGCGTGCGAGGACCTGCGTGCCAAGTTCATCGCCAAGGGTTGGCCGGATTTGAAGATCGGGATCGGCCTCAACTCCGGTGTCGTGCGCGTCGGCGACATGGGATCGAAAGTACGCAAGGCCTACACCGCAATGGGCGATGCCGTTAATCTGGCTTCTCGACTGGAGGGGCGTACCAAGGAGTACGGCGTCGGCGTCATGGTGGGGGAGAACACCGAGAGGCTGGTGCGCGATGTGCTGTATCGTGAGCTGGATCGAATCCGGGTGAAGGGGAAGAACGAACCTGTGGCCATTTTCGAGCCCCTTTGCCTGGAGGCCGAAGCCAGCAAGGAACTGAAGGACGAGATCAAGATCTGGCGTGAAGCCCTCAAGGCCTACCGCGCCCAGTCCTGGGATCAGTTTGACATGCACCTGCTCAACCTTCAGCGCATGAATCCGGATTCGTACCTGTATCAGAAATATGCAGATCGCGTGGCCCAGTTCCGCAAGAACCCGCCAGGTGCGAATTGGGACGGCGTGACCACATTCGACGAGAAGTGATGAAATCTGGGATGATTCGCACATGAAGGTCAAAGTGCTTGGATGCAGCGGAGGGATCGGGGGCAAACATCTCCGCACGACCTCATTGCGCATCGACAACGACATCCTGATTGATGCAGGCACCGGTGTTACCGACCTCTCCCTGACGGAGATGTCGATGATTGACCACATTTTTCTGACGCACTCGCACCTGGACCATATTGCGACCATCCCGTTTATTGTCGATACCGTGGGCGCGATGCGTGACAAGCCTCTTACGATCTATGCGATCGAGGAGACGCTCGATACGCTCAAGAAACATATCTTCAACTGGAACGTCTGGCCGGATTTCACTGCCATTCCGACAGCGGAAAAGCCGTTCATGCGCTATCAGACCATCAAGGAAGGCCAGAGCCTTGCCATTGATGGGCGCAAACTGACGGTGCTTCCTGCGAACCACACAGTGCCCGCGGTGGGTTACCAGATCAATAGCGGCAAGCATAGCCTGGTGTTTTCGGGGGATACCTTTACCAACGATCCGCTCTGGAAAGTGGTCAACCGGATTCCCAATTTGAAGTACTTGATCATTGAGACCGCGTTTTGCAATCGCGAGAAGCAACTGGCGATTGCATCCAAGCACCTGTGCCCGAGCTTGCTCGCCGAGGAATTGGCAAAGCTGGAGCGCAGTGCGGAAATCTTCATTACCCACTTGAAGCCGGGTGAAATCGAACTGACGATGCAGGAGATCGAGGAGTTTGCCGGTGACTACAAACCGCGCATGCTCCAAAACGGCCAGATTTTCGAGTTCTAGCGGCCATGAGCTCGATTTCTTCTGCGCTGCTCCGCCAATTTGAGCCCTTGTCGGCGTTGTCGGAGGCTCGCCTTCAGGAATTCTCCGACTTGTGTTACACCGAGAACATGGCGGAAGGGCAAGATCCCTTCAGAATGAAATCTGCTGCGGATCAGGTCTCCTACCTCCTGTCGGGCAAAGTGGCTTTGGTGTTTGAAGACGGATCAGAGGAGATTGTTGAAGCGGGCTCCGTGGCAGCGCGTGATCCTTTGTTCCGCAGTACACCGATTTTGCGCGGCCGCGCTTTGAGTGCGATCGAATTGATCCGGATCGATAGTGACATGCTGGACATCATGATGACCTGGGATCAGCTGGCAAAGTTTGACGCTACCCGAACCGGCCGTTTCAAGACACTCGCGGCTGCGGAACCTCCGGTGCCAAGCTCCTGGAACGTCATGTCGGGGGTCTTTAGTGTCAATAACCTGAGGACGGGTGCGTTCGGAAACCTGCCATCGGCCCATATTGGCGAATTGCTGAATCGTTTTTTTCGGGTGGAGGTCAAATCCGGCGACGTTGTGATTCGTGAGGGAGATGAAGGCGACTATTATTACGTCATCGAGTCGGGTCGTGCGCAGGTAACGCGTCTGGTTGGCGGTGTCGTGGTAGTCCTTGCGGATTTGAAGAGCGGTGATGCGTTTGGCGAGGAAGCACTGGTGTCCGAAGCGAAGCGCAATGCCACGGTGACGATGAAGCTGGATGGTGTGCTGCTCCGTCTCGCCAAACAGGATTTCATTGCACTGCTCAAGGAGCCATTGCTGAACAGGGTCCACATGGAGGCGGGGAAAGAGAAAGTGGCGGCGGGTGCGCAGTGGCTGGACGTCCGCTATCCTTCCGAATACCAGTACGATCACCTGTCGGCCGCAATCAACGTACCGCTGGCAGAGATTCGCAACGCGTTTCCGGTTCTGGACAAGAGCAAGGAGTATGTGGTGTATTGCCAGAGCGGCCGTCGAAGCGCGGCCGCAGCGTTTTTGCTGGCGCATCGTGGATTCAAGGTAGCGCTTCTGGAGGGAGGACTTTGGGCTTCACGGGGTCCTTCGCAATGAATTTTGGTCAAACGAAAAGCTGTCATCGCGTGAGGTGGTTATGAGCGCAGTGTTGAGTCCGAAACCGGCGGCGCAGGCGCCGGATGTCAATCTGAAACTGAATTTTCAGAAGAACCTGCAGACTGTCACCAACCGGATCCATGCGACCAACAACGTCGACGAGATCATGTTGGAGGTCAGTCAGGAGATCTGCACCCTGTTCAATGCTGATCGCCTGACAATCTACTCGATGGGCGAGGACAAGGCTTCGATTGTTTCGAAGGTCAAGACGGGGCTGAATTCGTTCAAGGACTTGAAACTGCCCATCGCCGAGCAGAGCATTGCCGGTTATGTGGCTTTGTCCAAGAAAGTCATCAACATCAAGGACGTGTACGACGAAGCAGAGCTGAAATCGCATAATCCAAACTTGCGCTTTCTGCAGGAGGTGGACAAGCGAACCGGTTACCGCACCAAGCAGATGCTGGTTGCACCGATTGTGGACGCTCAGGCCAATGAATTGATTGGTGTTGTCCAGATCATCAACAACAAGTCGGGTCAGCCGTTCAGTGCACTGGAAGAGGAGGGCGTTGCCGGGTTGACCCAAACTCTGGCGATTGCCTTTCGTCAGCGGCAGAAATCGGCGCAGCCCGTCAAAACCAAGTATGACTATCTGGTCGCGGATGCAGTACTGTCGGCACAGGAGTTTGATCTGGCGACGCGTTCGGCACGACGCAAGGGCATCGATATCGAAGAGGTACTGACCACCGAATTTCAGGTCAAGATTCCCGCCATCGGGGCAGGACTGTCAAAGTTTTTTGGTGTGCCCTATGAGCCGTTCAAGGCAGACCGCATCAAGCCGATGGACCTGCTCAAGAACCTGAAGCGTGATTATGTCGAGTCCAGCGAATGGATTCCGATTGACGACGCCAAGGAAGGGCTTGTGGTGATGTGTCTTGATCCGGAGCGGGTCAAGAGTTCGCGCATCGTCAACAACGTGTTTCCGCGGGCAATGAAGATTGCCTATCGCGTCACGACACGTATTGAGTTCAAGCAGACGCTCGCGAGTTTCTTTGGCGAGGTGGCGGATGCCAGCTCTATCGATGACCTGCTGTCTGGCATGGGGGACGATGAAGCGGTGGATTCTCTCGGCAATTCCACCGATGACGTCGATGCTGCGGCCGACAATGAACTCGTCAAGCTGGTCAACAAGATCATTGTCGACGCCTACAACATGGGTGTGTCGGACATCCATATCGAGCCCTATCCTGGCAAGGCAAAGACCGAGATCCGGTTTCGCAAGGACGGCTCTCTGATGAACTACATCGAGATACCCGCCAGCTATCGTGCGGCCATTGCGGCACGTCTGAAGATCATGTGCGATCTCGACATTTCGGAAAAGCGCAAGCCGCAGGACGGCAAGATCAAGTTCAAGAAGTTTGGCCCGCTCGATATCGAGCTGCGAGTCGCGACGATCCCGACCCAGGGTGGTGTCGAAGACGTGGTCATGCGTATCCTTGCCGCGGGTGAACCCATCCCGATCGACAAGCTGGGGCTGACCAAATACAACAGCGAGAACCTCAAGAAGACGGTAAGCAAGCCGTATGGGCTGTTTTTTGTTTGCGGCCCGACCGGTTCCGGCAAGACCACAACACTGCACTCCGTGCTCGGCTTTCTGAACACCGTTGACACCAAGATCTGGACTGCCGAGGATCCGGTCGAGATTACGCAAAAGGGCCTGCGCCAGGTGCAGGTAAACAAGAAGGCAGGCCTCGACTTCGCAGTCGTCATGAAGGCTTTCCTGCGCGCCGATCCGGACATCATCATGGTGGGTGAGATGCGCGATGCCGAGACGACCAACACCGGCATCGAAGCATCGCTCACCGGCCACCTGGTGTTCGCTACGCTGCACACCAACAGCGCGCCAGAGGCCGTCATCCGCCTGCTCGACATGGGCTGCGACCCCTTCAACTTCGGGGATGCGCTCCTGGGGATCCTGGCCCAGCGTCTTGCCAAGCGCCTGTGCTCGGATTGCAAGGAGCCCTACCATCCGGATGCAACCGAACTCAAGCAGTTCATCACCGAATACGCGGAAGAACTTGTCAAGACACCGGTCTGGAAAGCGGATCCCCAAGGTCAATTCAAGAAGCTCTACGATCGCTGGATTGAGGAGTACGGCAAGGATGGCAAGCTGACCCTGTATCGCCCCAAGGGTTGCGAGAAGTGCTCCAACACCGGGTATCGCGGCCGCGCGGGTTTGCACGAGTTGATGATCGCCACCGAGGTGTTGAAGAAAATGATTCAGGAGAAGGCGCGTGTGGCCGCCTTGTTCACTGCTGCCGTGGAAGAGGGCATGAACACGCTGAAGATGGATGGCATGGAGAAGGTCCTGATGGGCCTGACCGATCTCAAACAAGTTAGGGCAGTCTGCATCAAGTGACTTCGGTTTCAGTCGAGGAGCTGTTCAGGCGGCTTGAACAACTCAATGCGGTGGGGGCGGCCCTGTCGCAGGAGCGTGATATCAACGCGCTCCTTGACAAGATTCTGCAAGCGGCGAAGCACATCACTCAGGCAGATGGCGGTACCCTGTATCGGGTCATCGATGGTGACAAACTCAACTTCGAAATCCTGCTCAACGATTCGTTGAACATCCATCTCGGCGGCACGTCGGGAAGTCCGATTACGTTTTATCCGATCAAGCTGTACGAGGATGATGGCAAGCCCAACCGGAACATGGTGGCAGCCTATGCCGCCCTCACGGGTGATACTGTCAACATTGCGGATGCCTATACGGCGGAAGGCTTCGATTTCACCGGCACCCGCGCGTTCGACAAGAAGACGGGCTACCGCTCGACTTCGTTTCTCACCATCCCCATGCGGGATCATGAGAACGAGATCATCGGTGTTTTGCAGTTACTCAACCGTCTGGATCCGGTGACCGGCAAGGTCACGACCTTTTCGGATGCTGATCAGCGATTGGCGGAGAGCCTGGCTTCGCAGGCGGCGATCGCACTGACCAATCGCAACCTGATTCTGCAGCTGGAGCAACTCTTTGAGTCGTTCATCAACGTGATGAACACTGCCATTGACGAGAAGTCACCCTACACCGGCGGGCATTGCCAGCGGGTACCCAGCCTGACCATGATGCTGGCCGAGGCTGTAAACAATACCGACGTGGGTCCGCTCAAGGACTTCACGATGACCGACCGCGATCGTTACGAACTCAAGATCGCCGGGCTGCTCCACGACTGTGGCAAGGTCACGACCCCGGTGCATGTGGTTGACAAGGCCACCAAGCTGGAGACCATATTCGACCGGATACATATGGTCGATACGCGTTTTGAAGTGCTCAAGCGCGATATCGAAATTGCCGTCCTCAAGGGCGAGATGACCCGGGCGGCGGCTGACGAAAAACTGCAGTTGATCGAGGAGGATCGTGCGTTCCTGCGTCGTGCCAATGTCGGTGGCGAGTTCATGAAGGAAGACGACATTGCCCGCGTCAAGCGCATTGCCGGCTACCGCTGGCGCGACGTTTCTGGCGCAGAGAGCGATTTTCTTTCACCTGACGAACTGAAGAACCTGACGATACGGGCAGGTACGCTCACCGCAGAAGAACGGGAAGTGATCAACAACCACATCGTGGCCACGATCAAGATGCTCGAGACCCTGCCTTGGCCAAAGCACCTGAAGAATGTTCCGGAGTATGCCGGAGGCCACCACGAGCGCATGGATGGCAAGGGTTATCCGAAGGGCTTGAAGCGCGACCAGATGAGCGTGCAGGCACGGGTCATGGGAATTGCGGACATTTTTGAGGCCCTGACTGCACGCGATCGACCCTACAAGAAGGGCAAGACGCTTACCGAATCGCTCGAGATTCTCGGAAAGTTCAAGCTCAACGGCCATGTGGACCCGGATCTCTTCGATGTGTTCATCCGGGAAAAGGTTTACCTCAAGTACGCCGAAGAGTTTCTCAACCCGGAGCAGATTGACGAAGTGGATCTGTCGCGGATACCGGGCGTCAATCTCTAGAGGTACCCACAGCCTCAACAGGCTTCAGCGAGACCTCGATTTCGCCTTCGCTTGGCGTGAGCACCCGCGTGATGAGTTCGTCGCGCCGGAATGCGTGCACGTCGATCCGAGCCTGTTTCGGCAGACGGGCGAGCAAGCCCTCGAAGGTGTCGGCGCTGACCCGGATTCCATTCAAGGCAATGACTTCGTCGCCCGCCGAAAGGCCGGCGCGCTGCGCTGCACCTTGGTCAAGCACGTGGGTCAGCTTGACGCCGCCGGCACTGCGGGCTGTGCGCGCGCCGAGCGCATTTGCTACCCCCGGTGAGACGCGCAGATCAAAACCCGCCGTTTTCAATAGCGCTTTGAGGGGCAACTCGGTCGTGCCATGAACGGCATCGCGGAGAAACCGCGCCATGCGACGGCGCAACCCGGGAGTCGCTACGTCCAGTACCGCTGATTCGACGCCCGCTTCCGGCACTCCCTGGCCAGTTGCGCCATGCTCGCGCCACAGCTTGCGCATCACATCATCCAGTGACCGCCTGCCATCCGAGGCCTGCCGCAGCATCAGGTCGATGCACAGGGCGACCAATGCGCCCTTGGTGTAGTAGCTCACCACCGAATTGGGAGCGTTCTCGTCCTGCCGGTAGTACTTGATCCAGGCGTCAAAACTGGATTCGGCCACCGATTGCTTGAGTCTGCCAGCGCCGCGTAGCACCCCGCGTATCGCACGCGCCAGCGTGTCCAGATATTCCTGTCTGGAGATCACCCCCGCCCGTAACAGCATGACGTCATCGTAATAGCTGGTAATGCCTTCAAAGGCCCACAGCAGACGCGTGTAGTTCTCGCGCGTCAGATCGTACGGCGCAAAGACGGCCGGCTTCAGTTGCTTGACATTCCACGCATGAAAATACTCATGGCTGCATAAGCCGAGAAAACCGCGATAGGCCTCCGTTGCAGCGCCCATTGAGGGAAAAGGCAGATCATTGCGGGAGCACAGGAGCGCCGTCGAGCTGCGATGTTCCAGCCCACCATACCCCTCGCCCACCGCCATGACGAGGAACAGATAGCGCGAGAATGGTGGGGATTGATGTGACGCTTGCGGCCCATGGAAGAAGCGGATCTGCGTTTCGCACACCTTTTTCAGATCGGCACACAGGCGTTGGGTATCGCAATCGTGCAGTCCGGTGATGGCGACGGCATGGGGCACGCCACAGGCTTCAAACGTGGCCCACGTGAACTGGCCCATTTCGACCGGATGGTCGATCAGTTCATCGTAGCTGTTGGCGTAATAGCTGCCAAAGCCGCGATCTCGTGTGGCCGGCGCTCTCGCAAGCGTTGTAGCGACAGCCCAATTGGCATACCGTCTTCCGGCCGGCCGTACCAATTGCACGAGGTGGCGCGCCTGCTCATGGCCATGGACGCTCAGAAACACACTCGAACCGTTAAAGAATGCATGGCTCTCGTCCAGGTGTGCGGAACGTACGGAGAGGTCCCAGGCATAGACTTCGTATTCCACCTCCAGGGCGCCGTCGCACGCGGCGGCATGCCAAGTGTGCTTATCGACCTTCGTCAATGCGACGCTGCGCCGCCCGCTTCGTGCGCGAATGGGCCCGATGTTGCGGGCGAATTCGCGAATCATGTAGCTTCCCGGAATCCAGGCCGGGAGCGACAGCACGCAGCCGGCCGGGTCCGGATGGTGCACGGTGAGGACGACGCGAAACAGATGCGCGCGCGGATCGCTACAAAACAGACGATAAGTGATCGTGGAGTCGACGGCTGGCATGTCGATGCTGTTCCTGTGGTGGTTTTGATCAAACGGGAGCGAGCTCGCCTTCTCTGATCATGGAAATGAGAAGAAAGTGCTGTGGAACTGCCAGTGAAAGGAGTGCACCAAGCCCCCAACGTCAGATCTTGCGTTGCGTATTCTCCCAGTAGGGCGCACGCAAACGTCGTTTGAAAATCTTGCCACTCTCTTCGCGCGGCAAGGCAGCATGAAAGGTGACAATCTTGGGCACCTTGTAACTGGCCATGCGGCTGGCGATGAACTGTCGTACGGCTGATTGATCCAGTGCGACACCGTCATGCACTTGTACTGCGGCAGCCAGCGCTTCGCCAAATTCCTCATCAGGGATGCCGAAGACGGCGCAATCGGCCACGCCTTCCATGTTGATCAGGGTGGCTTCAATTTCGGCCGGATAGATGTTGACTCCGCCTGAAATCACCATGTCGGACTTGCGGTCGCTGATGAACAGGTAGCCGTCTGCATCCAGATACCCCATGTCGCCGACACTCCAGAGCCCGTCGCGCTCCAGCGCCTTGCGCGCATCGGCCTGGTGGTTGTAGGAGAAATCCGAGTAGGCGGGCTGGCGAACATAGATCAGTCCGACCTCTCCGCTGGGGAGCGAATTGCCGTTCTCGTCCATGATGCGCACGATGGCGCCGGAAGCCGGCCGGCCGGCCGAGCCGGGCTTGCGCAGCCATTCTTCAGAAGAGATATGGGTGATGTAGCCGGCTTCGCTGGAGGCATAGCTCTCATGGATCACCGGTCCCCACCATTCGATCATGGCGCGTTTGACGTCTGGTGCGCAGGGTGATCCGGTGGAGGCGACAAACCGCATCGAGGTGAGTTTGTGGCGGCTGCGGATCGCTGAGGGGAGCCGCAGCATGCGCACAAACATGGTTGGAACCAGATACGCCTGGGCCAGTTGATGCGCTTCAATGAGTGCCAATGTGCGTTCGGCGTCGAAGCGCGGTTCAAGCACAACCAGCTCGCCAGCAATTGTCGAAAACAGGGAATAGGCGTTCGGAGCACTGTGGTACAGCGGTGCGGAGACCAATGTGCGCATCCCTGGTCCGATCCCGTTGATTTCCAGGTTGAGCGCCGCCAGTGCTGCCGCGGCCGCGGGCGCCTTTTCGGGAGGAGGCGGCAGACGTCGCACGCCTTTTGGCAGGCCGGTGGTACCGGAGGTGTAAGCCATGTTGCCGCGCGGAATCTGGGGGCTGCCGCTGTGGCGGGGCTGCGCTCCAAGCCACGCCTCCCAGGAAACTGCGTCGGCGGACCAGGCCGCAGAGTCCAGATTGAACGCCTGAATCAGCGTGTCGTCCGGTCGAACAAGGACAACAGGCAAGCTTGCTGGCAACCCGGCTTCGATCTGTGGCAACAAGTCGGCATGAATGAACAGGACTTTGGCGCCCGAGTCGCGCAGGATGTGGGCGGCCTCAGCAGCCTTGAAGTGCCAGTTGATGGGGCAGTGGTAGGCCCCGATGCGCCGCGCCGCCAGCATCAATTGAACAAAAGCGGGCGAGTTGCGCAGCATGATGGCCACCACATCGTCCGTGCCAACGCCCAACTGAGCAAGGCCGCCAGCGCACTGCTCAGCACCTGCTTCGATTTCGGAAGGCGGAATGATTCTGTTGCCGAAGCAAATGGCGGCTGTCATGGTCCGGGCGGCTTGGCGAGTGGTTGAAAGGGTTGCTGCTTCAAGTGGTGCCCAAGGCCTCGGCGAGCAGTTCATAGGATTTGAGTCGCACGCCGTAATCGGGCGCGACGCTCAACACCACGACTTCGTCTGCAGCAAACAGCTCGGCCAGTTCGCTGATGCGATCGGCCACCATGCCCGGAGTACCGATGATGGAGCGCGGCCGTTCCGCCTCGATGATGGCGCGATCCCGCTCCGACAAATGCGCCAGGCGCGCGGCAGCATCACCCAGCGAAGGAATCGGCGCATTCAGGCCATACGCCATCTGCAGACGTCGTACGTCAACGGCCTTAGCATAGGCCTCCGCTTCGGCTTCGGTTTCTGCGCAGATCGCGAATACGGCAAGCGCATGGTGAGGCACAGGTGTGACGGCACCGCGACTGTTGGCAGCGTGCGGTGCAGACTGGAACTGCTCGCGATAGGCTGTGGCGACGGGTTGTCCGCCGAAGGCATTGATGAAATGGGCGAAGGCAAATCGCAACCCCATGTGCGCCGCCAGCGCCCCACCATAGTCGGAGGAGCCGAGAATCCAGATCTGCGGTGCGGTGGCGCCATCCGGTTGCAAGGCCACTTCGGCGTATGGATGATCAGGGGGCAGGGCACCGTCCAGCAGTCCAACCAGTTCGGCCACCTGCTGGGCAAACCGTTCGGCGGCATCATACTGGCCACCGGTTGTCCAGCCGCTCACGGCCCGGGCCGTTTTCAGGTCACCACCCGGAGCGCGTCCTACGCCCAGGTCCAGCCGGTTCGGAAACAACGTTTCGAGCATGCGAAACTGCTCGGCCACCTTGAATGGCGCGTAGTAAGGCAGCAGAATGCCCCCGGTGCCAATGCGGATCGTCTTGGTCAGGCTGCCGATGCGGGCGAGCAAAATCTCCGGGCACGGGTCGGCAAGGCTGTGCAGCCCATGATGCTCGGCAAGCCAGAAGCGTTGGTAGCCAAGGGTTTCCGCGGCCTGAGCCAGGTCCAGCGTGGCGGCAATTGCGTCGGCAGCACTGCTGCCACTGATGACGGGGGACTGATCGAGTACCGAGAGCTTCATGCGCTGCGTGGCACGGCAGGGGCGAGGCTACGGGCGATGGCCGCCACGATCTGTCGGGCCAGCAGCCCCTTGGGTGCGCGCGGCAGCGGGTGGTTCCCTGCGTCGTCAAGCAGCACGATCTCGTTTTCGTCAGCGCCAAACGCAGCCTGCGCCAGATTGGCTACCAGCAGTGGCACCCGCTTGCGCCGGCGCTTGGCATCGGCGTGCTCCAGCAGCTTTTCGCTCTCCGCTGCAAAACCGACGCAAAAAGGCGGCTGGGGCAGGCCGGCGACATGGGCCAGGATGTCCGGATTTTCCGCCAGTTCGAGCGTCATTTTTCCCGAACCGTCTTTTTTCATCTTCTGCTCGCTGCGATTGACCACGTGATAATCGGCCACGGCTGCCACGGCAATGAACACATCTGATCGGGCGGCCCGCTCGGCAACGGCCTCGAACATCTGCTGCGCGGTGGTGACATCAATTCGTACCACGCCAAACGGGGTGGCCAATCCGACCGGGCCGCTGACCAGTGTGACCTCTGCCCCCGCTGCACGCGCGGCCTCCGCAATCGCGTAGCCCATCTTGCCCGAACTGTGGTTGGTGATGACGCGCACCGGATCAATCGGTTCCTGGGTTGGCCCGGCGGTGATCAGTACCCGCTTGCCGGAGAGAATCTTCGGCGCAAACAGGGACTCGATGCTGGCGAAGATCTCCTCCGGTTCGAGCATGCGCCCATCGCCGGTCTCGCCGCAGGCCTGGTCGCCCCTGCCGGGCCCGAGCAGGGTCACGCCATCGGCGCGCAATTGCGTGACATTACGCTGCGTCGCCGGGTTTTGCCACATCTCGACGTTCATCGCCGGTGCCAGCATCAACGGGCAGCTCGGTTGGCGCGCCACGATCATCGTTGACAGCAGATCATCCGCACGGCCGTGGACCAATTTGGCCATGAAGTCGGCAGTCGCTGGCACCACCACGATGCCAGCTGCATGGCGTGTCAGTTCAATGTGGGCCATGTTGTTGGGGATGCTGGCGTCCCACAGATCGGTATAGACCGGCCGGCCCGACAAGGCCTGGAAGGTGACGGCAGTCACGAAGTGCTCGCCTGCCTGGGTCATCACCACGTCGACTGCAATGCCGGCCTTGACGCACAGGCGTACCAGTTCACAGGCCTTGTAGGCCGCAACGCCGCCGGTCACGCCCAGCACGATGCGTTTTTCAGTCGTGATGTCAGTCATGGCGGCAATCATACGTCAGATCGGGAACGTCCCGGAAACCGTTGGTGGAAGCCATTCTTGGCGCTATGAGGCGGATTCCGGGCGAGGACGGAAGCTGTCGAGAATCAACAGGGCTGCGCCGATGGTGATGGCCGAGTCGGCCACGTTGAAAGCCCAGAAATGCCAGCCTGCAAAATGAAAGTCGAGGAAGTCGACTACATGGCCGTAGGCGATGCGGTCGATCAGGTTGCCGATGGCGCCGCCCAGGATCAGGGTCAAACCCCAGCGGAACACCTTCTCTTCATGGTGTTTGGCGATGAGCCAGATCAGCATTGCAATGGCGGCGATGGTGATGCCGATGAAAAAGAAGCGCTGCCATCCCCCCGCATCGGAAAGAAAGCTGAAGGCCGCCCCCTTGTTGTAGACCAGGACCAGATTGAAGAACGAGGTGACAGCCAACGATTCGCCGTAACGCAGGTTGCTGGTGATGGCGTACTTGGTCCACTGGTCCGCAATGACCAATGCGAGCGCGACCAGGCCTGCCACCAGCAGGGCGCGCCGCCTGCCGCTGGCGGCTTCCTGCTGTGCGATTTGGTTCACGCGCAGGAACGCGGCTCACCCGCGCCAAACAGATTGGAAACGCAGCGCCCGCATAGCCCAGGGTGCTCCGGTTCTGCGCCGACATCGGCACGCCAGTGCCAGCAGCGCTCGCATTTGGCATGACTGGTGGGCGTTGCCGTAATCTGCATTCCGTCGTCGGCTGCGGCGAGCACCGTCGCTTGCGAGGTGATCAGCACGAAGCGCAGGTCATCGCCGAGGGATTGCAGCATCGCGAGCGTATTGCCGCCAGCGCGTATGGTCACTTCGGCCTGCAGGGAAGAACCGATCGTCTTGGCTTCGCGCATCGCCTCCAGTTTCCTGAGCACCTCCGCACGAATCGCGCGCAGCGCCTGCCATTTGCCAACGAGCTGGTCCGCGGCCGGCACGGCAGGCACGTCATAGTAGGTATGCGCGAAGACCGTGTCATCTCCCGGGCTGACAATCTGCCAGGCCTCTTCGGCGGTGAAGGAAAGGATCGGCGCCATCAAGCGCAGCAGGGATTGGGTGATGTGCCATAGCGCGGTCTGGGCAGCGCGGCGCGGTGCCGATTCGACACCGGTGGTGTACAGGCGGTCCTTGAGAATGTCGAGGTAGAAACCGCCCAGGTCTTCCGAGCAAAACGTTTGCAGTTTGGCCACCGCCGGGTGGAATTCATACTTCTCGTAGTCCGCCAGCACTTCGCGTTGCATGGCCGCCGTCATCGCGATTGCATAGCGGTCAATTTCCAGCAGTTGCTCAGGCGGCACACCCTGTTTGGCGAAGTCGAAATCGGAGGTATTGGCAAGGAGAAAGCGCAACGTATTGCGGATGCGTCGGTAGCCTTCGACCACGCGTTTCAAGATTTCGTCGGAAATCGACAATTCGCCCGAGTAGTCTGTTGCCGCCACCCACAGGCGCAATGCCTCTGCACCGAGGGTGTCACTGACCTTCTGGGGGGCCACCACATTGCCTTTGGACTTGGACATCTTCTCGCCCTTGCCGTCCACGACGAAACCGTGGGTCAGAAGGCTCTTGTAGGGCGCCTTGCCCTTGAGCATCGACGACACCAGCAGGGAAGAATGGAACCAGCCGCGATGCTGGTCGCTGCCCTCCAGATACATGTCGGCCTGATCACTGTCTGCATCGAGCAGCGGATGCGAGCCGCGCAGCACGGTGGCGAAGGTGGAGCCGGAGTCAAACCAGACATCGAGCGTGTCCTTGATCTTCTCGTAGTGGGCGGCGGAGAACTCGCCGACTTGTCCGATCATGTCTTCGGCCTTGACGGTCTGCCAAGCTTCGATACCGTTCTTCTCGACCAGCCTGGCGACCTGTTCGAGCAGGGCGGGCGTATGCGGGTGCAGGGCGCCGGTTTCCTTGTGCACGAAGAAGGGCATCGGCACTCCCCACTGACGCTGGCGCGAAAGCGTCCAGTCCGGGCGGTTGGCAATCATGCTGTACAGCCGCTGTTTGCCCCAGGCGGGGAAGAACTGGGTCGCCTCGACGGCGCGCAGCGCGGTGGTGCGCAGCGACTCGGCGGGCTTCGCGCCGGTGATGCCGACCCCCTCATCCATGGCCGCGAACCATTGCGTGCTGGCGCGGTAGATGATCGGTGTCTTGTGGCGCCAGCAATGCATGTAGCTGTGCGTGTAGGCCTCGCTCTTCAAGAGGGTGCCCGCTTGCTCCAGTTTCTCGACGATCTTCGGGTTGGCATCCCAGATTGACAGCCCGCCAAAGAAGGGCAATGACTCCGCATACTTGCCGTCGCCCAATACCGGAGTGAGGATGTCCTGGTCCTGCATGCCGTGCGCCTTGCAGGAATTGAAGTCTTCCACGCCATACGCGGGGGCGGAGTGCACGATGCCGGTACCGGTGTCGAGTGTGACGTAGGTTCCCAGGTAGATCGGTGAGAATCGGTCGTAGCCGCTGTCGGTGGCGGCCAGCGGGTGCCTGAACTTGATCAGCGACAGCTTTTCGCCCTTGGTCGTGGCGATGACCCGACCTTCAAGTGCCCAGCGCGTGAGGTTGGCTTCCACCAGGTCTTGTGCAAGGATCAGCAATCCTTTGGGCGTGTCGACCAGGGCGTAGGTAAATTCCGGATGCAGGTTAAGCGCCTGATTGGAAGGAATCGTCCAGGGCGTGGTGGTCCAGATGACGATGAAGCCTTCGGTTTTGGGCAGCGTGTCCAGGCCGAATGCCGCAGCGATCTTGTCCGGCTCGGCAAACGGGAACGCCACGTCGATAGCGAAATCCTTCTTGTCGGCGTATTCGACTTCGGCCTCGGCCAGCGCGGAGCGGCAGTCGAAACACCAGTTGACCGGCTTCAAGCCGCGGTAAACGTAGCCTTTCTCGAGCAGTTGACCCAAGACCCGGATTTCGTCGGCCTCATTGCGGAACGCCATGGTCTGGTAGGGGTCTTTCCAGTCCCCCAGCACGCCCAGACGTTCGAAGTCCTTCTTCTGCCGTTCGATCTGCTCAGCCGCGTAGGCGCGGCACAGGCTTTGGGTTTTCTCGACCGGAAGATTCTTGCCGTGCTTTTTCTCGATCTCCCGCTCGATCGGCATGCCGTGACAATCCCACCCCGGAACATAGATCGCATCAAACCCTGCCATGTTGCGGCTCTTGACAATGATGTCCTTGAGGATCTTGTTGACGGCATGGCCGATGTGAATATCGCCGTTCGCATACGGCGGGCCATCATGAAGAATGAATTTCCTGCGTCCCCGGGAAGCTGCACGAATCTTCTCGTACACCCGGCGTTCTTGCCATTCCTTGACCCACAGCGGCTCGCGTTTGGCGAGGTCGCCGCGCATCGGGAACGGTGTGTCGGGCAGGTTGACGGGATACTTGTTTTCTTTGGCCATGGCGGAGATGCTCGGGAACTGCGGGTGAGTAGAGATCAGGGATGAAGGTCGGGGCGGAGGCGGGTAGCCGTCAGCGGACATTCGGGGTGATTGGGAAGGCTGTCACGGCGCAACCGGCGGACCTTTCGGCAGTGCCGTAAGAAAAGCGCGTGCTTCGCGGGCGTCGGCATCGATCTGCGCCTTGAGCGTTTCCAGATCCTTGTACTTCTCTTCGTCGCGAATCTTCTTGAGGAAATCGACCTGCAGCTGCTTGCCGTAGATGTCCGCGTTGAAATCGAAGATGAACACCTCGAGGCGCATTTCCCCGCTGTTGGTCACGGTGGGGCGCACACCCATCGAGGCGACCGCGTCCAGGGGTGTTGCGCCCAGCCCGCGCACGCGCACGGCATAGATGCCGGTCAGAGGCGGACGGTTGTGCCGAATCTGCACGTTGGCGGTGGGGAAGCCAAGGGTACGCCCGAGCTTGTCGCCGTGGATCACGCGGCCACTGATCGAATACGGTCGGCCCAGCAGGGTAGCGGCACGGTCGACATCGCCGGCGGACAGCACTTCCCGCAAGACCGAACTGGACACGCGCACGGCATGGCCGCGCTCGTCGCGTTGCGTGACGTCAGGCATGGCCTTGACGTCGAAGCCCAGGCGCAACCCTGCGCGGCGCAGGGATTCAAAGTCCCCGGTGCGCTTCGCACCAAAGCGAAAGTCCTCGCCGATCATGACCCAGCGTGCTTGTAGACCCTTGACCAGCACACGTTCGATAAATTGATCCGCCGACAACGATGCCAGCGCGCGATTGAAGTGGCACACCTGCACCCGGTCCACCCGATGCGCGGCAAGCAGGGCAATCTTCTCGCGCAGCGAAGTCAGCCGGGTCGGTGCGGCATGCGGGGCGAAGAACTCGCGCGGATGCGGCTCGAACGTCACCACGGCGGCTGCGATGCTGCGTGCGTCGGCCGCCTGGCGCAGCGCATCCAGGATTGCCTGATGTCCCAGGTGCACGCCATCAAAGTTGCCGATGGTAATGGCGTGCCCTGTCGCCGGATGGTGCAGGCTTGCCGAAGGGATGCCGCGTTGAACGAGCATGGAAGGTGTGGAGGACGGCGCGTGTGGAGGACGGCGGGGGCCATGGTGCGGCAGTGCGTCGCCGTACGTAAAGCCTTCAATTATAACGATTTGTGCACTGCAAATAGGCGCAGCGAGAGGGGGCGCACGGTACAATCGCGTCGATGAAACGCATCGTGATCCTCATTTCCGGGCGCGGCAGCAACATGGAGGCGCTGCTGGCTGCGCAACAGGCCGGGAACCTGCCGGTCACGGTGGCGGCGGTCATCAGCAATCAGCCGCAGGCAGCCGGGCTGGTGACGGCGCGTCAGCACGGGATTGACGCCGTTTGCATACCGCATCGTGATTTTGCCTCGCGTGAGGCCTTCGACGTGGCCCTGGCGAAGTGCATTGATGGCTACGCGCCGGAGCTGGTGGTGTTGGCCGGGTTCATGCGGGTGCTGACGCCTGCATTCGTGACGCGCTATGCGGGCCGCCTGATCAACATCCATCCTTCGCTTCTGCCGGCCTTTCCGGGGCTGCACACCCACGAGCGGGCTCTGGCGGCGGGGTGCAAGTTGCATGGCGCGACGGTGCACTTCGTGACCCCGGAGTTGGACCACGGGCCGATCATCATCCAGTCTGCCGTACCAGTACGCCCAGACGACACGGCAGCGACGCTGGCGGCGCGGGTGCTGGCCTCGGAGCACGAAATCTATCCTCGCGCGGTACGCTGGTTTGCTGAAGGCAAACTTATCGTGGCCAACGGCATCGTTCAGGTAAACGAGCCGGACGCCGCACAACTTTTTCTGGCGGACCACTGATGCAGTTTGGCAAGATCACCGGTTTCCTGGTGGACCACGCAACGCAGGCCTTGGCTGCGGTATTGCCCGGTGATCTGGCTGCCGACAAGGCCTTGTCGGAGTACTTTCGCGCCCACCCGAAGCTGGGGGCTTACGAGCGCCGCTTTGCCGCCGAAGTGGTCTACACCGTGATCCGGAACCGGCGTTCGCTCTCCGCCATGGCCGAGCGCCATCATCCGCGTGCGCTGGTGCTGGCGGCGCTGGCGCGTTTTTCCGGATTCAACACCCGGCAGTTTGACACCATTGCCAAGCCGCCGGAACTGGACATGATCGCTCGCGTGAAGGCCCATCAGGCGGCAGACCTGGATATGGCTGTGCGTCTCGACCTGCCTGACTGGTTGTGCGAGCGCCTGGTTGCGCAGGAAGGAGAAGCGAATGCCACGACGCTGGCTCTGGCACTGAATCAGGCAGCACCGCTGGACCTGCGGGTCAATACCATCAAGGCGACGCGGGACGAAGTGTTGGGCAAGTTGCGCGGCGGCGAGTTTGCGTACCCGTGCGAGCCGACACCCTACGCACCGCAAGGCGTTCGCCTGGTCGACAAGCCCGCACTTGCCAGACACCCGCTGTTTGTCAGCGGGGCAATCGAAGTGCAGGATGAAGGCAGTCAGTTGCTGTGCGCCCTGACCAACCCGAAGCGCGGAGAAATGGTGGCCGATTTCTGTGCCGGTGCCGGCGGCAAGACACTGGCGCTTGGCGCCATGATGCGCTCCACCGGCCGCCTCTATGCGTTCGATGTTTCCGAAGGGCGCTTGCGGAAATTCGGACCGCGCTTGAAGCGTAGCGGCTTGTCCAATGTGCATCCGGTGCGCATCGATAACGAGAACGACCTCAAGGTCAAGCGCCTGGCGGGCAAGATGGACCGGGTGCTGGTGGATGCACCCTGCAGCGGCCTTGGCACCTTGCGACGCAATCCCGAATTGAAATGGCGCCAGCAGCCTCAGGACATTGTCGAGCTGGCGGCCAAGCAGTTGCGCATTCTTGAAGGGGCGTCCAGGCTGGTCAAGCCCGGCGGTGTGCTGGTGTACGCCACCTGCAGCATTTTGAATGACGAAAACCAGGCGGTAGTGGAACAGTTTCTGGCGCGTCGCCCCGAGTTTGCCCAACAGAGCGCATCAGAGGCCCTTGCCGCATTGGGTATCGACCTGCCGCATCAACACGGTCCGAATCTGTTGTTGCGCCCTCACCTGCACGGTACCGATGGCTTTTTTGCGGCCTTGCTGGTGCGCCAGGGCTGACCATGTTCGATGGCCGGGAAGGGCGGCAACGGTGGGGACAATACCAGCGCACGGCGGGCGGTGTTCCGCTGAGAGGTTGGGCGGGCGTTGCCCTGTGTTGCCTCCTGCTCAATAACGCACTGGGCCGGGAGCCGCTCCCACCAACGGTTTCAGCAGGTTCGCCGATTGCGCTGGCCGAGGGTCAGGCAAAGGTGTACTTCACACCTTGGGATGATGCCGAAGGCGCCATCATGCGAGCTGTACGCAATGCCCGCAGCGAGGTGCTGGTGCAGGCTTACAGCTTTACCAGTGGGGCGATTGCCGGCGAGCTGATCAATGCGCGCAAACGCGGTGTCGAGGTCCGCGTCACTGCCGACCAGGGCGAGACGGAGAGGATTCCGACCAGCCGCATTTCGCATCTGGCCCAGAATGGTATTCCGGTCTGGCTGGAAAGCCGCTACCAGGCAGCGCACAACAAGGTGATGGTGATCGATGCCGATGCCGCCCACCCCGTTGTGGTGACCGGCTCGTACAATTGGACCGTGGCCGCGCAGCGGCGCAACGCCGAGAATGTTCTGATCATTTCCGGCAATGCCGGTCTGGCGCGCGCCTACAAGGCCAACTGGGAGCGCCACCGGCAGGATGCCCTGCCCTACGTGCTGAAATGAATTCGCCATTGACATGAACCCCCAACTGTTCAAGTTCTTCCGCGATCTCTGGGCTGACCTGCGCGATCCGAATGTGGTGTGGCAGCTTGGCGCCCTGGTCCTGTGTCTGCTCGCCGCGGCCTGGCTCGCGCGAATCATGCGCCAGCGTTTTGACCGGCACGTGCGCATCCGCGAGGACGCCGGCCAGGTTTTCGGCCAACAGATGCGCCTGGTGACCGGGGGTTTCTCACGCATCCTTTTCCCCGGCCTGGCGCTGGTGCTGGTGCTGGTTGCGCGTGGTGTGATGGTGCATTTCCAACACGTCAATTTCCTCACCCTGGCAATCCCGCTGCTGTTCGCGTTTGCCGGAATTCGTGCTGTCGTCTACCTCTTGCGACAGGTATTCGCGCCGTCGGGCACCCTGGTGGCCGGAGAGCGATGGCTGGCGATTCTGGTGTGGATTGGCGTGGCGCTGCATCTGACCGGCGCACTTCCTCAGGTGATCGAATGGCTGGAGCACGTCCGCTTTCACATGGGCAAGCAGAGCATTTCGCTCTGGCTTGTCCTGCAGGGGGCGTTCTCCGTTGCCCTGACCCTGCTGATTTCCCTGTGGGCTTCGGCATTGATCGAGCGGCGGCTGATGGGCGCGGAATCGCTGGACATCTCCTTCCGCGTCGTTCTAGGCCGATTTGCCAAGGCGATTTTGGTGATTGTGGCGGTGCTTACCAGCCTGGCGCTGGTGGGCATTGATCTGACCGTCCTGTCCGTCTTCGGGGGCGCACTGGGTGTCGGCCTGGGCTTGGGCCTGCAGCGGATTGCCAGCAACTATCTGTCCGGCTTCATCATTCTGCTCGACCGCTCGATCCGGATTGGGGACATGGTCACGGTGGACAAGTATTCGGGATCGGTGACGCAGATCAACACGCGCTACACGGTCCTGAAGGCGCTCGACGGTACCGAGGCGATCGTACCAAACGAAACGCTGGTCAATACCCCGGTACAGAACCTTTCCTACACCACGAGCGAGAATCGTCTCGCCATTCAGGTGACGGTTGCCTATGACAGTGACCTCGACAAGGTCATGAACATCATGATGGAGGCGGCCGCCCGCCACCCGCGCGTTCTCCCCGGTCACCCTCCGAAGGTTTTCTTGACCCGTTTCGGTGCGGACGGGCTCGAGCTCGAAATGGGGTTCTGGATTCAGGATCCGGAAGCCGGCAGCCTGAATGTGCGCTCCGACCTGAACCTGGCGATCTGGCGCGAGTTCCAGTTGCACGGTATCTCCGTCCCCTTTCCGCAACGCGAAGTGCGGTTGCTGGGCGATCCATCCGGGAAGCCGGGCCCGCAGTCGTCCGCATAACGGACGAGGTCGTCCGCAGCGGGGAGTCCGGTGAGGCGTCGTGGATGCCAATTTATAATTCGCACCTTTACCTTCCTAGCCAGCGGAGTCGAGATTGTCCGAACCAGAACAGGGCCCGCCGGCAGGGTGGTGGCTACCCGGCGGGTTGCCGCTGATTGAGTCAGCCGCAGGCGTTTCCGAAGCAGTTGCGGATTTGCGCCAACCCTTGTTGTTGGTGCGTACCGCAACCGGACTGGCCGTCGCGCGCGGCGGTACCTTGCGCTTTGATGCAGAGGGTCCCGAAGCCGGGACGCCTGTTCTCGCCGGCATGGCTCCGGCGCTGCCGCCCGAACAACTTGGCGATGCCGGCTTTCGGCGGGACGTGGGTTTGCGCTACGCCTACGTCGCTGGCGCCATGGCCAACGGCATTGCGTCTACCCGGCTGGTCGAGGCGATGGGCCGGGCCGGCATGCTTGGATTCTTCGGGGCCGCCGGGCTCAGCCTGGAGCGGGTGGAGGCGGCGGTGGCCGAGCTTGCTGCCGCGTTACCCGGGATTGCGCACGGATTCAACCTGATCCACAGCCCGAATGAACCTTTGCTCGAAGCCGCCGTGGCTGACGTGTACTTGCGCCGCGGCGTTCGTCTGGTAGAGGCCTCCGCTTATCTGCGCTTAACGCTCCCGCTGATCCGCTTTCGTGTCAAGGGCATTGCCAGAGGGCCGGAAGGCAGTGTGGTGGTCCCCAACCGGGTCGTGGCGAAGGTCTCGCGTATCGAGGTGGCGACGCAGTTTTTTTCGCCGCCACCGGCCGAGATGCTGGCCGAGCTTGTGCGCACAGGCGATATCACGGCAGAACAGGCGGCTCTGGCGGCCGCCATTCCGGTGGCGCAGGATCTGACCGTCGAAGCCGATTCGGGCGGGCACACCGACAACCGTCCTCTGGTTACCTTGTTGCCAACCATGCTTGCCCTGCGCGATCGCATGCAAGCCCGATACGGCTATCAGGAGCCTCTGCGCGTCGGTGCAGCCGGTGGGCTCTCGACCCCTTCGGCCGTCGCAGCGGCGTTTGCGATGGGCGCAGCCTATGTGGTCACTGGCTCGGTCAACCAAGCTTGCATTGAGTCGGGCAGCAGCGACACGGTGCGCACCATGCTGGCCCAGGCGGAACAGGCCGATATCGCCATGGCGCCGGCGGCGGACATGTTCGAGATGGGAGTGCGGGTCCAGGTGCTTAAGCGCGGCACCATGTTTCCGATGCGTGCAGCGAAGCTGTACGAGATTTATCGGGCCAATCCGGGGCTGGATGCCCTGTCCGAGGCTGATCGCACGTTCGTGGAAAAGCAGATCCTGCGCGCCACCACGGCTGCTGCCTGGCAGAGCACGCGCGCGTTTTTCATGCAGCGGGACCCGTCCCAGGTGGAGCGCGCCGAACGCGACCCCAAGCACTTGATGGCGCTGGTCTTCCGCAGCTATCTGGGTCTGAGCTCACGCTGGGCCAACGCTGGCGATCCGTCGCGGGTAATGGACTACCAGGTCTGGTGTGGCCCGGCGATGGGTGCCTTCAACGAATGGGTCCGCGACTCCTTCCTGGAGCGCCCGGAAAATCGCCGCGCCGTCGTGGTCGCCGAGAACCTGATGCTGGGGGCGGCGTGGCAGTTGCGGCAGCATGTCCTGCGGGCACAAGGGATACAATTGCAGGTCGGTCCTGGTGGAGGTGCGCCCCTCTCACCAGAGGCATTGCGCAACTTCCTGATCCCGTGAGCGGCCAGCCATGAGCAGCGAGCCATGAGCAGCAAATACTGTCCCCTAGCCATCGTCGGCATGAGCTGCCTGTTTCCAAAGGCGGATGATTTGGCTGCCTATTGGGCAAACATCAAGGGTGGCGTGGACGCGATCACCCCGATCCCGGTGGGTTCGCACTGGAATGCCGCGGATTACTTTGATGCTGATCCGAAGCGCCCGGATTTCACCTACGCGCAGCGCGGCGGCTTTCTATCCCCCGTGCAGTTCAACCCGATGGAATTCGGCATGGCGCCGAAGGACATTGAAGCCACGGACACGACCCAGCTACTCAGCCTGGTGGCGGCGCAGCGCGCGCTGATCGATGCCGGTTACGCCACCGGATCGCACGCGGGACGGGCGTTTGACCGCGAACGAACCGGGGTCATCCTGGGTGTCACCGGCGCACTCGAACTGGTGATTCCGCTCGGTGCCCGGCTCGGCCATCCGCATTGGCGCCGTGCGCTCAAGGATGCAGGCGTGGAAGCCGACATTGCGGAAGATGTGGTGCAGCGCATTTCGGATTCCTACGTCGGCTGGCAGGAAAACTCGTTTCCCGGTTTGCTCGGCAACGTGGCGGCGGGCCGCATTGCCAACCGGCTGGACGTCGGCGGTACCAACTGCGTGGTGGATGCGGCGTGCGCCAGTTCCCTGGCGGCGATCCACCTGGCCGGGCTTGAACTGTCGACCGGGCTCTCTGACATGGTGATCACGGGAGGTGTCGATACCTTCAACGACATCTTCATGTACATGTGCTTTTCGAAGACACCGGCCCTGTCGCCAACCGGCGATGCCAAGCCGTTTGACCGGGATTCCGACGGCACCATTCTGGGCGAAGGCATCGGTCTGCTGGTCCTCAAGCGACTGGACGATGCCAAGCGGGATGGCGACCGGATTTATGCCGTACTCAAGGGCATGGGCTCTTCCAGCGACGGGCGCAGCAGCGCCATTTATGCGCCGCGTGCCGGAGGCCAGAAACTGGCTTTGCAGCGGGCTTACGAATCTGCCGGCGTCACGCCGGATACCCTGGAATTGCTGGAGGCGCATGGCACCGGTACCAAAGTGGGCGATGCCACCGAGCTGGCGGCCCTGACGGAAGTATTCGAGCAGGGCGAGAACCGTGCCCCGTGGTGTGCGTTGGGTTCCGTCAAGTCGCAGATTGGTCATACCAAGGCAGCCGCCGGTGTGGCTGGGGTGATCAAGGCGGCGATGGCACTGCACCACAAGGTGCTGCCGCCGACGATCAAGGTGGCTCAGCCGCTGGAGGGTGCCGCCCCGGGCCGCTCGCCGTTTTACGTCAATACCCTCAAGCGCCCTTGGCTCCCGCGCCCCGGTCACCCGCGGCGCGCTGCGGTCAGCGCGCTCGGTTTTGGCGGTACCAATTTCCATTGCGTTCTCGAAGAATACGCATCCACCAAGGCAGCGCCCGACTGGGATGGGGAGGTTGAACTCCTCGCATTCAGCAGCGCGAACCTGGAAGACCTCAAGGCCAGAATCGGCGCCATTGCCACCGCATCACCCTGGGTCGATTTTCGACGCGCGGCGCACGCTTCGCGTGCGCAGTTTCAGTCCACTGACGCCTATCGCCTCGTGATGGCGGTGACGGCCGGTTCGGATCGCGCCGCCCTCCGGTCAACTGCACTCACCATGCTGTCGAAACAGCCGCAGAAGACGGCATGGACTACCCCCACTGGCATTGCGTTCGGTTCCGGCGCCAAACGCGGCAAGATCGGTGCCCTGTTTCCTGGGCAGGGTTCGCAATACGTGGGCATGTTGCGTGACCTGGCCTGCCAGTTTCCGGCGATGCTCGATACGCTGGCGCAAGCCAATGATGCGTTTGCTTCAGCCGCCAGCGGGACGTCGTCCACGCCGCTGACGGATTTCATTTATCCACCACCGGCCTTTTCGGCCGAAGGCAGTACCGCGCAGGAAGCCGCGCTCAAGGCGACCGAAGTCGCGCAGCCGGCACTGGGTGCTGTCAGCCTTGGTGCGCTCGGTGTCTTGCAATCCTTCGGAATCAAGCTGGAAGCCGCCTGTGGCCACAGTTATGGCGAGCTCGTTGCCCTGTGTGGCGCTGGCCGCATGACGCCCGATGCCTTGCACCGTCTCTCGAATGTGCGCGGGCAGTTGATGTCCAGCCGGGACGGTGCGCCAAGCCGCGGCGCCATGCTGGCGGTGCAGGCCGACGAAGCGGCCGTTGCGGCGTTCCTGAAGGAAGAAAGTCTTACCCTGGTCGTGGCGAATCGAAATTCGCCTACGCAGCAGGTGCTGGCGGGATCGACAGAAGAGATTCATCGCGCAGCCGAAGCACTGGCGCGTCGCTCGATTCGCAACCGTGTCCTGCCGGTATCCGCCGCGTTTCACAGCACGCTGGTCGCCGATGCGCGCCTTCCCTTTGCCAAGTCGCTGGAGGCCATCGGGTTTGGCCCCGGCCAGATGCCCGTTTACGCGAACACTACCGGCAAGGCGTATCCCCAGGGGGAAGCGGACGCTCGCGCCATGCTGGCTGGCCAGATCACCCATCCGGTCGATTTCGTCCAGCAAATTCAGTCCATGCATGCGGATGGCATCGAGACGTTTCTCGAAATCGGCCCCGGACACGTATTGGGCGATCTGGTCCAGGCCATCCTGCCTGCTGGGTCGGTGGAGACGATCGCTGTCGATGCCTCCAAGGGAGGGCGCTCCGGTGTGTTTGACCTCGCGTTTACATTGGCACGCTTGGCCTCCCTTGGCCACGAAGTGGCACTGTCGCGCTGGGAGAACGCGCCGGCGGCCATGGAAACCAACAATGGCAAGCCGGCGTTGACCGTGCCGATTACGGGGGCAAATCTGCGCACGCCGCGACCGGCGCGACCGCCGGTTGTCCCCAAACCTGTTGCGCCCGTTCCGCCCCCGCCTGCACCGCTCGCAGTTTCGCCTGGCGCGGTCCCCTCGACCACGCCTTCGCTCACGATGCTTGTGCCGGCCAGCGCCGCGGCGCCGGCCGCGCCAGCACCGAACCCCATGATGCGCACGGAAACCTCCCGCGCTTCCCTGCGTGCGATCGAGGACGGCATTCTCGCCCTGCAGCGTCTGCAGGAGCAGACGGCACAATTGCACAAGCAGTTTCTTGAGGGTCAGGAGTCGAGCCGGCGTGCAATTGAGAGCCTGCTGCGTCTTCAGGGGGGGGCAGCCGCGATACCCGTGGCCAACCCTGTTGGCCACGCTTCTGTGCCTGCCACCATCGCCACACCGTTCGTACCTGCCTCCGCACCTGCGCTCTCCGCCGACGGAGCAGCAACCAAGCCGAGCGCGATTGAAGTGCCGCGCGCCCAGACGCCAAACCTGGCTCCGGCTGTCGTTCCCGTTGCCCCGAAAGCGCCGACTGCCTTGGCGGCGAGTCGTGCTGGAGAAGTGCTGTTGTCGGTGGTGTCGGAGAAGACCGGGTATCCGGTGGAGATGC
>CAYUEG010000001.1:0-19672 GCA_964443245.1 uncultured Burkholderiales bacterium | reverse complement strand
TGCGACGGCATCCGGAGCACTGGCGGCGAGTCGTGCCGGAGAAGTGCTGTTGTCGGTGGTGTCGGAGAAGACCGGGTATCCGGTGGAGATGCTGAATCTGTCGATGGGTCTGGATGCGGACCTGGGGATTGATTCGATCAAGCGAGTGGAGATCATGGCGGCGCTGCGAGCGCAGCTGCCGGGTGCACCGGAGATCAAGCCGGAGCATTTGGGATCGTTGCAGACGCTGCAGCAGATCGTGGAGTTTCTGGCGGCGGGTTCAGCGGCGGAGTCGACGGCAAGCCCGGCAACTCCCGCGACAGCCCCGGTGACGGGTACGGGCCAGGTTGCGACGGCATCCGGAGCACTGGCGGCGAGTCGTGCCGGAGAAGTGCTGTTGTCGCGCGTCCCCAACGTGCGCCGTGAGCTGGTGCGGCCGGTTGTGCTGAGTGCCAATCCGGCACGCAAGCCGCTCTCCCTCCCAGCTGGCGCGACTGTCTGGTTGATTGACGATGGGTCGGATCACGGAACCAGGCTGGAGAAGTTGCTGCGGGCACGTCAGCTCAAGGTGCGGCGCGGGATGTTGGATAACCTGATCGACGTGAAGGCCGTGGCGCCCGCTGCACTCGTACTGTTGTCGCCTTCTGCTGGCAGCGCCCCCGACTTTCTGGCCAAGGCCTTTCGTCACATTCAACACGCCGGTGTGTCGCTACGCAAGGCAGGCGCCAACGGCACGTCCATCTTGCTCACCGTATCGCGCCAGGACGGCTCTTTTGGTTTTGGTGCCATGGGCGTGCATGCAGATGCAGTGAGCGGCGGGCTCGCCGGGTTGGTCAAGACGGCGCGCCTGGAATGGCCCGAGGTGCACTGCAAGGCGGTGGATCTGGATCCGCAGTTTGCCGATGCAGACAGTGCGGCTGCCCAAATTGTGGACGAGATGTTCCTGGATGGTCCGGTCGAGGTTGGTCTGTCTGCTTCAGGGCGAGTGAGCCTGCGGGTCGAAGCCGTGCCACTGGAAGGCGATTTGAACCACGGTGAGGCATTGCCGGCAGCACCGTTGGCGGCTGGAGATGTGGTGGTCATTTCGGGTGGCGCGCGTGGGGTCACCGGCGATGCAGCCTGTGCCCTGGCGCAGGCATTTCGGCCGACGCTGGTGCTGCTCGGCCGCAGCAAACTGGACGACCGTGAGCCCGCATGGGCCCAAGGCCTCGTCGGAGAGACTGCAATCAAGAAGGCACTGTTTGGCCGGATGCCGGCGGGCACCGCGCCGAATGCCATCGAGACGCAGTATCGCCAATTGATGGCGCAACGTGAAATTCGTGCGCGGCTGGCCGAGCTTGAACAGCATGGCGCGCGGGCCCTTTATCGCAGCGTGGACGTGCGTGATGCCAAGGCGGTGTCCGAGGTGCTTGGCGAAGTACGGCTTACGGTCGGGGCGATTCGTGGCCTGATTCACGGCGCCGGCGTGCTGGCTGATCGCCGGATTGAAGACAAGACGGATGAACAGTTCCGCGAGGTCTACGGCACCAAGATCGAAGGCCTGAACAATCTGCTTGCAGCGCTGGAGCAGGACCAGCTCAAGGTGCTGGCCCTGTTTTCCTCGTATACAGGGCGATTCGGGCGAGTGGGTCAGGTGGACTATGCGGCCGCCAACGAGGTATTGAACAAGCTGGCGCAGCGGGAGTCGCGCAGCCGTCCTGGCTGTCGCGTGGTATCGGTCAACTGGGGGCCCTGGAATGGCGGCATGGTGACGCCGGGGTTGCGCAAGATATTCGAGGCCGAAGGCGTCGGGTTGATCGAGCCGCAGGAAGGTGCACAGTTTCTGCTCCGCGAGTTGTGTCATGCTGCGCCGGGGGCAGTGGAAGTGCTGGCGCTGGCTCCTGCTACTGATCCTGCGACCCGGGTGCCTGGACGGGCGGCCAACGCAGAGCCCGTCGGGGCCGACGCGCCGGCAGCGCCGGCGCTTGTGCCGGCACTGGCCAAGGCAATGCTGCATGCGGGAACCCATGTGGCGTTCGAGCGTGAGGTCAGTGTTGCCGCGCTGCCATTCCTCGAATCTCATGTCATCAACGGACGTGCCGTTCTCCCGGCAGCACTGATGGTCGAATGGCTGGCGCAAGCGGCGCTGCACGGTAATCCGGGCATGCGTTTCCACGGGCTGGATGATTTCAAGGTACTCAAAGGCGTGATTCTGGACGCCGATCAATCCGTCACTGCCAGCTTGCTTGCCGGCCCACCGCAGTTGCGCGGCAAGTTGCATGTGGTACCCGTAAAGCTGGTCTCACAGGGAAGCGGGCGTGAAGTCCTGCACGCGCAGGCTGACGTGCTGCTCAGCGAAGAGAAACTGCCGAAGGCTCCCGCTGCCGACGTGGTGGACATCTCGGGTGGCGAGATTGCCGACGCCTACTCGTTGGGGGTACTGTTTCATGGTGTCGCATTGCACGGAATCGAGCGGGTCGAGGTCTGCGCCGAGCGTGGTGTGGCAGCCCTTCTCAAGGCGGCGTCGGCGCCGATCAAATGGATGCGCAATCCGTTGCGTGGTACCTGGATTGCCGACCCATTGGCACTGGACAGCGCTTTCCAGATGATGATCCTCTGGAGTTCCGCGCACCGCGGTGGCCCGTCGTTGCCGAGCGCGCTGGGACGTTACCGTCAGTTTGTCAGTTCGTTTCCGAAGACCGGCTGCCGCGCGGTGATTGGTGTGGCCCTGGGCATTAGCGCGATTGCTGTGGCGAGTATCCAGTTCCTCGATCAGCAGGGCAATTTGCTGGCGACGGCTGAAGACTGCGAGTTCGTTGTGGATGCGGGCTTGCGCGACGCGTTTCGCCTGAACCAGCTGAAGCTTGAAAAGTGAATCGATGCCAGTGCGTAACGGCGGTCACGCCGGTGAATCCGAAGCGGTCGCCATTGTCGGCATGGGGGGCGTGTTTCCCGGGTCGAACTCCCTCGATGATTTCTGGCGGCTGATAGAAGCCGGACAGGACAGTTGCCGCGAAGTGCCCCCCGGGCGCTGGTTGCTGGATCCCGAGGCGATCCGCAGCCGTCATCCCGGCGCGCTCGACAGCGTCCTGTCCACCCGCGGCTGCTATGTCGAGGGCTTCAAGCCCGATGTAGGTGCGCTCGGGCTGCCCATGGAGGTGGCGAACGCACTGGATCCGGCATTCCATTTCCTGATCGCGGCCGGCCATGCGGCCTTTGCCCAGGCGGAAACACGGAATCTGGATCGCAGCAAGGTAGGCGTCATCATCGGCAGCATTGCCTTGCCGACTGCCGGTGCATCCGCATTGTGTGACGCAGTGCTCACCCCACTGTATGAATCGAAGCTGCCGGGCTCGGCCGACAACCGTACATCGGATGCGGGCAATCCGCTCAACCGCTATGCAACCGGCCTGCCTGCCGGTCTGCTGGCGCGCTCATTGGGATTGGGAGGCACCAGCTACGGGCTCGATGCCGCTTGCGCATCGTCGCTGTATGCGATCAAGCTGGCCTGCGACGAACTGATCGAAGGCCGCGCCGATGCGATGTTGGCTGGCGGGCTGTCGCGGCCGGATTCGCTCTATACCCAGATGGGCTTTTCGCAATTGCGAGCACTGTCGCCTAGCGGCCGCTGTTCCCCGTTTGACCGCAAGGGCGACGGTCTGATCGTGGGCGAAGGCGCCGGCATGCTGGTGCTCAAGCGCCTCGCCGATGCCTTGCGCGACGGTGACCGCATTCACGCCTTGATCCGCGGGAGTGGCATTTCGAACGATGTCGATGGCAACTTGCTGTCGCCCAGTTCCGAAGGGCAGTTGCGTGCCTTGCATGCAGCCTATGCCAGGGCTGGCTGGACGCCGGACATGGTGGATCTGATCGAATGTCATGCCACGGGAACCCCGGTGGGGGACGCGGTCGAGTTTGCGAGCCTCGCGCAGTTGTGGCGTGGTGCAACCTGGCGCGAGGGGCAATGTGTCCTCAGCGCCGTCAAGTCGAACATTGGCCATTTGCTGACGGCGGCAGGGAGTGCGGGCCTGATCAAGACGCTCCTCGCCATGCAGCACGAGACGCTGCCACCCGTCGCCAATTTCGAGTCCCCGTCGGCCAATGTATCACTCGCCGGCAGTCCGTTTGCGGTGCTTCGCGCGAGCCGCCCCTGGCTTCGGCGGGCCGAGGGCGTGCCGCGCCGTGCGGCGATCAACGGGTTCGGCTTCGGCGGCATCAATGCCCATCTGTTGATTGAAGAATGGTTGCCAGCCATGCACGCGAAGGCGCGTTCTGGGCCGGCGCGTCCTTTCAAGGAGCAGGTTCCCCCGGAGCCGATTGCCGTGGTGGGCATGGCAGTGCGGGTGGGCCACTGGCAGGATTTGACCGCGTTTGCGCGCCACGTGCTCGATAGCGAAGCGGCCATCAAGGCCGAGCCGAGAGGGCATTGGCGCGGCGTAGACCGAGCCGAGTGGCGTGCGGTCGGGGGTGGCAAGGCGGGTGCTGGCCATGCGAGTTTGCCGGGGTATTTTCTGCAGGATCTCGCGGTCCCGATCGACCGCTTCCACATTCCGCCGCGTGAACTGGCGGAGATGCTGCCGCAGCAGTTGCTGATGCTCGATGTTGCCAAGTCCGCCCTTGAGGACGCGCGCAACCCGCAGGTGGAAGGGGGGCGCAGTGGCGTGTTTATCGGATTGGGCCTTGACCTGCGGACGACCGACTTCCACTTCCGCTGGATGGCCAAACAACAGGGTGAGGCGCTGGCGCGTCGCGCGGGCGTTGCACCTGCCAGCACGGCAGCGTGGATCGCTGCGGCAAGCGATGGCGCCGGTCAACCTCTGACGGCTGACCGGACCCTGGGCGCGCTCGGGGGTATCGTGGCCAGCCGTATTGCCCGCGAGTTTCGCATCGGCGGCCCGAGTCACGCCATTTGCAGCGAAGATACCTCCGGACTGCGGGCGCTGGAGGTTGCTGCACGCGCCCTGTGGCGCGGGGAACTGGATATTGCCTTGAGCGGCGCGGTTGACCTCGGTGGTGATCTGCGGGCTCTGCTGGCGACCAATGCACTGCGCCCTTACTCGGCTCAAGGTGTTGCAAAGCCATTCGACCAAAGTGCCGATGGCACGGTGCCGGGCGAAGGTGCTGCCTGCGTGGTCCTCAAGCGTCTGTCGGATGCGCAGCGCGATGGGGATCGGGTGTATGCACTGATTCGCGGCGTCGGGATTGCGCAGGGGGATGCGGTGGGCTTGCATGGCCCGGACCAGACAGCCGCGATGATGGCGATGTCGGCCGCCTACACCAGCGCCCTGTCCGGAGCGTATGCAGAAGCGAACGTCGACCCCGCCTC
This sequence comes from uncultured Burkholderiales bacterium, assembly GCA_964443245.1. Classification (GTDB taxonomy): domain Bacteria; phylum Pseudomonadota; class Gammaproteobacteria; order Burkholderiales; family JAEUOS01; genus CANJDH01. Next base: position 14,388 of record CAYUEG010000001.1, on the reverse strand, counting down.
CGTGCATCTGGTCGAAGCCCATGGCAGTGCCACGCGAGTCGAAGACGCGGTCGAAGCTACCGCATTGAAGGACTTTTTTGGCAGTGATGCCCGGTCACTGGCCTTGGGGTTGACCAGTGCCAAAGCGGACGTCGGCCATACCGGGGCGGCGAGTGGCCTGGTCTCTCTGATCAAGGCCAGCCTGTGTCTGCATCATGAGGTGCTGCCGGGTTTGCGCAACATGCGTGCCCCTCACGACGCATTGTCGTCGGCCCACGGGTTGCTGCTGGGTCGTGCTGTGCGCCCCTGGATACGCAATCGCGCCGATGGGCCGCGCCGGGCCGGCGTCAGCTCGATGGGCATCGAGGGAGGCTGTGTCCACATGGTGCTGGATGCGGTCGAGTCCACGTCCGCCTCATCCAGTGTCGTACGCTATCGGCCACCCGCGCCGGAAGCGCTCTTCACGGTTTCTGCGCCGCACGCGGAAGCACTGGCAGACGCGCTGGTCGAGCTTGAACGTCTGGTGCATGCCGGTATCGATGTGCCGGTGGAACGATTGGCGCGCCAATGGTGGCAGCTTCACGGCGGTGAGGCGCGTGGGGCGCACCGCGTTGCCCTGTTGGCACGGCATGGCAGGCAGCTTTTGCGCCTGATCCGCCTGGCGGGGTCCGGCAGTGCAGCCGATGTCCCTCCGGGCAGCGAAGACCATGACCGGGTTTTCCTCCCGCTGGCGCGACCGGCCGCTCCGCTATCAGACCACCCGGGCCGCGTGGCATTTGTCTACCCCGGCACCGGCAACCAGTTCGACAACATGGGACTGGCACTGGCGCGACAGTGGCCGCATATCCTGCGCGCCCAGGATGCCGAGAACGAACGACTGGCCAGCCAGATGTGCGTGGATCAGTTCTGGCGCGGGGCCCTGTCAACGGAGTTGCTGTCGGATCATCGCGCACTCATCAGCGGGCAAGTCACGTTCGGAACCCTTGTGACGGACCTGGCCGCCAGCTTTGGTCTCAAGCCTTCAGCAGCCATTGGCTATAGTCTAGGCGAATCAACGGCCCTGTTCGCCATGCGGGCATGGCGCCAGCGTGACGCCATGCTGGAGCGCCTGCGTCGGTCTTCCCTCTTCGCGAACGATCTGGTCGGACAGGCAGACGTGCTGCGCCGCATCTGGAAGTTGCCGGCAAGCCAGCCGGTGGAATGGGTTGCCGGCGTGGTCGATCGTTCGGTGGACATGGTACGCGCAGCCATCGGCAAGCGCCCACGCGTGCATGTGCTGATCGTCAATACGGCGGACGAGTGTGTCGTCGGTGGCGATCGCGCAGTGGTCGAAGAACTGGTGGCGGACCTGGGTTGCCACTGGTTTGCCCTGCAAGGGGTCGGTACGGTGCATTGCGAGCTGGCACGCCCCGTCCGCAAGGCTTACCGCGAATTGCATCACTTCGACACCCAACCTTGCCCGGACGTGGAGTTCTACAGCTGCGCCTGGGGCCGTGCCTATGAGCCGGACCGCGAGTCTGCTGCCGATGCCATCGAGGCCCAGGCACTGGACACGATCGATTTTCCCCGCGTGATTCGGGCGGCCCATGCTGCGGGCGTGCAAACATTCGTGGAGATTGGCCCAGGCAATTCGTGCACGCGGATGATCGGCAAGATTCTGAAGGACCGGCCCCACCTTGCCAGATCGCTGGCGCCATCCGGTGCGGCGCCGGTCACACATTTTCTGCGTACCATCGGGCAGCTGTATGCCGCCAACGTTCCTGTGTGCCTCAAAGGCGAATACGGCAGTGAAGAGCCGGCGTTGTGGCGGAGTGAACTCGCTCCTGCCGGTACGAAGAACAGCGCACGCCAGGTGGTGGTGTCGATGACAGGGGCGCCGCTGCGCCCTCCGGGACTGCCGCCGGTGGAGGAGGTGCGCCATTCTGGGCCGCTCCCTGCGGTAGCCGTGTCCCAGCCGACGCGGCCTTCTGCTCCCGCTGCAGATACCAGTGTCGTTTCCACCGGCAGCGCAGCGCGGGAGACATCACGTCCCCATGCAGCCGTTGGCGCGGATGTCCCGGCTCAAGCCAGCGGGCTGGCCCATCCGGCGATGGCTGCTGCACTGGCGGCGGAGCGTGCGGCATTCGAAGCGCACCAGGTGTTTTTGCGTTTTTCCACCGATACCGTGCACGCATTGGCTCAAGCGGTGGCCGCTCAGGTTGAACTGCTGGAATCTGCGGAACGCGACGACCTTGTCGCCCTGCACGGCCACGACTTGGCTGAACGTGGTGCGGCAAGGCCCGCGTTGGTCCCGCTGGGGCCCTCGACTGCTGCGGCACCGACCCCGGCAAGCTTGTCTGCGACCGGCGTCGGTGCCGCGGTCTTGGCGGGCCCCCCTGATGGGGTGCCGCGCGCGCTGGATCGTGCCGCCTGCCTCGAATTTGGTCGAGGGCAGGTCGGCCGTGTGCTGGGCGATCGCTTCGCTCCAGCCGATGCGTTTCCGACGCGCGTTCGTCTGCCGGATGAACCGCTGATGCTGGTCGATCGCATTGTTGCCATTGAGGGCGAGCCCCTGTCCATGTCGCATGGCAGGGTGGTCACGGAGCATGACATCCACCCGGGTGCCTGGTATCTGGATTGCAATCGCATTCCCACCTGCATCGCCGTAGAGGCAGGCCAGGCCGACCTCTTTCTGTCCGGATTCTTGGGGATCGATTTCCAGACACGCGGCCGCTCCGTCTACCGCCTGCTTGATGCGAAGGTCTGCTTCCACCAGGGCCTGCCGGGGCCGGGTGCAATCATCCATTACGACATCCGCATCGACCACTTCTTCCGGCAAAGCGAAACGTGGCTGTTCAAGTTCAATTTCCTGGCCACCGTCAATGGCCAGCCGCTGCTGACGATGACCGATGGCTGTGCCGGATTTTTTTCCGCTGAGGAGTTGGCGGCCGGCAAGGGCGTAGTGCGCACGGCGCTGGACCTGAAACCCATGGCGGGCAAGCGCCCAGCCGACTGGCAGGATCTGGTGCCCCTTGGCGTCGAGTCTTACTCGGAGGCGCAACTTGATGCCTTGCGCAGGGGTGATCTGGCCGCTTGCTTTGGCGCAGCGTTTGCCGGCTTGCCGTTGCAGCAACCTGCAACCTTGCCTGGTGGACGCATGCGACTGGTGCACCGCATCGCGCGTCTGGATCCGGCGGGGGGACGCTATGGCCTGGGCCAGGTCCTCGGCGAGGCGGATATCCATCCGGACGACTGGTTCCTCACCTGCCATTTTGTCGATGACCAGGTAATGCCCGGCACCTTGATGTTCGAGTGTTGCCTGCACACCCTGCGTGTGCATTTGCTGCGTCTGGGTTGGGTGGCAGAGGAAGGTCGGGTGGCGCTGGAGCCGGTTCCCGGGGTCGTCAGCCAGCTCAAATGCCGGGGGCAGGTTCTGGCGACGACGCGCATGGTGACCTACGAGGTATCGATCAAGGAGATCGGCTACCGGCCGGAACCGTATGTGATTGCCGACGCGATGATGTACGCGGACGGCAAGGCCATCGTCGAGATCAACAACATGAGCCTGCGCCTGGCCGGTGTGACGCGTGCGACCGTGGAGTCGCTTTGGGCCGGGCGCAATGCGAGTGCGGAAATCGGGGAAAACGGCAAAAAGCCTGCGCTGGTCAGTTACGAGAAGATACTGGCGTTCGCGGTCGGGAATCCATCCGAGGCATTTGGCGAGCCGTACCGTATTTTTGACAGCGGGCGTGTGATTGCGCGTCTGCCTGGCCCACCGTTCCAGTTCATGGATCGGGTGACGGAAATTCGTGCCGAGCCCTGGAAGATCGTGGCGGGCGGTGAAGTTGAGTCGCAGTACGACGTGCCGTCCGATGCCTGGTATTTTGCCGACAACCGGCAGGGGGACATGCCCTTTTCAGTGCTGCTCGAGATCGCCCTGCAACCCTGCGGCTGGCTGGCGGCCTACATGGGTTCGGCGCTCACCAGCGATGTCGATGTCTCGTTTCGCAATCTGGGGGGGACGGCGACGCAGTTCGCGCCGGTCATGCCGGACTGCGGGACGTTGACGGTGCGCGTGAAGCTGACTCGTGCGTCCAGTTCGGCCGGCATGATCATCCAGTTTTTCGACTATGCCGTGCATGCGGGATCAAGGCTGGTCTATCGCGGCGACACCTACTTCGGCTTCTTTCCGAAAAGCGCCCTGGAGAAACAGGAAGGGCTCAAGGATGCCAAGCGATACCTTCCGTCCGGAGCCGAAATGGCACGTGCCACTGCCTTGGCATTTCCTGCCAGCCCGCCGTTTCCGCAGGAGCGATTGCATCTGCTCGACGACATCACCGCGTGGATCCCCGATGGCGGGCCAAAGGGCTTGGGGTTCATTCGTGCGATTCGGCGCGTGCGTCCGGATGAGTGGTTCTTCAAGGCACATTTTTATCAGGACCCGGTGGTGCCGGGCTCGCTTGGGCTGGAGTCGTTCCTGTCCCTGCTCAAGTTCATTGCGGTTGAGCGTTGGGGAGCGCCGGCAGCGGGGCGTCTTGAGGCAGTGGCGATCGACCAGGCGCATCAGTGGACCTACCGCGGGCAGGTGGTGCCCAGGGATCATGAAGTGACGGTCGAGGCGATGGTCACGGAGGTGGATGAGGCGCGTCGGCTGTTGCGGGCCGATGGATACCTGTGCGTCGATGGCCGCGTGATCTACGCGATGCAGAATTTCACCTTGTGTCGTCGCGATGCGTGACCGACGCTTGATCAACGGTTTGTCCAACGTCCCTTTCTCTCATGGCGCCTAGTTATCAACGGGTCTACCTGACTGCCATGGGCTACGAGCTCGGCCCGCAGATTGTGACCTCGGCAGAGATCGAGGCGCGCCTGGCACCCTTTTACGAGCGCCAGCACCTGCAGCCCGGCCAGCTCGAAGCGTGGACCGGCATCGTCGAGCGGCGCTGGTGGGACGAAGGCGCGCGCCTTTCTGCGGGCGCCACAGCCGCTGCCCGGAAAGCCTTGTCCAGAGCCAATCTTGGCCCGGACGCCCTCGAGGTGGTGATCTACGCCGGGGTGTGCCGCGAGAACTTTGAGCCGGCGACGGCTTGCGCGGTGGCGGACAACCTCGGTGTGCGCGGGCAGGCCTCGGTATTTGATTTGAGCAATGCCTGTTTGGGCGTGCTGAACGGCATGCTGGATGTGGCCAACCGGATCGAGCTGGGGCAGATTCGCGCTGGCCTGGTGGTGTCGTGCGAATCGGCACGCGAAATCAATGAAGTGGCCATTGCCAAGATGCTGGGTGCCGCGCGACAGCGGGGCGGGCCGCTGCCCGGCATGCCGGAGTTTACCGAGGCCCTGGCAACGTTCACCGGTGGTTCGGGCGCTGTCGCGATGCTGCTGACGGACGGATCGTTCCCGGGGGCGCGCGGACATCGCCTGCGCGGCGCCGTTTCTAATGTTGCCCCGGAACACCACCGCCTGTGCCGGTGGGGGATCGAGGCGGTTGCTGCCGATCCTTCCGGGCCGGATGAACTGAATCAGGGGGGGCAGCGCTATGCGCAGTACATGGCGACCGATTCAGTGTCAGTGCTGAAGCACGGCGTCCAGCTTGGACAGGAAACCTGGCAGGCATTCATGCGGCACATGGCGTGGACGCCGGACATGGTGGATCGTGTGATCTGCCACCAGGTCGGCAGCGGCCACCAGGACGCCATCCTGCGCTCTCTGCAGGTGTCGCGTGAAAAGGATTACACAACCTTCCCTTATCTGGGCAACATGGGCACGGCAGCGCTGCCGGTGACGGCAGCGATCGCCGACGATAGAGGGGTTCTCAAGGCTGGCCAGCGTGTCGGCTTTCTCGGTATTGGCAGCGGGCTGACCTGCCTGATGATGGGGCTGGAATGGTGACATTTACGAACCCGCAGTATCCGTTTGCGGGCCGCATGCGCGAAGTCAATGGCTTCAGCATGCATGTGCTGGACGAAGGGCAGGGTGACACGGTGTTGATGTTGCACGGCAACCCGACCTGGTCTTTCTTCTATCGCAATCTGGTGCTGGGCTTGCGTGATACGCACCGGGTCATCGTGCCGGACCACGTCGGCTGCGGCCTCTCCGACAAACCGGACGAAGCGGCCTATCCGTACACGCTGGCGCGGCGCGTTGACGATCTGGCTACCCTGATTGATCAACTCGATGTCAAAGGGCCGATCACGCTGGTGATGCATGATTGGGGCGGCATGATCGGCATGGCTTATGCCGCACGGCATCCGGAGCGCATCGGTCGGCTGGTGCTGTTGAACACGGCCGCCTTCCATCTGCCGAAGACCAAGCGCCTGCCCTGGTCGTTGTGGCTGTGTCGCAAGACCCCGCTGGGTGAACTGCTGATCCGCGATACGGGCCTGTTCAACAGCGTGCTGGCGCGCTGGGCGGTTTGCCGGCCGATGGCACAGGCCGTGCGTGAAGGCTATCTGTGGCCGTATCGCAGGCCGGAGGAGCGCACGGGGGTGTTTCGCTTTGTGCAGGACATCCCGCTGGCGCCGGAGGATCCGGGCTACCAGCTGGTGAGCGAGGTGGCCGCTGCCTTGCCGAGCTTCAACCACACGCCGACGCTGATTCTCTGGGGCGAGAAAGACTTCGTGTTTGATCACCACTTTCTGCGCGAATGGGAGCAACTCCTTCCAGCGGCACGGGTGCATCGGTTCCCGAATGCCGGCCATTACGTGCTCGAGGATGCAGGGGTCGAGATTCTCGCGCTGGTGAAGGACTTTCTGGCTTGAGCTGCAGCCCATGATGGATTCTGCTTCGGGTTCGACAGGCAATATTGCGCGGCACCTTGGCAGCATGGCGGCGCTGCAACCTGCCCGACCGGCTGTCATCTGTGCCAGCGGCAGGGATGCGCAGGGAGCGGTGCGCTACGAGCAGCTGACCTTTCGTGAACTGGAAGACGCCAGCAACCACGTCGCCGCGGGACTCGCCGCCGCAGGTGTCGGACGTGGCGTCCGCACCGCGCTGATGGTGCCGCCCAGCCTTGATTTCTTTGTCCTGACGTTTGCCCTGTTCAAGGCCGGTGCCGTGCCGGTGCTGATTGATCCGGGCATCGGGCTGCCGAATCTGCGCGGTTGCCTTACCCATGCGCGTCCCGAAGCCTTCATTGGCATTTCAAAAGCGCATGCGGCGCGCGTGGTGCTCGGATGGGCACGCAACAGCGTGCGCATCAACGTCACGGTTGGATCCAGATGGTTCTGGGGCGGCACGACGCTGGCGACCCTGCGTCGGCAGGGACAAGCGATCCAGCCGTTTACTGCGATCGAGCCTGCGCCGGAGGAGACGGCGGCGATCCTGTTTACCAGCGGCAGCACCGGCGCTCCCAAGGGCGCTGTGTATACCCACGAGATTTTCAATGCACAGGTAGAGCACATCCGCACCCTGTACGGCATTGAGCCGGGCGAGATGGACCTGTCAACCTTTCCCCTGTTCGCGCTGTTCGGCCCGGCATTGGGCATGACATCGGTGGTCCCGGAAATGGATGCCTCACGTCCGGCCAGTGCCGATCCGGTCAACATCATCGGCGCGATTGAAAAGTTCGGCATCACCAACATGTTCGGATCGCCCGCCCTGATCAACCGGGTGGGAAGGCATGGCGAAAGACACGGGATCAAGCTGCCGACCCTGAAGCGTGCGATCTCGGCCGGAGCACCGGTGCCAGCCAGAACGCTGGGCCGTTTTGCGGCCATGCTGCAAGGCGGGGCGCAGGTGTTCACGCCCTACGGGGCAACAGAATGCCTGCCGGTGGCCTCGATTGGCAGCAACGAAATTCTTGGTGAGACCAGCGGCCTGACCGAGACAGGGGCCGGGGTATGCGTCGGCCGACCGGTAGCGGGCGTGGTGGCACGGATCATCCGCATATCGGATGAAGCGATCGCGCAATGGGACGATGCGCTGGAGGTGCCCCAGGGCGAGATCGGCGAGATTGCGGTCAGGGCAGGCCACGCAACCCGCATGTATTTCAACTTGCCGGAAGCGACCGCGCTGTCGAAGATTCCCGATCCCTCGGGTGGCTTCTACCACCGCATGGGCGACGTCGGGTATGTGGACGGGCAGGGCAGGTTGTGGTTTTGCGGCAGACGTGCGCATCGGGTGGTCTCACCTGACCAGACGCGATTTTCGATTCCCTGTGAAGGCGTGTTCAACGCCCACCCCAAGGTGTTTCGCACTGCGCTGGTCGGGGTGGTACGCGCTGGCGTCATGGAGCCGGTGCTGTGCGTCGAGATGGAGAAAGAGGCACAGGATCTTTCCCTTTCCGCCGTGCGTGAGGAACTGCTTGTCCTGGGTGCCAGGCATGAGCATACCCGCGCCATCCGGACCATCCTGTTTCACCCCGCGTTTCCGGTTGACGTCCGTCACAACGCCAAGATATTTCGCGAGAAGCTGGCGGTCTGGGCCGCCAAGGAGTTGGCATGAAGGTGCTGGTGACCGGTGGTGGTGGGTTCCTCGGAGGGGCCGTCGTGCGGGCCCTGGTGGCGCGTGGCGACATGGTGCGCAGCCTGTCGCGTCAGACGTATCCGGAGCTTGCGGCGCAGGGTGTCGAGCAGCTGCAAGGTGATCTGGCTGATGCCGCTGCGGTTTCGAGAGCAGTGCAAGGGTGCGAGGCCGTGTTTCATGTGGCAGCCAAGCCCGGGATCTGGGGAGAGTACGCCGACTACTATCGCACCAACGTCACAGGGACAGCCAACGTGATTGCCGCCTGTCTGGAGCGCGGCGTGCAGCGACTCATCTACACCAGCTCGCCCAGCGTGGTTTTCGACGGGCGCGACATGGAAGGGGTCGACGAATCGGTCCCCTACCCACCCCACTACGAGGCACACTATCCGAAGACCAAGGCGCTCGCCGAACAGGCGGTGATCGCCGCCAATGGGGACAGGCTCGCCACTGTGAGTCTGCGCCCCCACCTGATCTGGGGCGAGGGTGACAATCACCTGTTGCCGCGCATGCTGGCGCGTGCCAAGGCGGGTCAGTTGCGCCGCATTGGCCGGCAGGACAAACTGATCGACACCATTCACGTTGACAACGCAGCCGAGGCGCACCTGCTGGCTGCCGACCGCCTGTTTCCGGGCGCACCGATTTCCGGCAAGGTGTATTTCATTTCACAGGGCGAACCGGTACCCATGTGGACCATGGTAAACCGCCTGTTGCAGGCAGCAGGGGCGCCCCAGGTGACGCGTGCGGTGCCGGTGTCCCTGGCACTGGGTCTGGCCGTTGCTTTCGAGACCTTCCATCGCCTGGTGGGCAGTGGGTCCGAACCGCGTCTGACCCGTTTTCTGGTTCGCGAACTGGCCACAGCGCACTGGTTCGACATTTCTGCAGCCCGGCGCGATCTGGGCTACGTGCCTCGCGTTTCGATCGATCAGGGTATCGAGCGTTTGCGCGCTTCGTATCAGCGAACCGGCTCGTCATGACGGTCGGAAGCCTGGAGCACTTCGTCGTTCGCCATGGTGCGATTGGACGGAGCGCGTACCTGGCCGTGGTCACCGAGGCGATGCTGCAGACGCGGGTCCACACCCCCGAAGTGGTTCTGAGTGAACGCGAATTGGCGCACTATCATGGGCTGCGCTTTGCGCAGAAGCGTGATGGATTCCTGTTGGGACGCAGCGCCGCCAAGCAGGCCTTGGCCGCCATGCTCCACGAAGAAGCATGGTCGGCGATCGACATTCAACCCGGCGTTTTTGGCCAACCGATGGTGCACCATGCCCGCGCTATTGGTGTGGATGTGACGCTGAGTCATTCGAACGGCATGGCGGTTGCGCTGGCCCATCCGGCACAGTGGCCCATGGGGATTGACCTGGAAACGGTGGAAGCGGGTGTGGCGGCAACCGTGCTGGCGGAACTGGACCCATCTGCCGAGGAACAGGCATGGCTGAAGGCGAGCGGGCCGGCGTTGGCTCCCGCATGCGCCATCCTGTGGGGCGCGCGCGAGGCGCTGGGAAAGGCATTGAAGACGGGGCTCAATTCGCCGATGCGCACATTTGCCCTGTGCGGGATCACCCAACCTGAACCGGGAGTCTGGATCGGCAGCTATGCCCAGTTCCCGCGTTTCGCATGGCGGGTCATCCAAAGCGGCCCGCGCACCTTGTCGCTGGCGTTCCCGCAGGAAGTGGGGTTCGCGCGCTGGCCAACGCTTTGCGGGTAAAATGCTTGCGCGCCGAAAAGTGCTGTGACTTCACCAATAACCTTCGGTGCACTCCTTGGAGGGAGACATGACATTCTTTTCCGGCGTGTTTGACCTGTCGTTCTGGCAATGGGTAGGCGTCGCCTTGCTGCTGACCCACATCACCATTGCGGGCGTGACGATCTTTCTGCATCGTTGCCAGGCGCACCGTGCGCTTGATCTGCACGCGATTCCCAGCCATTTCTTCCGGTTCTGGTTGTGGCTGACCACCGGCATGATCACCAAGGAGTGGGCCGCGATTCACCGCAAGCACCACGCCAAGTGCGAGACTGTGGACGATCCGCACAGCCCGCAGATCCACGGCATCAACAAGGTGCTCTGGACCGGTGTGCTGTTGTATGTGAAGGAGTCGCGCAACAAGGAAACCATGGAACGCTATGGCCATGGCACACCGGATGACTGGATGGAGCGCAATCTCTACACACCACACGAAAAGATGGGTGTCACCTTGCTTCTCCTGATCAATATCCTGTTGTTCGGGGTAGTGCCCGGTGCGCTCATGTGGGCGGTGCAGATTGCCTGGATCCCGTTCTGGGCCGCCGGCGTCATCAACGGCTGGGGGCACTGGTTCGGCTACCGCAATTTCAAGGTGGCTGACGCCAGCGTCAACATCCTGCCCTGGGGCATCCTGATTGGCGGCGAGGAACTGCACAACAATCACCACGCCTTTGGAACGTCGGCCAAGCTCTCGAACAAGTGGTACGAATTCGACATTGGCTGGTTGTACATTCGCATCATGGAGATGATGGGCCTGGCCAAGGTAAAGAAAGTGGCGCCGAAGCCCAAGTTTGTGGCTGCCAAGGCCGCTGCCGACATGGAAACCCTGCAAGCCGTGATCGCCAACCGCTACGACGTCATGTCGCGCTATGGCAAGCACTTCAAGGCGGCCTGGCGCGAGGAACTGGCCAAACTCAAGGAAGCGTCGACCGAGCGTGCGCGTTTCAAGGGCATCAAGCGCGCCCTGAACAAGGACGCGAGCGAGCTGAAGGAAGCCGACCGCGCCCAGTTGAAGCAGGTACTGGATACCAATGCCGTACTGGCCAAACTGTATGCCATGCGGCAGGAGTTGACGGCACTGTGGGAGCGCTCCAGCACCTCCAGCGAGCAACTGCTGCGCGATCTGCAGGATTGGTGCAAGCGAGCCGAGGAGAGCGGCATTCGCGCGCTAGAGGAGTTTTCGCTACGCCTGCGCAGCTATGCCCTGGTCCCGGCGAACGCATAGATCGCTCCTTGCAGGGGGCCTCGTCGTGCAGGCCGTCTCGTAGACTGTAGCCTGCAGCGACGGTACAGGCGGCGCTACAGATGGCGCAAAAGCAAAAGCCCCGCAGTGCGGGGCTTTTGCTTTTGCGGGAACCAGAAATTACTTGATCTTGGTTTCCTTGTAGATCACGTGCTTGCGCGCCTTGGGATCATACTTCTTGATCTCCATTTTTTCGGGCATGGTGCGCTTGTTCTTGTTTGTGGTGTAGAAGTGGCCGGTACCGGCAGTCGATTCGAGCTTGATCTTGTCACGCATGGTCTGACTCCTTGAAGGTTAAAGGGTGCCTTTGGCGCGCAGATCCGCCAGGACGTGGTCGATACCGTGTTTGTCGATGGTGCGCAGGCCGGCGGAAGAAACGCGCAGGCGCACCCAGCGGTTTTCACTCTCAACCCAAAAGCGACGGTACTGCAGGTTGGGAAGAAAACGGCGTTTGGTCTTGTTGTTGGCGTGGGAAACGTTGTTTCCCACCATCGGGCCCTTGCCCGTGACTTGGCATACTTTTGCCATGAATTGCTCCTGTGAGAGAAATGAAAACCGGCAACGAGGGACCTACCAGGAAACCGCAACCCTGCCGTTGCAACAACACCCTTGCATGCAACCGGCAACTTGACGAGGGACATCGCGGACGCTCGTACCGAACTTTTTCTGACAGCCTAGGCGGCGATCAGGAAAGCCAAAGATTATACACAGATTTATCCTTTTTATTCAAGGGCTTTCGTCTTTGCATGCCCTTGCAGCAGGGTCAGAGCAGTCCGCGTTCGGCGAACGACAGCGTACTGCGCCCGGCCACGATGATGTGATCCAGGACCCGCACATCGACCGTGCCTAGCGCGTTACCCAGGGCGTCGGTGAGCAGCCGGTCGGCAGCGCTGGGCTCGGCCACGCCGGAAGGGTGGTTGTGGGCAAAGATGACCGCCGCTGCGTTCAAGGCGAGCGCCCGCTTGACGACTTCACGCGGGTAGACGCTGGTTTGGGTCAGGGTGCCGCGAAACATTTCATCCGAGGCGATCAGCCGGTTCTGCGCATTCAGGAACAGCACGGCAAATACCTCGTGAGACAGACCTCCCAGCATCAGGACCAGATAGTCCTTCACCGCCGCGGGGGAAGACAGGCTGACGCCTTGCTCCAGTCCTTCGCGCAGGGCGCGGCGTGCCATTTCCAGCACAGCCTGCAGCTGGGCGTACTTGGCATCCCCCATGCCCGGCATGGCCGTGAATTCGGCACGCGAGGTGGCGAACAGGCGATTGAGGCCGCCGAAGCGCGCAAGGAGTTCCCGCGCCAGATCCACCGCGCTTTTGCCGACCACGCCCGTACGCAGGAAGATCGCCAGCAACTCCGCATCGCTCAAGGCGCTGGCACCGGCCTCGAGCAACCGCTCCCGCGGCCGCTCCGAAGCCGGCCAATCCGCTATTCCCATGATGAACCCATCCCTTACAATCCCCCGTCCCGATCTGTCCTGATGGCATGCCATCTCCCTAACGCGTGAACACCGCATCCGACATACCTGCCCCGCAAACGAAAGTACAGGCGAAAGTGCAGGCCGGCAGCTTCTTGACGCTGCATTACCGCGTGGCATTGCCCGATGGAACCGAGGCGGTGAGCACCTTCGGCATGAAGCCTGCCACGTTGACGCTCGGCGCCGGCCATTTGGCCGAGACCCTGGAACAGTGCCTGCTGGGCATGCAGGCCGGTGAGCGTCAATCGTTCACCCTGGAACCGGAGGCGGCCTTTGGCCTGCGCAATCCGGAGTTGATCCAGCGCATCGCGCGCCACGCACTGCCGCGCGAGATTGACGAGGAGCCAGGCAGCCGCATCGCCTTCACGGATGCTTCCGGCGCCGAGTTTGCCGGCACCCTGATCGAGTGTGATGAAACCCACACGGTGTTCGATTTCAATCATCCGCTGGCCGGCCGCACGATCGTGTTCGAAGCGCAGATCGTCGGTATTCTCTGACGCCATGGATTTAGCAGCAGGCGGGAAAAGTACGGCCGACACGCACGGCGGGGAGCCGGCCATAACAGCGGGGCCGGAGGTGCTGCTGGCGCAACCGCGCGGCTTTTGTGCCGGGGTCGAGCGTGCCATTGCCATCGTGGAAAAGGCGCTCGCGCTGCATGGCCGCCCGATCTACGTCCGCCACGAAATCGTCCACAACCGCTATGTGGTGGCCGATTTGCGCGCCAAAGGCGCGGTGTTTGTCGATGAACTGGAAGAAGTACCGGCCGGCGCAACCCTGATCTTCAGTGCCCACGGTGTCTCGCAGGCCGTTCGCCAGGAGGCGGAGCGGCGTGGCTTCGCCGTATTTGATGCCACTTGCCCGCTGGTGACCAAGGTGCATACCGAAGTGCACAAGATGCGCAGGGAAGGGATGGAGATCGTGATGATCGGCCACAAGGGGCACCCGGAGGCGGAAGGCACGATGGGCCAGTCGGCCAGCGGCATGCACCTGGTGGAAACGCTGGAGGATGTTGCCGCCCTCAAGGTGGCCAATCCCCAGGCCCTGGCTTATGTGACCCAGACCACGCTCTCGGTGGACGATGCGGCGCGTATCGTGACGGCACTCAAGGCGCGCTATCCGGCGATCCGCGGCCCCAAGAAGGACGATATCTGCTACGCCACGCAGAATCGCCAGGACGCCGTCAAGTTCATGGCGCCCCAGTGCGATCTGGTGATCGTCATCGGCTCGCCCAATAGTTCCAATTCGAACCGCTTGCGGGAAGTGGCCGCCAACAAGGGCATCGCCGCCTACATGGTGGAAGGTGCCTCGCAGATCGAACCGGCCTGGCTTGCCGGAAAGAAGCGCATCGGCGTGACCGCCGGCGCATCGGCTCCCGAAGTACTGGTTGAAGAAGTGATCGAGCGCCTGCGTGTGCTCGGTGCCCGAAGCGTGCGCAAACTGGAAGGGGTGGAAGAGCAGGTCAAGTTTCCGATGCCGCGTGGCCTCGGGCGCGAGGGCGCCTGATAC